>CAZPFD010000137.1:463-10197 GCA_964585725.1 uncultured Ectothiorhodospiraceae bacterium | reverse complement strand
CGGCAGCGGCCCTTGACCTGATGCTGAGCATATAGGATGCTAGCCCGCGTTTCTCGCCGGCCCGCGAAGCGAGGGCGCGGGGATGCCTGTAGATACAAGGGGCGCGAGAGCAAAGGCGCACAGAGGGAAAGTGGTGTCAGACACTACTTTCCTTTCCGCTCGCTCGTCCCTGCCGGGCTGTGCACAGGGAAAGTAGTGTCTGACACCACTTTCCCCACCTTTGCCGAGCGCAACGCGGTAGATGCGGGCGGATCCGCGCCCGCAGCCGCGTGTCGGTTCCCGGGTCTTCGGCGAGCCGCTCCGAGCTGAGCCAACAATCAGAATCACGCGCGTGAATGGACTCAGGGGTCTGAGGCTCGAGAACTCTCCAGCATATGGCGAACGAAGGCGTAGATCGGCGTAGGCGCCGTTTTCTCACGGCAGCGACCTCCGTGGTCGGCGGCGTTGGCGCCGCTTTCGTCGCGGTGCCTTTCATCGCGTCCTGGCAGCCGAGCGCGCGAGCCAAGGCCATAGGCGCGCCCGTCGAGGTGGACATCAGCAAGCTGGAGCCGGGCCAGCGCTTGATCGAGAAGTGGCGCGGCAAACCCGTGTGGATCCTGCGCCGCACCGAGAGCCAGCTCGCGACGCTGAATCAGGTGGAGGACCGCCTGCGCGATCCCAACTCCGAGGTCGCCTCGCAGCAACCCTCCTACGCTCAGAACGAGCACCGCTCCATCAAGCCGGAATACCTGGTGGTCATCGGCATCTGCACCCACCTCGGCTGCTCCCCGCTGTACCTGGAGCGCGACGAGGGCGCCACCCACGGGCTCGGCGAGGACTGGCCGGGCGGGTTCTTCTGCCCGTGCCATGGCTCGCGGTTCGATCTTTCGGGCCGCGTCTACCAGGGTGTCCCGGCACCGACCAACCTGGAGGTGCCTCCCTACCACTACGTGAGCGAAAACGTCATCGAGGTCGGGGTGGGGCCCAGGGAAGCGTGATGAAAAGCGCCCTCATCGCACTGCGGGACTGGGTGGACGCCCGATTCCCTCTCACGGAGATGTGGAACGAGCATCTCGCCAAATACTACGCTCCCAAGAACTTCAACTTCTGGTACTTCTTCGGCTCCCTGGCGCTGCTCGTGCTCGTGATCCAGATCCTGAGCGGCATCTGGCTCGCCATGTATTACAAGCCCGATGCGGACGAGGCCTTTAAATCGGTCGAGTTCATCATGCGCGACGTGGATTGGGGGTGGCTCATCCGCTACATGCACTCCACCGGCGCGTCGTTTTTCTTCATCGTCGTGTACCTGCATATGTTCCGGGGGCTCATCTACGGCTCTTTCAAGCCACCGCGCGAGCTCATCTGGATAGTGGGTATGCTGATCTACGGCACCCTGATGGCGGAGGCCTTCATGGGATATCTTCTCCCCTGGGGGCAGATGTCCTATTGGGGTGCGCAGGTCATCATCTCGCTCTTCGGCGCGCTGCCCTTCGGCATCGGCGAGGCTCTGGCGCTGTGGATCCGGGGCGACTACGTGGTCTCGGATGCGACGCTGAACCGCTTCTACGCGCTGCACATCGTGGCACTGCCCATCCTGCTCCTCGGGCTCGTGGTGCTGCACATCCTGGCGCTTCACGAAGTCGGTTCCAACAACCCCGACGGCGTGGAGATCAAGAAGAAAAAGGACGACAAGGGTGTTCCTCTGGACGGCATTCCGTTTCACCCGTACTACACCGTCAAGGACATCATGGGCGCCGTCGCGTTCCTCTTTCTCTTCGCCATCGTGATGTTCTTCTTCCCGACCTTCGGAAACTGGTTCTTGGAGAGGGACAACTTCATACCGGCCAATCCCTTGGTCACGCCCGAGGAGATCAAGCCGCTGTGGTACTTCACGCCTTACTACGCGATCCTGCGCGCTATTCCGGACAAGTTGACGGGCGTGCTGGCCATGGGGCTGGCCATTGTGATTCTGTTCTTCCTGCCCTGGATTGACCGGCATCCAATCAAATCGATCCGCTACCGCAGCCTGCTGTTCAAGGGGCTGATCGTCGTCTTTACGGTCACGTTCCTGATCCTCGGGTATCTGGGTACCCGGCCGCCGACACCCGCCCTCGCGGAGCTCGGCTTTCGGCTGGGCGAGCTCTACTTCGCGTTCTTCCTGCTGCTTTGGGTCTATAGCAAGGAGCGATCAGCGAGCTTCTACTGGAGCACCTTCATACTCGTGATCCTGGTGGCCGTGGCGTTCGACGCCATGAGATTCGATGCCGACAAGGGTGCTCTCATTGCCTTGGGTGCCGTCATCCCCGTGCTTTACTTCGTCGGCTTCTTGCTCGGTCCCATCTATACGCGACTGGGCGAGACGCTGGCGGTGCCGGATCGGGTGACCGGGAAATGAGACGCGCCGCCCTCGCACTCATCATCGGGTTCTGCATCACATCCGCGCACGCCGCGCAGGCGCCCGGGGTCGACATGCGCCAGGCCAATGTCTCTCTCGACGACAGAGCGGCCCTGCAGCGCGGTGCGAAGCTTTTCGTCAACTACTGTCTGAGCTGCCATTCGCTCGAGTTCATGCGCTTCAAGCACATGCAGCAGGATCTGGGTCTCAGCGAGGAGCAGGTGGAGAGCAACCTCATGTTCACCACCGAGCGCATCTGGGACGCCATGTCGGTGGCGATGCCCCGGGAGGACGCCCGGCGCTGGTTCAGCGCGCCGCCGCCGGATCTGTCGGTCACGGCCCGTTCCCGAGGGCCCGATTGGATATATAATTATCTGTTGAGCTTCTACAAGGACGACGACCCCGCCCGCCCCGCCGGCGTCGATAACTTGGTGTTCAAGGGCACGGCAATGCCGCACGTCCTCTGGGAGCTTCAGGGCATACAGGTGCCGGTGTACGAAGAGGTCGAGAGCTCCGACGGGCATACGACCCGAGTCATCAAGGGGCTGGAGCTCGAGCAGCCGGGATTGCTGAATCCGGCTCAATACCGGCGCGCAGCGCGGGATATCACGACGTTTCTGGCCTACGTCGGCGAGCCGGCGAAAATGGTGCGCTATGACATCGGTCTGTGGGTACTGCTTTTCCTGGCTGTTTTATTCGTTTTCGCATACCTGCTCTACAAAGAGTACTGGCGCGACATCCACTGACGCACCGGGCCGGCGTCTGACACCTTCCCCCAGCCAGCGATCCGGGTCCCTTCCCTGTCGCGTGCACGGTCGTCGAGTGGCTGGATGCGGGCAAATCCGCGTCAGCAGCCGTGGGCTGGTGAGAAATGCGGACTAGCCCCCGATTCCAACCGACTCGCCGCGCCGGCGCCCTCCCCGCCGTCTCATGAAAGGCGGGATCTCAGACGCAGGGTCGCTTTCGTTGCGCAATCTCAATTCTGCCGAAGCGGTACGATTGGAGGCTCTCTAATGGCGTTGTTGGCTACGCGGCGTTCGGTGATGTCCCTTTACTCAGACCCCGTAGACCCCTCGAGCCACGCGGTCCGGTTCGTTCTGGCGGAGAAAGCCATCAATGTGGAAATCCACAACGTGTACGGCGACGACAGGCCGGAGGATCTCCACGAGCTGAATCCGTACGGCACGATCCTCACGCTCGTCGATCGGGAGCTCGTGCTCTACGAGCCGCAGATCATCATGGAGTACCTGGACGAGCGCTTCCCGCACCCGCCGCTCATGCCGGTCGACCCCGTCGCACGGGCCAGCAATCGCCTCTACCGCTACCGCATCCAGCGCGACATCTACGGTCTGCTCGCAGAAATCGACACCGGCGACAAGGACACGGCGGCGGCCGCCCGCAAGCGGCTGCGCGATCACTTCACCGCGATCTCGCCCATTTTCACGCGCACGCGCTACTTCATGTCCGAGGAGTACTCTCTGGTGGACTGCTACCTGGCGCCGGTGCTCTGGCGCCTGCATCACTACGGGATCAGCCTTCCGTCCCAGGCCAAGCCGCTCCAGCAGTACGCCAGTCGGCTGTTCGAGCGCGAGGCGTTCGAAGTGAGCCTCACCGAGCTGGAGCGCGAGATGCGCGAGCCCTGACGGGTGCGGCGACTGGACGCTCGCCCAGGAGCGATTAAAATGTGCGCGGGATTACATCGAGTCGCAGCCCTTAGGAGCGCGACGCCGAGCGGCATGACCCCGAGCCGTCCGTACCTAGTACGTGCCATACACGATTGGATCGTCGACAACGACCTCACCCCGCAGCTGGTGGTGAACGCCGACACGGACGGCGTTCAGGTCCCGGCGCAGTTCGTGCAGGACGGCAAGATCGTCCTCAACATTTCCTCCAAGGCGGTGCGCAACCTCCAGCTCGGCAACGAGTGGATCGAGTTCATCGCCCGCTTCGGAGGTGCTCCCTACGATGTGGTGCTCCCGACGAGCGCGGTGCTCGCCGTCTACGCCAGGGAAACGGGCGTAGGCATGGCCTTCCAGGAGGAGACCGCCGGAGACAGGCAGCCGCCGCCCGAGCCCCCCGAAGGAAAGCCGCCCCGTCCCCCCTTGCGGGTGGTCAAGTAGGCTCGGTGGCGCCGGGCAGGTAGATCGCCTGCACGTGCCGTCCGAGCAAGGTGACGCTGCCGGAGAGGCGATCGCGGCCGTCCGTGCTGTACTCGAACTCGTACACGCGCCGCAGGCGCAATCCCTGGCCCCGGCAGCGCCGAAGGTCCAGCCGGCGCAGGGACACGGTCTCGTCGAGGAGCTGCACCCCGCCCGAGCGGCACGCCTGCCGGCTGACCTGCACCGCGAGCTCCCGTACCCGCATCGTGTCGAGCCATAGCCAGGCGCCGAGCCCGAGGAACAGCAGGACCGCCAGTGCGCTCGTCATATTAGAATCCGATCGCCCATGAGACCCGGCCGCCGCCTCCCGGGACGGCGAGCGGCGGCGACGGGTTGCGAGGCCATGTGCGGCCTTCGCGATTCGACCGGAGGGGCTGAGGTTCGCGGGCAAACAGGCATTGGAATCTGCAACTCGTTCGACACGAGAGATCGTACGCGACCGGAGAGCACCGATGATCACCGTCCGGGTGGGAGATATCACCAAGCTCGAGGTGGATGCAATCGTGAACGCGGCCAACACGGGGCTGCGCGGTGGCGGGGGCGTCGACGGGGCCATCCATCGCGCCGCCGGGCCCGAACTCAAGAAGGCCTGCCGCGAGATCGGCGGCTGTCCGACCGGAGACGTGCGGGTGACGCCGGGCTTCGAGCTGCCGGCGCGCTGGATCATCCACGCCGTGGGGCCCGTGTGGAGCGGGGGTAATCGCGACGAGCCGAAGCTGCTGGAGAGCTGTTACCGCCGCTCCCTGGATCTAGCGCTCGACAAGGGCGCGAAGAGCATTGCGTTTCCCGCCATCAGCACCGGCGTGTACGGATTTCCCAAGCGGGAGGCGGCGCGCATCGCTGTCGGCGCCATGCGCGAGTACGAAGCTCGCTTCGAGGAGATCATCGCTTGCTGCTTCAGCGAGGAGGATGCAGCCGTCTACCGGGAGATCCTCGGCCAGTAGGAGCGGCCTGGGCGTGCGCCGCGGCCGGTCGTTCGCGAGCAAGCCCGCTCCTACTGCTGATGGGTGTGATCCGGCCCTGGCAGCAATGTCAAAGGGGCTTTGCCCATGTACTCGAACAGCTTGACCACCCGCTGCACGCCGCCGACCTGGCGCGTGACCTCGGTCGCGCTGTCCGCCTCTTCGCGGGTGACGAGCCCCATCAGGTACACCGTGCCCGCCTCCGTGACCACTTTGATCCGCGAGCCCGGAACGTCCCCGTCCGCCAGCAACGAGGACTTGACCTTGCTGGTGATGTAGGTGTCGCTCGAGCGGGAGAGCATCGCGCTCGGCGCCGCGACCTGGAGCTCGTTGTGAACGCCGCGCACCTTGTCGATCTGGCGCACGAGGCGGCCTGCCTCGGCTCGCATTGCTTCGTTCGGCGTCTCACCGGTGAGCAGCACGACGTTGTTGTAGCTGGTCACGTTGATGTGGCTCTCGTTCCAGAGCTTCTCGTTGTTGCCGAGGGCCGCGCGCGCTTTCCATTCGATGGTCTGATCGTCGACCATCGTCCCCGTGGTGCGGCGATCGTTGGCCACGACGGCGGTCGTAGCCGCCCCTGCTCCCACCAGCGCAGCGGCGCAGCCCTCCAGCAGCGGCGCAACGGCCACCATCGCCAGGGCGGTGAACACCGTGGCTGTGCGGCGCTGATCTGACGAACGATGGTATCGTGCCGGCGTGGGTGTTGCGCCCGCCGGCGCTCGGTTCGAGCCGTCGATTGCGTTGATGCTGGTCAATCGCTTTTCCTCATGCTTCGAAGGCGTCCTGTATCCACTCGATGCGAGGCGCATCGTCGCCCCGCGTGATCGAGATCACGTCGAAGCGGCACGGTTGCGAAGCGCCTGGATCGTGGCGTTGCAGATACTGCCGCGCAGCCGCGAGCAGCTTCCTGCGCTTGGTCCGGTCCACGGTCTCGGCGCCCGTGCCGTAATCGGGTCGTTCGCGGTAGCGAACTTCCACGAAGACCAAAGTATCGCGCAAACGCATGATCAGGTCGATCTCGCCGCGTGCTCCGCGGTAGTTTCGAGTCATGACCTCGAGGCCGTTGTGGCGAAGATAGTCGCACGCGAGATCCTCGGCCCATTGGCCCCGGCGTTGAGCGCGGGTCCTGTTCATCGCAGCGCCATGTCGGTGACTGCAATCCGCGGAACGCCGTCGCGGAACTCCGCCCACACGAGCTGGCGCTGGATCCGGTTCGCGGCGTCGAGCGAGAGTCGGCCCGTCTCTCCGTTGAACGTTGCATAGCGGCGAGCCCGCAGCTTGCCGAGATGAGGAATCACATGGTAGGCATCCACGCCGAAGGCGTAGAGCCTGACATAATCCTCGAAGGAGTCGGGCCACGCGTTCTTGATGTTTTCCCGCAGCGCGTTGGCGGCTTGCGGGAGCAGCACCCAGGGCATGTCGCCGAAAATCACGCCGTCGATGTCGCGGTCCGCCGACGCGTCCTCGACGCCCGCGAAGACGTGCGAGGTCGCGTACACGGGGAGGTTTTCCGCTTTGTGAAACTTGAGCTGTGGGCGCAGCTGCCGGGCTTGGCGCGGGAAGGCGGCCATGAAGACGAAGTCGATGTCCTTGCGCACGCGCGGCTCGTACTCGATGTCGCGGCCGAGCAGACGGCGCAGCGCCAGCCACCGTCCCCGGCTCTCGTTGACGTTCAGCAGCCGCTCCACGGAGGCCGACATCTCCGGCGTGTCGTTCGAGTACGTCTGGCTCTCCACCACGACTCCGCCGAGACGCTCCCACGCCGCGGTGAACGCCTCGGCGACCCGCTGGCCCCAGGCGCCCTCCGGAACGATGACCCCGGCCCGTTCGTGTCCGTCGAACCAGGCCCGCTCCGCCACGCGTCCTGCCTCCCCTTCGGGCGAGAGTGCGAACTGATAGAGAGCCTTCGGGAGCCCGCTGTCGCGCGTGCCGTTCGGGCCGGCATCCTCCTCCGTCGATACGGGTGCCACCGGCGCCGTCTCCTCTCGGGCCCGGTCCTCGCCCGCGGCCGGTGTCTCGTTTGCCGGCCCGGTCTCCTCGACCGGGGAGACCACGTTCAAAGCGAGCGTAGGCACCGTGATGGGAGCGGAGCGTGCCAGCGTGCTCACCGACTCCTTGTCCAAGGGGCCCACGACGAAGTCGGCTCCTGCCTCCACGGCGCGTTCGTAGACGCTGCGCACGTTGGCGGGGGAGGCGTCGCGCACGGTGATCGCGGGACGCGCCGGATTCTCGGTGTCCGCGAACCAGGCCGCGAGAAAGCCGTCGCGCACCGCCTCCGCGGCCTGGGAGAACCGCCCCTCGAAGGGCAGCAGCAGCGCGATGTGCTTCGGAGGCTCGGCCCGCTCCAGGCTGAGCTCGCGCAGCTCGGGGACGATCTCGCGCAGAGCCGGGTGCCCCGGATACTGCTCCCGCCACTCGCTCAACGCTTGCTGGAAGGCGCTGGGATCGGTGAGCGTTTGACCGGTGACGTAGGCGAGCTGTACCCAGCCCCCGAACGTGTCCGGGGGCGGGATGCGTGCATCGGCCAGGGCCTCCGGTGTCAGGCGGTTGAGCGATTCCCACAGCGCCCGGCGGTTCTCGCGCACCGCGTTGGGCTCATCCAGCCACAGCTCCAGGGCTTGGCGCTCCCGGGCGGCGGCGAGGTGGTCGCCCCACCGCTCGTAGGCCTGCGCGCGCAGGCGGTGCACCTCGATGGCCAGCCACGGCGGCGTCTCACCCTCGACGACCTCGGGCAGCAGCTCGAACACGCGCTGGGGCCGCCCTTCCAGCAGGGCGATGCGTGCGAGCAGCAGATCGCGATGCACCGCCAGATCCGGCGTGCGCCGCAGGTCCGTGGCTGCGAGCACGCTCTTCGCAGCCTGGGCATCCTGTGCTCGTACGAGGGCGTCGGCCGCGGCCAGCCGGTATTCCTCCGCCCACGGCGAGCCCACCATCCCGGCCAGATCCAGATATGCCTGGGCGGCCTCCCGGAATCTGCCGGCTTCCACGAGGGAACGTGCGGCCTGCTCCTCCTCGGGCGCCGGAGGCGCCGTCGGCACGGTCTCGCACGCCGCCACGAGGACGCAGAGCATCGCCGCCATCGCGAGGCGTATGCCTCTCTGGGTGGCGGAGGACCGGCGCGGCGGTGAGGATGGTTGCAAGAGCAAGGGGATCGTGACGTTGTGAATGCGGTGCCGAGCACCCTCACTTCGTCTTGGCCTGACCTTGTGATGAAATCTCCAACTGAGCGTCCAGTATCTTGCCAGGGGGAAGGGGTGTCAATCGACAGCGGCGTTGTTCACGTGGTCGCCACGCCCATCGGCAACCTGGATGACATGACGAGGCGGGCGCTGTCGACGCTGCGCGCGGTCGATCTGATTCTGGCCGAGGACACGCGGCATACGGCGAAGCTGCTGCGTCACTACGGCATCGAGAAGCCTCTTCTCTCGTTGCACGAGCACAACGAGCGACGGCGCATCCCCGAGGTGCTGGCGCGCCTCGAGCAGGGTCAGAACGTGGCGCTGGTGTCGGATGCCGGTACGCCGCTCATCAGCGATCCCGGCTACGAGCTGGTGCGCCAGGCGCAGGCCGCCGGGCTGCGTGTCGTCCCCATCCCGGGGCCGAGCGCGCTCACCTGCGCCCTCAGCGTGGCCGGTCTGCCCACCGATCGCTTCGTCTTCGAGGGATTTCTGCCCGCGCGGGCCGGGCCGCGCCGGCGCCGCCTGCGCGAGCTGGCGCACGAGCCGCGCACGCTGATTCTGTTCGAGGCCCCGCACCGGGTGGAGGCGACTCTGAGCGATCTGGCGAGCGCCTTCGGCAGCGACCGCGAGGCGGTGGTGATGCGCGAGCTCACGAAGGTGTTCGAGACAGTGCGTCCCGGGACCCTGGGCGAGCTGCATGCCTGGGTCACCGAAGAACCGGAGCGCCGTCGCGGGGAGTTCGTGCTCGTCGTACACGGGGATCCGAGCCCGCCCGAGGCGCAAGCGCTCGATGTGGATCTGCTCCTGCGCACGCTGCTCGAGGAGCTGCCCCTCGCGCGCGCCGTCAGGGCGGCTGCGCGCATCACCGGCGGAAGCCGCCGCGAGCTCTACCAGCGGGCCCTGGCCCTGCGGGCTTGAAAGCGGTATCGGATGACCACAAACTAGGCAATGGAAGTCGGTCGGGCAGTCGCCGTACCGCTTTCTCAAGACTCAGGGGCTCAGGGGTCAGGTCTTGCAATGACGCATCGCCGACCCCCTTCAAGACCTGACCCCTGAGTCT
>CAZPFD010000137.1:0-453 GCA_964585725.1 uncultured Ectothiorhodospiraceae bacterium | reverse complement strand
TGCAATAACGCATCGCCCAGCGATGCGTTATTGCAAGACCTGACCCCCGGACCCAGCGATGCGTTATTGCAAGACCTGACCCCCAAACCAGGCGATGCGTCATTGCAAGACCTGACCCCTGAGTCTTGAGAAAGCGGTACGGAGGAAAGTCCGGGCTCCACAGGGCAGGGTGCCAGGTAACACCTGGGGGACGCGAGTCCACGGAAAGTGCCACAGAAAACAGACCGCCCCGCCGTCGGCGGGGTAAGGGTGAAAAGGTGCGGTAAGAGCGCACCGCGTCGGTGGTAACACCGGCGGCACGGTAAACCCCACCCGGAGCAAGACCAAATAAGGGAGCATGTCCTTCGGGACGGGCGCGGCCCGCGCGCGCTCCCGGGTAGGTCGCTAGAGGTGTGCGGTGACGCACACCCCAGATGAATGACTGTCCTAGACAGAACCCGGCTTACAGGCCGG
>CAZPFD010000136.1:6776-10213 GCA_964585725.1 uncultured Ectothiorhodospiraceae bacterium | reverse complement strand
GCGTCGTTGAACAGGCGCATGTACTGGCGGTACTCCTGGGGCCGGCCGGCGTAGTACTCGGCGTACTCCTTGGTGTTGCCGCCGGTGCAGAAGGCTTTGTCGCCGGCGCCGGTGAGCACCACCGCGACCACATCGCGGGCGTTGCTCGCGTGGCGAAAGGCGTGGACGATACCCTTGACCATCTCCGTGGTGTAGGAGTTGTACTGGCGCGGATTGTCGAGCGTGATCCAGGCGTTGTAGAGGTCGGGCACCGAGGCGCCGTCGGGCCCCTTCGCCGGACGCTTCTCGAAGCGCACGCCGGGCGTCGTCTGGTAGGGCACGAGATCGTGGTCGAGAAGCTCACCGTTCGATTGCGGGGCGGTGGCTGTGGCTTCGCTGGTCATGTCGGCCTCCTTCGTTCGGCGGAGCGGCTGTTCGATTCGTAGCGCCCGGTGCCGGGCGCACGCGCGGGTGCCTGTCAGTCCGGAATCAGCACCGGACGCCGGTGGCAGCGGCCCGCGTGCACGGCTTCGAAGACGGCGTTGATCTCCGACAGGGGATGGCGCTCGACGAACGGGGCCACCTGGACCTTGCCGTCGAGCACCAGATCCAGCGCATCGGGATAGAGCTCGGGCGGGCAACCCCAATTGCCGATGGCGCGCGCGTCGAAAGCCATGAGGTTGGAAAGACGCAGCGCGACCTTGTCGCGCGTGAAACCGACCACGCCCAGAGTGGCGCCGTGGGTCAGCAGCCCCCAGGCGGTGGTCTGCCCCGCGGCCGTGCCCGAGCATTCGAGCACGACCCACCCGACTGCGGGCAGTCCGCGAGCCTTCGCGAAATCGCGCAGCGCCGCGCGCAGCTCGCGCGCGCCCTCGGCGCCGGCGGCGTTCAGGGCTAGCGCGGTGCCGTGCTCGGCGATGGCATCGAGCCGGCTCTGATCGATGTCGATGGCGGCGACGGTGGCGCCGAAGGCGCGCGCGATCTGCACGGCGTACCCGCCGATCCCGCCGGCCCCCACGACCACGGCGAGCGTGCCGGGCGCGACGCCGGCGCGCTTGACGGCCTGATAAGGCGTGGTCACCGCATCGGCGACCACGGACACGTCCGCCAGGCCGAGCTCGCTCTCGGCCAGGCGCTCCTCGTCCACGGGACACAGGCCTCGCGCCGGGACCTTGACGTGGGAAGCAAAGCCGCCGTCCACATCGTTGCCCGGCATCTGCTGGCGGCGGCAGATGGTCGGACGCCCGCCGCGGCAAAGATCACATTCTCCGCACGGCAGCACCGCCGGCACGATGACCGCTCGGCTCTCCCAGTCCCGGGCGCGAGCCCCGGCCGCCACCACGTGACCGCTGATCTCGTGCCCCAGGGCGATGGGCGGCGCCTGGTTGGTGCGCACCCCGTCGTAGAAGTACCCGAGATCGGTGTGGCACACCCCGCATCCCGCCACCTCGACCACCACCTCGTCGTCTCCGGGGGGGAACGGCTCGAAGGAATGGCGCTCCAGAGGTTCCCCCGGCTTTTGCATGATCCAGCGATACGCGGAATGACCCATGCGCCGCTCCTTACTTTTGGTTCCCAAGGTGTTCTGCACTATAATGCATATATAGCCACATACCTTGATCCAGATCAAGCTATGTGAAGCAATATAATGCACACTCGCCCATGGCTAGGGACGCTATCCCGAGCCTCGACTCGCGCTATCCGGGCAGCCCGACGGCTGCATGGGAGGCATATCGTGCAGGTACCCTCCGCGGGCACTGACTCCTTGGCCCTCGCTGTCGTGGGCAGCGGCGGTGCCGGTGCGCTCACCACGGGCAACCTGCTGCTCGAGGCGGCAGCGCGCAGCGGCCGCTACGGTTTGTTCACCCGCTCCGTGGGACCCCAGATCCGCGGGGGGGAGGCCGCCGCCATGCTCAGGCTGTGCGGGCACCCCGTGCACACCCAGGGCGACGGGCACGACATTCTGGTTGCCCTCGATTGGGGCAACACGGAGCGTTTCGCGGACGAGATCATCCTGGGTGCGCGCAGCGTCATCGTCTCGGATCCGGAGGCTGGAGACGTCCCGGAGGTCATCGCCGCCCAGGGGGCGCGGCGGCTTTCCCTGCCCATGAAGCGTCTGGCCAAGGCCGTCCCCGGCGGACGGCCGAACATGGTCGCCCTCGGCGCCGTGGCCGCCATGCTCGGTCTGGCCGAGTCGGCGGTGCTCGGCGCGGTGGAGGGCACGCTGGGGGCGAAGGGGCCCCAGGCGCTCGCGGCAAGCCGTGACGCCGTGCGCGCCGGGGCCCGGGCGGGCGCCGATTTCGGCGTTTCGTTCTCCCTCGGAAGCGGGGCGGCCGCTGGCGGCCGCTGGCTCGTGACCGGGAACGAGGCCGCAGGGCTGGGTGCGCTGCGCGCGGGCGTGCGCTTCGTGGCGGGCTATCCGATCACCCCCGCCACGGACCTGCTGGAGTGGCTGGCGGCGGCCATCACCCGTGTGGGCGGCGCCCTGGTGCAGGCGGAGGACGAGCTCGCCTCCATCAACATGCTCATCGGCGCCTCATTCGGCGGCGCGCCCTCGCTCACCGCCACGTCGGGCCCCGGATTCGCCCTCATGACCGAATCGCTCGGACTCGCAGTGGCCGCCGAGGTGCCCGTGGTGGTGGTCAACGTCATGCGCGGCGGGCCCTCGACCGGCATCCCCACCAAATCCGAGCAGGCGGACCTGAACATCGCGCTCCACGGGATGCATGGCGACGCACCGCATCTGGTGCTGGGGCCGACCCACGTTGCGGACTGCCTGTTCACCACGCAGTGGGCCGTGTATCTGGCGGAGCGGCTGCAGGCGCCCGCCGTGGTGCTCTCCGATCAGTTCCTGGGCCAGGCCCGCTGCGTCATCGATCGACCGCCGGCAGTGGGCTTCGTGGCCAGCCGGGAGCAAGTGGTCGACGGCGGCGAAGCCTACCGCCGCTACCGGCTCACGCGCGACGGCGTCTCGCCCATGGCGGTCCCCGGCGTGCCCGGCGGCGAGTACACGGCCGATGGTCTGACCCACGACGAGCTCGGAACCCCCTCGAGCCGCGCCGACGACCATCGCGCTCAGCTCGACAAGCGCCGCGACAAGCTCACGGGGTTCGACTACGGCCCGCACTGGGCCGACGTGGAGGGCGACGGGGACATCGCGGTGATCACCTGGGGCTCCGTCAGCGGGGCCGTGCGCGAGGCGGTGCAAGGGCTGCGCGCGGCGGGCACGCGCGTGCGCCTCATCGCCTTGCGCCTGCTGGCGCCGATGCCGTGTGAGCGCCTGGCGGCGGCGCTCGCCGGGGTGCAGCGGCTGCTGGTGGTCGAGCAGAGCCACTCCGGGCAGTTCTATCGATATCTGCGGGCGCACGCCGACCTGCCGGGGGTGGTGCGGGCGTTTCACCGCCCGGGGCCATTGCCCATCCGTCCGGGGGAGGTCCGCGCGCAGATTGAGGCTTTGA
>CAZPFD010000136.1:0-6676 GCA_964585725.1 uncultured Ectothiorhodospiraceae bacterium | reverse complement strand
GAGCGGCGAGGGGAGCGGCGAGGGGAGCGGCAGGGGCGGCTCCGGCGGTCCGGCGGCCGCCGGAATGGGCATCGGCGAGTTTCTGGCCCGCGCGCGGGCCATGGAGATGGAGGCTCAGGAGCGCTACGAGGAGCTCGCCGACCAGATGGAGGTTCACAACAATCCCGAGGTGGCGAAGCTGTTCCGCCAGCTCGCGGAGATCGAAGGCAAGCACGCGCAGCACTTCGACGCGCGTGTGGCCGAGGAGGAAGTGCCCGAGCTTCCGCCCTGGAAGCTGGAGTGGCCGGGTCCGGAAGCGCCCGAGGCTGCCTCCGCGGACGAGGCCCATTACCTGATGACGCCGCACCAGGCGTTGCGTCTGGCGTTGGCCGCCGAGCAGCGCGCCCACGCCTTCTTCGCCGAGCTGGCCCGGAGCGCGGCGGATTCGCGGATCCGGGAGATGGCCCGCGTATTCGCGGAGGAGGAGCGCGAGCACGTCGCTTTGGTGGAGAGCTGGCTGCGCGAGTACCCCGAGCCGGAGCCCGGTTGGGATGATGACCCCGATCCGCCGGCGCAGCCGTTCTGAGCCGGGCCGTGCGCAGCCGGACGCACCCGGCGCCCGAGGGGCGCGGGCGCGGGCTTTTGGTGCCGGCGCAACTGGCGTAGTATCCTAACGGCCCTCTGATCCAACATAACAAAGCACGCACAGAGG
Source organism: uncultured Ectothiorhodospiraceae bacterium (assembly GCA_964585725.1). GTDB lineage: Bacteria > Pseudomonadota > Gammaproteobacteria > HK1 > HK1 > CAZPFD01. Next base: position 5,985 of record CAZPFD010000136.1, on the reverse strand, counting down.
AGGACTTCCCAATGTCCAAACGCGTACTCTGGTTCCTCCCGGCCCTGGCCCTGCTGGTTGCGCCTGTGGCCCAGGCCGCGGAAAAGATCAAGATCGGTTTCGTGACCACGTTGACGACGCCCGCGGCGGTCATCGGCAACGATATGCGGGATGCGGTCGAGCTGGCCCTCGAAGACATCGACCACAGGATGGGACCGCTCGAGGTAGAGGTCATCTACGGGGATGACGAGTTCAACCCCCAGAAAGGGCGGCAGGCGACGGAGCGGTTGGTCAAGCGCGACGAGGTGGACATCGTCGTCGGCTACATCTGGTCCCACGTGTTGCTCGCGTCGTCCCCGGTGGTGCTCGATGCCGGGAAGATCATGATCAGCGCGAATGCGGGGCCCTCCCAGCTCGCCGGCAAGAACTGTCACAAGAACTTCTTCAACATCTCGTGGCAGAACGACCAGACGCCCATGGCTCTGGGCGAGGTGCTCAATCAGCGCGGTGTGAAGAGCCTCTACATCATTGCCCCCAACTATGCCGCCGGCAAGAACATGGTCGCGGGCGTGGAGCGCACCTTCAAGGGCCAGGTCGTCGGCAAGGACATGACCAAGTGGCCCGATCAGATCGACTGGTCCGCCGAGCTCTCCAAGGTGAAGTCGGCCAATCCCGACGCCGTGTTCATCTTCTACCCCGGCAAGCACGGTCCCGCCTTCATCACGCAGTACCAGCAAGCGGGACTGGATACGCAGATACCGCTCTACTCGGTCTACACCCTGGATTCCATCAGCCTTCCCCGGTTCCAGGACGCCGGCATGAACGGCGTGCTGGGGACCATCATGACCCAGTTCTGGGCGCCTGACCTGGATACGCCCCAGAACAAGAAATTCATCTCGGGCTTCAAGAAGAAGTACGGGCGCTATCCCTCCTTCTATGCCGCGCAGAGCTACGACTCGATCTTCTTCATCAAGAGCGCCGTCGAGGCGGTGAACGGCAATATCGACGACGTCGATGGCATGCGCGCGGCGCTGGAGAAGGCCGACTTCCCCTCCGTTCGCGGTAATTTCCGGATCGGGCACAATCACTTCCCGATCCAGAACTTCTACAGCCGCAAGGTGGTCATCGACGACGAGGGCGTCTGGACCACGTCGATCGTGGATGTGGTGCTGAAGGATCATCAGGACTCATACGCGTCCGAGTGCGACATGTAAGGTTCGTCCTCCGGACGATCGGCGGGGTGCGTGGGCACCCCGCCGGCTTTTTCGCTGAAGCTCCATAGACCGTCGTAGTCCGATGGACTGGGTCCTCGTGCTGGAACAGCTCCTGAACGGGCTCCAGCTCGGCATCCTCCTGTTCCTGCTCGCCGCCGGCCTCACCCTGGTGTTCGGCATCATGGACCTGGTGAACCTGGCCCACGGTTCGCTGTACATGCTGGGAGCCTTCTTCTGCGCCACCTTCTACCTCTGGAGCGGCTCTTATGTGGTGGGCATTCTGCTCGCCGTTCCGGCCATTCTGGCGGTAGGCATTCTGGTGGAAGTCACGGTGCTGCGTACGCTCTACGAGCGGCATCACCTGGACCAGGTGCTCGCCACGTTCGGCCTCATCCTGTTCTTCAACGAGCTGGCGCTCATCGTGTGGCCGCCCGACGGGCTCACCGTGCCGGTGCCGAGCGGCCTGGACCAGGCCGTCCCGCTCATCTTCGGCATCCAGTATCCGGCCTTCCGCGTGCTGATCATCATGGTCGGACTGCTCGTTGCGCTCGGCCTGTATCTCCTGGTATCGAAGACCCGGCTCGGCATGCTGATCCGGGCGGGTGCCTCGAACCGCACCATGGCGGGTGCGCTCGGCGTCAATATCAAGCTCCTGTTCACTCTGGTCTTCGGTCTGGGCGCGGTGCTGGCCGGGCTCGCGGGGATGCTGATCCTGCCCATACTCTCCGCCACCAGCGGCATGGGCGAGCAGATCATCATTCTCGCTTTCGTGGTGATCGTGATCGGCGGCATCGGCTCCATCCGCGGAGCGCTCATATCGGCGCTCATCATCGGCGTCATCGATACCCTGGGGCGGTCCTTCCTCGACGAGGTCATGCTCGCCTTTCTCCCCGCCAACGCGGCGGAAGCCGCCGGACCGGCGCTGTCCGCGATGCTCATCTACATTCTCATGGCGGTGGTGCTGTTCTTCCGGCCGCAAGGCCTGTTCCCGCCCCGGTGACGCCGTGACCCTGGCCGCTCTCAAAACCCCCCGTGCGATATTCGTCGCATTCCTCCTCGGCGCGTGCGCGCTCATGCCGGTTGTCGCCCCTGCCGTGGGCGAGCCCTACTACGTCAACGTGTTTGCCCGGGCCATGGTGTGGGCCATCGCCGCCGTGAGCCTGAATCTGATCCTGGGTTATGGCGGGATGATCAGCTTCGGTCACGCCGTGTACCTGGGGATCGGCGCGTACACCGTGGGCATCCTGGCCTTCCACGGTGTCGAGAGCGCGTACATCCAGTGGCCGGTGGCGCTGGTGGTCTCGGCCCTCGTCGCTTTGGTCTTCGGAGCGATCAGCCTGCGCACCCGGGGCGTCTACTTCATCATGATCACGCTGGCGCTCGCGCAGATGATCTACTTCTTGAGCGTGAGCGCCGAGCAATACGGCAGCGACGACGGGCTGATCATTTACGACCGCAGCAGCTTCGGGACCGACCTGCTGGATCTCGACGACCCTTTGCATCTTTACTACACGATCTTCTTCGTGCTGCTGCTGAGTCTTTTCATCACCCAGCGCATCGTCGGTTCGCGCTTCGGGATGGTCATCCGGGGCGCGCGTTCCAACGAGGAGCGGACTCTGGCGATGGGATTCCCGGTGTACCGGTACCGGTTGGTCGCCTTCGTGATTGCCGGCGTCCTGTGCGGGCTCGCGGGCGTGCTGAGCGCCAACGTCGAGAAATTCGTGAGCCCGGACACCTTGTGGTGGCCGCGCTCGGGCGAGATGATCTTCATGGTGGTGCTGGGCGGGATGGGGAGCCTGTTCGGTCCGGTCGCGGGCGCGCTCGTCTTCTGGCTGCTATCAGAGATGCTTTCGCGGATCACGGTCCACTGGCACCTCATCTTCGGCCCCTTCCTCATCGTGGCCGTGCTTTTCGCGCGGCGCGGCATCGACGGGCTGTTCGATCTGCGCAGGTCCACCCATGGCTGAAGCCCTTCTCGCCGTCGAAGGACTGAGCAAGGCGTTTGGCGGTGTGGTCGCCACCGACAACCTGTTCCTGGACGTGCGCGCGGACGAGATCCACGCCGTCATCGGCCCCAATGGCGCCGGAAAGACCACGCTGATCGCCCAGCTCTCGGGCATGGTGCGACCGGACCGCGGCCGAATCCGCTTCGACGGCAGCGACATCACCAGAATGCCGGCCCCCGACCGCGCCAAGCGCGGGCTTGCACGGTCCTTCCAGATAACATCCATCCTCAAGGACTTCACCTGCGCCGAGAACGTGGCGCTCGGCGTCCAGGCGCGGTCGGGGCACAGCTTCCGCTTCTGGCGGGCGGCGCGCGCCGATCCGGAGCTTCAGGAGCCGGCGCGCGCCATCCTGGAGGAGGTGGGGCTGGGCGCCCGAGCCGACGTTCCGGCGGGCAATCTGGCCCACGGGGAGCAACGGCAGCTCGAGATCGCCATGGTGCTGGCGACCAGCCCGAAGCTGCTGCTGCTCGACGAGCCCATGGCCGGAATGGGGCCGGCGGACTCGGAGCGTATGACGGAGTATCTCCGGGTATTGAAGGGCAAGTACTGCATTCTGCTGGTCGAGCACGACATGGATGCGGTGTTCGCGCTCGCGGATCGCATCACCGTTCTCGTGTACGGACGCGCCATCGCCAGCGGGGCACCGGACGAGATCCGTGTGAACGAAGAAGTGCGCGATGCGTATCTGGGCGAGGGCTGAAGCCGGGGCGCCTTGGATGGCGGCCGCAGCGAACCGGGCGCGGCTCGCGCCGGCTCCGCCCGCCCTCGGGCGGACACCGTCCTGCATTTGCGCTCCCGTATCTAGCTAGCACGCCGGGCACCACGAAATGCTCACTGTCGACGGAATCGAAGCCTCGTACGGAACCCTGCGGGTGCTCTTCGGCATGTCCCTCGAGATCGGCGGGGGCGAGGTGGTGACCCTGCTCGGGCGCAACGGCATGGGCAAGACGACCACGATTCGGACCATCATGGGGCTGTTGAAGCCGGATGCTGGCAGCATCGAGTTCGACGGCAAGGCGATCCACGGCCTGCCGTCCTACAAGGTCGCCCAGTCCGGCCTCGGGCTCGTGCCCGAGGGCCGGCAGATCTTCCCGAACCTGTCCGTGCGCGAGAATCTGGTGGCATTCGCGCGCAACAGCGCCGAGCGCGGCGATCCCTGGACGCTGGAGAGGGTGCTCGAGCTGTTCCCCGCCCTGGCGGAGCGCCGGCACAACATGGGCAGTCATCTCTCGGGCGGCGAACAGCAGATGCTGGCCATCGCCCGGGCGCTCATGACCAACCCCAAGCTTCTGCTCCTCGACGAGGCGACGGAAGGCCTGGCTCCCCTGATCCGCGCCGAGATCTGGCGCGTTCTCGCGGAGCTCAAGAGCATGGGTCAGGCGATCCTCGTGATCGACAAGAACGTCGATACCCTCACGCAGATCGCCGACCGGCACTATATCATCGAGAAGGGCGTCGTCGTGTGGTCCGGAAGCTCGGCCGACCTGCGAGACGCGCAGGACGTCCAACGCCGTTATCTCGGGGTCTGAGCGCTCCGCTCGCCGGAGCGGACCCGCCCGCCGCCCCGGTCGCAGTCAGCCGCCAGGAGCGTGCAGGTCGTCCATGCCCTGCACGCTCCTACCGAAGGAGTGAGATCATGAGCGAGGAGTTCGACGAATCCGCAGAGGCGTTCGAGGAATCCCAGAACGTGGTGCGCCTGGAGTTTCCCCAGGACGCCACGGCGCTCGTGCGCATCAACCGCCCGCAGGCGCGCAATGCGCTCAATCAGGCGGTGCGCGAGCAGCTCGCCGATCACTTCGAGCGCCTGGTCGCGGACCCGGATGTGCGCGTCATCGTGCTGACGGGGGATGAGCGCGCATTCGCCGCCGGCGCCGACCTCACGGAGATGGTCGAGGCCGACGCCATCGACATGGTGCTGCGGGCGACGCACCTGCTGTGGAAGAGCATCGCGGACTGCCCCAAGCCGATCATCGCCGCCGTGAACGGCTATGCGCTGGGCGGCGGCTGCGAGCTGGCCATGCACTGCGACGTCATCGTCGCCGGCGAGGGCGCGCAGTTCGGGCAGCCCGAGATCCGCGTGGGCATCATGCCCGGCGCCGGCGGCACGCAGCGCCTGACCCGCGCCGTGGGAAAGTTTCAGGCCATGAAGATGGTGCTCACGGGCAAGCCGATCGGAGCGCAGGAGGCGCTGCGCGCGGGGCTCGTGAGCGAGGTCGTCCCCGACGACAAGGTTCTCGAGACCGCATTGGACATGGCCGCCACCATCGCCCGCATGCCGCCGCTGGCGGTGCTCCAGATCAAGGAGGTGCTGCTGGCCGGTCAGGACGCATCCCTCGATACGGCGCTGATGCTGGAGCGCAAGGCCTTTCAGCTGCTGTTCTCCACCGCCGACCAGGAGGAGGGCATGCGCGCGTTTCTGGAGAAGCGCCGGGCGAACTTTCAAGGCAAGTGAGGGGATGTGCAGTTTCTCGCGAGACATCGAGAACCGAGAGCTCCGGAGCACGCACCGCTTCATCGCAAGCCCCGCGTCGGGCCTGCAACCTCGAACCCATGCGGGGCCGAGCCTTGCCGTGCCGGAACCCTCCTCGGCTTCGGTGGAGCGCGGGTGGTGGATCATTGTGCATCCGCCAGGGTTCTCGGCCCCGCCGGGCGGCGGCTTGCGATTGCGCGGCACGTATCTCCGGAGCTCTCCGCGCCGGCGGTTGGGCGCACGCGCCGCTTCGTCGCGGCCCCGGGTGCGTGCCGACGTTGAGCGGGGCGGCGCGGCTTTGTAGGCAGGATTCACG
>CAZPFD010000135.1:2668-10268 GCA_964585725.1 uncultured Ectothiorhodospiraceae bacterium | reverse complement strand
TGCGACACGGGCGGGCGGGGTGACGGCGTGCGGGCGCGGAGCAGGTGCGTTATGTTGTTGGCCCGATGACGAGTGGGCGCCCCCAGGAGCTCGATAATGATGCGAACCGTCTTGATTGCAGCCGTGATTGCGGTGCTGGCCGCCACCGTTTCTCCAGTCTCGGCCGAGGTTCGGATCACCGCCTACGCGGTGCCTTCCGGCGCGCATCCCCACGACGTGGCCCCGGATCCGAACGGCGGCTACGTGTGGTACACGGCGCAGCATCAGGGGGCGCTCGGGCGTCTCGATCCGGAGAGCGAAGCCGTCAGGCAGATCCCGCTCGGGGACGGCTCGCGGCCGCACGGGGTCATCGTGGGCCCGGACGGGCACGCCTGGGTGACCGACGGCGGGCTCAACGCCATCGTCTCGGTGCACCCCGAGACCCTCGAGGTCACGCGCTATCCGCTGCCCGAGGGTCGGGGCTACGCCAATCTGAACACCGCGACCTTCGACGGCGACGGGGTGCTGTGGTTCACCGGACAGAGCGGCATCTACGGTCGGCTGGATCCGCGCACCGGGGCCATGGATGTGTACGACGCGCCGCGCGGCTACGGGCCCTACGGCATCGACGCGACCCCCGCCGGGGAGGTGTGGTACGTGTCGCTCGCGGGATCGTATCTGGGTCGCGTGAACACGCGCACGGGCAAGGTCGAGGTGATCGACCCCCCGACCGGCAATGCGGGCACCCGCCGCGTGTGGTCGGACTCCAACGGCGTGCTGTGGGTCAGCGAATGGAACGCCGGGCAGCTGGGACGCTACGATCCGGCCACGGGAGAGTGGCGCGAGTGGAAGCTCCCGGGCGCCGATCCGGCCGCCTACGCGGTGTACGTGGACGAGGAGGACAAGGTCTGGGTCAGCGACTTCGGCGCGAACGCGGTGCTGCGCTTCGACCCGGCCGCCGAGCGCTTCGAGTCCTTCCCCATCGGGCGGGCGCACGCAAGCGTGCGGCAGATGCTCGGACGCGCGGGCGAGGTCTGGAGCGCGGAGTCCGGGACCGATCACATCACGGCGTATCGCTACGACTGAGCAGGTGAGCGGAGATCGAGAACACGGCCGCGCGAGGGTGACGGGCGCCGTTGCCGCGGTGGCGCGCTGGGCTGCCGCCGCCTTGGCCGCCCTCTGTCTGTGCGGCGGCGCCGGCGCCCAGGATGATCCACAGCTGTCCGGGCGGGCGCTGATCGATGCGCTGCGCGAAGGCGGTTTCAACATCTACTTCCGTCACGCCCCGACCTCGTGGTCGCAGAGCGACAATGTCGAGGAGCCCGCGGACTGGAAGAGCTGCGATCCGGCCCGCATGCGCCAGCTCTCGGACGCGGGGCGGGAGACGGCGCGCGCCCTGGGCGAATCCCTGCGCGCGCTCGACATCCCCGTGGGGCGCGTCCTGGCCAGCCCGTACTGCCGTACGGTGGAGACCGCCCGGCTCCTGGATCTGGGGCCCGTCGAGACGAGCCTGGACATTCTCAATATGCGCGCGGCGCATTTCGTCGGGGGACCCTCCAAGGCCGCCGAGCGCGCGCGCCGGCGTCTGGGCACGCCGCCGGCGCCGGGCACGAACACGGTTCTGGTCGCCCACGGCAACGTGCTCAGAGCCGCGGCGCAGGTGTACACCGGCGAGGCCGGGGCGGTCGTGTTCGAGCCGCGGGGGGAGGGCGCCTTCTCCGTGGTGGGGCGGGTCACGCCCGAGCAGTGGCGGGCGTTGGGCGACGGGGCGCCATAGAGCGCGGGCGCGGCGCACCGCCGTTCTCGGGCGGAATGGCAGGTTTGCATGATTTGTGTATAATTAAGCAAATCCGCATAACCCGCCACCGCGACGCATGAGCGCACGCCCCGACACCGTCGTCCGCCCCGCCGAGCTCTCCCGCGAGAGCGAGCGCAGCGCCCTCGCCGGATTCTTTCGCATCATGGCGCTCTGGGGCGCGAGCAACGCCGAGATGCGCCGCATCCTGGGCTCGCCGCCGCAGCGCACGTTCTACGAATGGAAGGCGGGCCGGGTGAAGCGCGTCCCGGAGGACACGGTGCGCCGTATCGGCTACGTGGCCGGCGTGTACAAGGCGCTCCAGATTCTCTACTCCGATGCGGCGCAGGCCGACGCCTGGGTCAAGCGGCCCAACCGGCACTTCTGCGGGCAGACGCCCCTCGAGCGCATGGCGGCGGGCGATGTCACCGACCTGGCCGCGGTGCGCGCCTACCTCGACGCGGCCCGTGCACCCTGGTCCTGATCGGCGCCTGCGCCGCGTCGCGTGGTCGCGGGCCACGCGCATCATCGCGTCGCGCTATCCGCCCGTCGACCTGTTCGAACGGGTCTCCGCGGACCCTGCGGTGTGGGAGGCGCTGGCAGCCGCCGAGCAGCTCGTCAACCCGAGGGTCCGCGACGCGGTGGGGGAGATCCGGCTGGTGCCGCCCGAGGACCGGGTGAGCGGCCCGGGCGCGAGCTACGTGATGGCCTCGTTCACGCACCCGAATCCGAAAGGCTCCCGCTTCAGCAACGGCTCCTACGGCGTCTACTACGCCGCGCGGGAGTTCGTCACCGCCCTGCGCGAAACCGCCTACCACTTCGCGCGCTTCGCATCGGACAGCGAGGATGCACCGCGCTACGAGGACATGCGTGTGCTCGTCGGCCGCATCGACAACCGCTTCGACGATGTCGGGGCGCTGCCGGCTCCGCAGCGGGCGCGCATCCTCGATCCCGACTCGTACGCGGCCAGCCAGCCCTTCGGGGCGGCGCTGAGGGCGGCCGGCAGCAACGGCCTCGTCTATCCCAGCGTCCGCAACCCGGGCGGACGCTGCGTGGGTGCGTTTCGCCCGAAGGCGGTGGGCATCCCGGTGCAGAGCAGGCACATCAAGTACCACTGGGACGGCGTGCGCGTGGCGCGCTACTTCGACTACGAGAGCGACGCCTGGATGCCGGTGTGACCCGGGAAGCGCGCCGCCTCCTGGCCGATCCGGCCCGCCCGTTCTCTGCGAAGAATCAAAATGTGAACCAGCGCACAGATCTCGGGGTGCCTGTGGGAATCTAATGCGCAGGTTAGTGAACACTACGGAATCGCGGTCAGCCGCGGCACCGTTGCGGGTAAACACGCATCCACCAGGAGGATCGCCCGTCATGCTGAGAAAGCACGAGCGCCGAGAGCCGGAACAGCCCCAGCCCCATTTCGAGCCCCACGAGCCGCCCCCGCCGCCCGCACCCACGCGCGAGCCCGCCGTCATCGGTCCCTCCATCTCCATCAAAGGGGAGGTCACCGGCGACCAGGACCTCCTCGTTCAAGGGGCCGTGGAGGGCACCCTCAAGCTGACCCGCGGCAACAGCGCGGTCACGGTGGGCAAGGAGGGGCGCGTGAAGGCCAACATCCATGCGCGGGTGGTCGAGGTGGAGGGCCGTGTGGAAGGCGATCTGCACGGCGACGAGCGCGTGGTGCTGCGGCGCTCGGCCACCGTGGTCGGCAACATCTACACCCCGCGCATCGCGCTCGAGGACGGCTGCAAGTTCCGCGGGTCCATCGAGATGGACACCGCCGCGGCGGGGGCCGGCAAGGACGAGCGGCGGCCGTCGGGCGCTGCCGGAACCACCTCCCAGGCTCCGGCTCAGACCAAGAGCGAGGAGGCGCGGCGCCAGTCGGCCTGAGCGGGCATGCGGCATGTGTGATCGCGGGGGCGATCAGCCCGGGCTGCGAAGCTTAGCGTCGTACGCCGCGCCCGCCGGGGGGTGCGGCGCGGCGTACGGCGTGCGTCCGGGATGAGAATCGGCGCACGCGCGGGGTGGGTGCGTCGCGGCACCGCCGGGACCCCGCTGTTCACCATCAACCGGGTGCTGGTGGTGGCGTTGCTGGCGGCGGTCCTGGGCACGGTGACCGTGCACAGGTGCACGCGCGGCGGGCCTTTCGGCGCTGCCGAGGAGAGCGTCGCGCGCGCGAGCGAGGGCGGCGCCCGCAGCCTCGGGAAGGGCCTGTCCTGGCAGAGCAGAGGATCGAGGTATCCGTTCTGACATGCGTGATTGTGCTTTCTTCCACGGGATTCTTCGCAGCCTGGCTCTGGGCGCCCTGGTCATGGCGGGTGCCCCTGGGACGGGCGCTGCCGAGGAGGCGGGTGCGTTCTCGGTCGGCGGCGGCTTGGGGTTTCTGGCCGAAACGACCGATGACACCGCCTTCGCCCTGAACTTTCACGGTGACTACTTCGTGAACGAGAACGTGTCTCTCGGTCCCCTCGTGCAGCTCGCCTTCACCGGGGACCTGACCCAGATCGGCGCCTCCGGCCAGGCCAAGTACTGGCTGCCGCTGCCCGGGCAGCCCTTGGCGAAGATCATGTTTCAGGGCGGTGTCGGCTTCGTCCACGCGGACCATCGGGACGACGACACCTCGTTTCTGATTCCGTTGGGGATCGGGATCGACTACGAGCTCAACCGGGACATGAGCATGAACGCGACGTTCCTGATCAACTTCACGGATCTCGACACCGGCCCCGGCGGCGACACCACCTTGATGCCGGGCCTGACCTTCGGCATCCGCTTCTAGCGCGTCTACGGCTCGCGCCGGGCCAGCTCCTCGTCGATGAGCGCCTGCGTTCGCGCCGGCGCGCTGCGCTCCTGCATCTTCCTCAGAAACCCCGTCTGCATGTGCGGGATCAACAACGCCTGCCAGCGCGCGAGCCGTTCGGCGTCTTGCAGAAGATCCAGCAGGCTGCGGGCGCGCGCGGCCGAGAGCGCGGGCGGGCTTTCTTTCGCGAGCTCGCGAGCGGCGGCCGAACCCGGTGCCAGCGACGCGATGTACTGCGCGTGCGAGCGCAGCGCATCGGTCTGCTGGAACAGGATCATGAGCACTGCCGCGAGCTCGTCCGCCACGTCCTCGTCGTCGTAGAACGGATAGCCCCATTGACGCAGGAGCACGCTGGCCGCCTGGTGCAGGGTGGCGAACAGCAGCGCATGCTCCGCCCTCTCCTCGTCCTCGAGGGTCGCGAGCAGCTTGCGGGCGTACTCGACGCAGACGACGACGGCGTCGTCGGGCGCACCGGACCCGCCGGACCCGCCGTCGGCGCAGCGCACGGCGCGCATGTCGAGCGCGTCGAAGACGAACACCCGCTCGAGCAACGCGGCGATCCGGGCGAGCTGCTCGTCGAGAGGCCTTGCTCCGCGCTCGCCTGAGCCGCCGTTATCCCCGCGCGCCGCCCGCGCGGTCAGGGTGAAGTCGCGCTGCGTGTCACCGTCGCGGTTGTCGATGATCAGGTAGTAGTCGCCCGCCTCGGGTATCGAGGCGGTGAACTCGATGCGCTCGTGCACGCGTCCCCGGAAGAGGCTCGAGTCGACTTCGGGAAAGCGCTGGTAGCCGGCGCCATCGAGGAGGAGCACCGCGAACTCGCCCTCGGTCGTGATCTGTATCCGCAGCGAGGCGCCGGCAGGCAGGTTGCGCAACCGCGCCCCCGTCCAGTCCCCGGCCGCGACGGAGGATTCGACGCTTACGGACTTCTCCTGCGGCGCCGCGGCGAGCGCCGGCAAGGCCGCGCACAGGGCGAGGGCCGGGAGCAGCAGCCGGCTTCCGGAGAGGCGATCCCCGATCATGGCGCCTCATGGTAGCCGCGGGCGCCCGCGTTGCAACCGTTGCCGGGGGGACGCGGGGGGACGCAGGCGGCTGCGCCTCGCGGGCGTACGTGGATGGCTATAATCTTGGGCAGGCGAGCCGCGGGAGTGACGTTCATGAGTGGAAGGCGCTACGTCGTCGATCAGGCGGTCATCTGGAGCCCCGGCTTGTATCGCTACACGCGCATCAATCGAGAAAAGGCGCGGCACTGGCTCGAGCACGAGCGCGGGCGGTTCCACGATCACGTGGCGGACGGCGGTACGCGGCGGCATATCGGCGGCGAGCTCGGACGCGAGCTCGATCTGCGCGAGTTCCTCGCGGAGCCGCGCCAGACCTCGGTGCCGCGTTTCCTGCTCGCGCCCGGAGACGTGGCGCTGGTCATCCGCCGCAGCCGCGGGGAGGCGGCCGAAGAGGCGGCAACCCCCGCCGGGGGGGACGAATGGGAGTACGGCTTGCTGACGGGCCTGGACCCGGAAAAGCACGGGCCGGGTCTATGAGCGCCCGGTGCGCGCGGAGACTCTGGGTGCTGGCGGGGGCGCTGGGCCTGGGCGCGCAGGCCGCTGCGGGAGCGGAGGACACCGCAGCGGAGCGCGCGCCCCAGGACACCCACAGCGTGGCGCGTTTCGGGACGGTGGTGTTCGAGATTCCGCTGACGAGCGGCGTCAGGGACTGGTGCCGGGCGCACAACAAGCAGTACGACGACGAGGTCCGCGCCGGACGCCGCGAGCGGGAGGAGAGCCTGGACTACTGCGTGTCCTGGGACAGCCGCCGCGAGGTGTGCTACATCACGCTGCGTCACGGGCTCTCGCGGCCGCAGCAGGAGCGGGTGCTGGGCGACGCGGTGGCTCACTGCGCCGTCAACGCGGATCACGAGATCCGGCGCGGCAGCTGAGGGCGACGCGCGTGCCCGGGCGCTTGCGCGGACCCCGGACATTCAATAAAATTCGCTGTTCGTCAAGAGGTTAGCGCAGCCGAACGGGGAACCCCGGGGTGGCTGCGCGGGCCGGGTGAGAAGCCCCCGCGGCGCGGCTGCGGGCCGTGCACGTCTTGGCCCTTCGGGACAGCGGGGATATACTTATTAGTTGTCTCTCAGGGTGTGGATGGAAAGTGGGCTTCGGGCCCACTTTTTGTTTTCGGGGCCGTCATGCGCGAGCAGGTCAGGCAGCTGCACGAGCTCATCGAGCCCGCGGTGATGGGGCTCGGCTACGAGCTGCTCGGCCTGGAGCTCATGCCGGGCAGGGGAGGCGGCTCCCTGCTGCGAGTCTACATCGACAGCCCCGAGGGGATTACGCTCGACGATTGCGAGCAAGTGAGTCACCAGATCAGCGGTGTGCTGGACGTGGAGGATCCCATCGCCGGGTCCTACACCCTGGAGGTGTCTTCGCCGGGACTGGACAGGCCGTTGTTCACGCCGAAGCATTTCCAGCAGCACGCCGGGCGGCGGGTGCGGATCCGCATGCAGGCGCCGCTGGAAGGCCGGCGCCGATTCAAGGGCGAGTTGAGGGGCTATCGGGACGGTCGCGTGGTCGTGATGGAGGAGGGCGAAGAGCGCAGCGTGCCCTACGAGATGATCCACACGGCGCGGCTCGTGCCCGAGGAGTAACGGAGGCAGCGGCGGCGTGGTGAGCAGGCCGTCCGCCGGGTGAGAAGGTAGGCCGATGAGCAGAGAGATTTTGATGGTCGTGGAGGCGGTGTCCAACGAGAAGGGCGTTGCCGAAGACACGATATTCGAGGCCCTCGAGGCGGCTCTCGCCAGTGCGACCAAGAAGCGCCACGCCGAGGATATCGACGTCCGTGTGTCCATCGACCGCAGGAGTGGCGACTACGCCACCTTCCGGCGATGGGAAGTGGTTCCCGACGACGCGGAGATCGAGTACCCGGCCAAGCAGTTGCGGTTGAGCGACGCAAAGCAGCGCGAGCCCGACGTCGAGGTCGGCGGCTACGTGGAGGAGCCCATGGAGTCGGTCGACTTCGGCCGCATTGCCGCGCAGACC
>CAZPFD010000135.1:0-2658 GCA_964585725.1 uncultured Ectothiorhodospiraceae bacterium | reverse complement strand
CGCCTCCCACCCCCTCTTGCTGGCCCGGGCCCGCCGGGCCCCCCCCCCCCCCCCCGCCCAGGTGGTCGAAGCGTACCAGGATCGGGTGGGCGAGCTCGTAACCGGCGTCGTGAAGCGCCAGGAGCGCGGCAGCGTGATCCTGGATCTGGGCAGCAACGCGGAGGCGGTGATTCTGCGCGAGGAGCTGATCCCGCGCGAGGCGCTGCGCCCCGGGGATCGGGTGCGCGGCTACCTGCGCGACGTGCGCTCGGAGACCCGCGGCCCGCAGCTCTTCGTGAGCCGTACCGCGCCCGAGCTGCTCATCGAGCTGTTCAAGCTCGAGGTGCCCGAGATCGGCGAGGGGCTCATCGAGATCATGGGTGCCGCGCGGGACCCCGGCTCGCGCGCCAAGATCGGTGTGCGCACCACCGTGCCGCGCATCGATCCCGTGGGGGCATGCGTGGGTATGCGCGGATCGCGCGTGCAAGCAGTCTCCAACGAGCTCGCCGGCGAGCGGGTGGACATCATTCTGTGGGATGAGAACCCGGCGCAGTACGTGATCAACGCCATGTCGCCGGCCGATGTCGCGAGCATCGTCGTCGACGAGGAAGCCAGGTCCATGGACGTCGCGGTCGCCGAGGATCAGCTCTCCCAGGCCATCGGCCGCGGGGGACAGAACGTGCGCCTCGCGAGCCAGCTCACGGGCTGGGAGCTCAACGTCATGACGGCGGCGGAGGCCGATCAGAAGCACGAAGCCGAAGGGCAGAAGCTGCTCGACATGTTCAAGGAACAGCTCGACGTCGACGACGAGGTCGCCTCCATCCTCATCCAGGAAGGTTTCTCGGGGATCGAGGAGGTGGCTTATCTGCCGGAGTCCGAGATGCTGGAGATCGAGGAGTTCGACGAGGAGATCGTCCGAGAGCTCCAGGCGCGCGCGAAGGACGTGCTGCTCACGCGCGCCATCGCCAGCGAAGAGGTGCTCGGCGAGGCCGAGCCGGCGGAGGATCTGCTCGAGATGGAAGGCATGACCACGGCGCTCGCGTACAAGCTGGCGAGCCAGGGCGTGGTGACGCGCGAGGACCTGGCCGAGCTGGCCGTCGACGACCTGACCGAGATCACGGATCTCGATGCGGCGCAGGCGGGCGAGCTGATCATGGCGGCCCGGGCGTCCTGGTTCGAAGACGAGAAACAAGCTTGAAGGATTTGCGGAGGTAAGTGTAGATGGCAGAAGTGACGGTCAAGCAGCTGGCCGATGACGTGGGCACCCCCGTGGACCGCCTGCTGGTCCAGCTGAACGAAGCCGGTCTGCCCCAGCGCAAGGCGAACGAGCGCATCAGCGACGAGGAGAAGGCGCAGCTGCTCTCGTACCTGCGCCGGCTGCACGGCACGGGCGACGGCGAGGGCGCCGCGCCGCGCAAGATCAGCCTGAAACGCAAGTCAGTGAGCGAGCTCAAGCAGAGCGCGCCGCAGGGGCGTCCTCAGCCCCGGCACAAGACCGTGCTGGTCGAGGTGCGCAAGCGCCGCACCTACGAGCGGCCGGTGGACGAGCGCCCCCTGCGCGGGCGCATGACGGACACCTCCGCCCGCCGGGAGCGCATGGAAGCGGCGAAGCGCGCGCTCCACGAGGAGGCCAAGCGGCGCCAGCAGGAGCTCGACGAGAAGCTGCGCGCGGAGCAGGAGGTGCGCGAGCGCGAAGAAGCTCGCCGTCGAGAGGAAGAACAGGAGGCGCGCAAGCGCCAGCGCGAAGAGGTAGAGGCGGCGCCCGAGGAGGAGGTGGCGGTCGAAGCGGCCCCCGAGCCCGTGCTCGAGCCCGCGCCCGCCGAGGCGCCGGCCAAGGAGGCGAAGGGCCGCAAGGCGGAGCGCCCGGGCAAGGGACCGCGCAAGGAAGAGCGCGCAGAGCGCTTCGAGAAGGCCGAGAAGCCCAAGCGCGCGCGCAAGGAGCTGCACGTCGCCACCGATCGCAGTGGCCGGCGCCGGGCGCGGCCCAAGCCGCGCGCCGCCGTGCGCCCTGCGCCCACCAAGCACGGGTTCGAGATGCCGACCGCGCCGGTGGTGCGCGAGGTCACCATCCCCGAGACCATCACCGTCGCCGAGCTCGCCCAGAAGATGTCGGTGAAGGCGTCCGACCTCATCAAGGGCATGATGAACATGGGCATGATGGTGACCATCAACCAGGTCATCGATCAGGAGTCCGCGGCCCTCGTCGTGGAGGAGCTCGGACACAAGCCCAAGATCCTGCGCGAGAACGCCATCGAGGAGGAAGTGCTTCGCGCGAGCGAGGAGACGCGGGAGACGGCGCCGCGTTCACCCGTGGTGACCATCATGGGCCACGTCGACCACGGCAAGACCTCGCTGCTCGACTACATCCGCCGCACCAAGGTGGCGGCCGGGGAAGCGGGCGGCATCACCCAGCACATCGGCGCCTACCGTGTGGAGGGTGAGCGCGGCACGCTCACGTTCCTGGACACGCCGGGCCACGCCGCGTTCACGGCCATGCGCGCGCGCGGCGCGCAGGTCACCGACCTGGTCATCCTGGTGGTGGCGGCCGACGACGGCGTCATGCCGCAGACGGTGGAGGCGATCCAGCACGCCAAGGCCGCGGGCGTTCCCATGGTGGTCGCCATCAACAAGATCGACAAGCCGGATGCGGATCCGGATCGCGTCAAGCAGGAGCTGACC
>CAZPFD010000134.1:0-10288 GCA_964585725.1 uncultured Ectothiorhodospiraceae bacterium | reverse complement strand
CCGCTCGAGTTCTCGGCCTTTTCGGACGACCTCGAGCGTCTGCTCGATCATTTCAAGGTCCGGCGAGCGCACCTCGTCGGGCTGTCGATGGGCGGACGCATCGCCCAGCATTTCTACTTCGCCCGCCCCGCGCGGGTCGCGACCTTGACGCTGGCCGACACGCATGCCGGGTTCGCACATCTGTCGCCGGCGCAGCGCACGGCCTATCTCGAGGCGCGCCGCGCACCGCTGCTCGCGGGCAAAAGCCCGCGTGACATCGCTCCCGGCCTTGCGGCGCGATTGGCCGGGCCTGCGGCGGATGAGAGAATCCGCCGGCGGCTCATCGACAGCATCGCCGCCCTGCGCAAGGATTCGTACCTGAAAGCGTTGGAGGCCACGGTAACGCAGACTCACATCGGTTCACTCGCCGATATCGAGGCGCCGGTCCACGTCGTGGTCGGCGAGCACGACCGCCTCACCACGCCCGAGCTCATGGGTGAGATGGCGCGCCAGATCCCGAATGCACGCTTCACCGTGATCGACGGAGCGGGCCACCTGAGCAACATGGAGAACCCGCACGCCTTCAACGCCGCGACCCTGGCGTTTCTCGCCGACCGCCGCGAGCTGGCCGACACCCCGCGCCTCGACTAGTCCGTCTTTCTCACCAGCTCACGCAGCGACAGAGCGACACCGAGCAGCAGGCCCGCGAGATCGGTGGCGAGCGCACCGCCGAACGCACCCGCCGGCACCATCAGAAGCAGACCCGCCAGCACGAACCCCAGCCGCCGAGAGGGTCCCAACGCACGCACCAGATACCCCACCGCACCCACCGAGATCAGCCACACGCCGGCGAGCGCGGTGACGACGGCGAGCGTCACCTGCCAGGGCGTGCCGAGCAGAAGCAGGCTCGGCGAGGCCACGAACAGAAAGGGTACGACGTAGGCGGGCCAGCCGAAGCGCACGGCTTCCAGCCCGGTGCGCATGGCCGGGGCCCCCGCCAGGGTGGCAGCGGCGAAGGCGGCGATGGCCACCGGCGGCGTGATCATCGACATCATTCCGAAGTACAGCACGAACAAGTGCGCCGCCTTGGGGGCGATGCCGAGCTCGACCAGCGAGGGAGCCACCAGCACCGCGAGCAGCACGTAGACGCCGATGGTGGGCATACCCATCCCGAGCACGATACAGATGAGCGCGGCGACCAGGAGCAGCACTGGCACGCTCTGCGCACCGAGCTCCACCAGCACCAGCGTGAGCGCGAAGCTGAAGCCGGTGAAGTTGAGGACGCCCATGATCAGGCCGGCGGCCGCCGTGATCATCAATATGTCCAGAACCACGAGCCCCGTGCGCTGCAGGCTGTCGTAAGCCGCCCGAGCCGTCGCGCGCGCCCCTGCCCACAAGCCCCCGGCCTGATCGGCCGCCGCGACGGGCGCCACGACCAGCAGGGCCAGCACCGCATGGAGCGCGGCCTCTTCGGGTTGGAGGTGCAGCCAGAACAGCGCGCCGACGAGGACGACGAAAGGGAGCAGAAAGAACCATCCCTTGGCGAAGGTGGGGCGAAGCGGCGGAATGTCCTTCTCGGCGACGCGCGTGATGCCGGCGCGCGCCGCCCGCAGATCAGCCTGGATGAAAAGCGCTGCGAAGTACAGGATGGCCGGAACCAGCGCGGCCAGCACCACCTCCGGGTAACCGATCTCCAGAAACTCCGCCATCAGAAAGGCGGAAGCGCCCATGATCGGGGGCATGAGCTGGCCCCCGGTGGAGGCAACCGCCTCGATGGCCCCGGCCACCGGCGCGGGGTAACCGCCTCGGCGCATGAGCGGAATGGTTACGACGCCGGTCGAGACCACGTTGGAGACCGCGCTCCCCGAGATGGAGCCGAACAGCGCCGAGGCGACGATGGAGATCTTCGCGGATCCGCCTCGGTAGCGCCCCATCAGCGCGGTCGACAGGTCGGTGAAGAAGCGCCCGCCCCCCGACCCATTCAACAGGTGGCCGAAAAGCACGAAGGCAACCACGATGGTAGCGCCGATCAAGATCGGCGTACCGAGCAGTGCGTTGGGATCAAGGGTGAGATCCGCGACCATGCGCTCGTAGCTAAGCGAGCGGCCCTGAAGGCGGCCGGGCACCAGATGTCCGAAGAGGGCGTAGAACAGAAACCCCGACACGATGGCGGCGAGCGCCGGCCCCGCAGTGCGGCGCAGCCCTTCCAGCACGAGCAGCAGGAGCACGCTGGCGTAGGCCACGCTGCTCGCCGGCTCGTAAGCCGCCTGCTCCACCAGCCGCTCGTAACGCACCGCGACGTACATGGCAGCCCCGAAGCCGGCGGCGGCAGCCAGCGCGTCGTACCAAGGAACGCGCGCTCGATCCCCGCCTCGCGCGGGGACGTGCAGGAATACGAGCGCCAGCGCGAGCGCCAGCATCACGGCGAGGAACTGCTCGGTGTAGAGCGCGAGCCCCAGCGTGCGGTGCAGGCCGACACCCCAAGCGATGGAGACGAGGCACAGGCTCACCGCCAGAACGGCGATGAGCCCGTGCACGAGAAGCGATCGCGGCCGGGCCGGCGCGTCGCGCCCGGGCTCAGCCACGCTCTGTCAGATCTTGGGCGCCTTGGGCGGCCAGAGTCCCGCCTCGCGATAGTACTTCACGGCTCCCGGGTGATACGGGACTCCGACCTCGAGGGCCATGCGGGCCGGGTCGAAGCTGTTGTAGATGCCGTGCGCGGCGGCCAGCGCCTTCTGATTCTGGTGCACCGTCTTGACCAGCTCGTAGACCAATTCGTCGGGGACGTCCTTACCCACGATGAGCGTGTACTCGTAGCCCATCAAAGTCACGGGGGCCACGATCCCGCTCAGCTTGGGGTGCGGCTCCACCTGGGCCAGATACGCGTTGGGCGCGACCGCTTGCAACGCCTTCTCCGCCTCCGGCGTATCGGGAAGAGACAGAAACCGCACGCCGACCTCTGCGTCCGCCTTCTTCACGATGGACGAGCCCGGTGCAAGCAGCGCGCCCTCCACCTCGCCGGTGGTCAGCAGTTCCACACCCTTGACGAAATTGGGCACCGGCACGCGGCGAAAATCGTCCACCCCCATGTCCTCAGTGCGCACCATGGCTTCCAGGAAAGCCTCGACGAGCTTCTGGCTGGTGTAGTCGGTCGGGAACGGACGACCCGCCAGATCCCTGAGCGACTGGTAATCGGAATCCTTGCGCACCATGATGCCGACGCGAAACGGCACCAGCGCCCCCACCATTCGGATGTCCTCGTGCGAGCGGCCCTCGAAGTTGCCCGTTCCCCGGTATGCGTAGCCCACCTCCACGGTGTTCGAGGTCGAGAACTCGATCTCTCCGTTGTTCACCTGAGGAATGAAGACGTTCGACCCCCCGAGCCCGACGGCGCGCACCTGGAGGCCGGAGTGCTCGGTCGCGACCTTGGCCACCGCCGAGGCGATGGCGTAGCCGAGTGAGCCCTGGGGCAGCGTACCGATGGCCGCGGTGTCCGCGCCGGCCCGACCCGTCGGGGCCGCGATCAGGACGACCGCGAAGACTGCGCTCAGAAACGTTCTCATGATTCCGTCCTCCGCTTTGCGCCGTGCGGCGCGTGGCCGAATTCCGCGCTGCACGATTTTGGTTCTTGTCCGACGTTTTCGAACAGCCTACGGGAACCCCCCATGCGAGGCAAGCCGGCTGGAGAAACCCCCGCGCCCGCCTGTGCCGTTTGTAGACCCGAGCGCGACCCGGACTGGGTTGGCGCACCGCGGACATCCGGTTTCAAACGAGAAGGAGAAGACTCATGCACGCGCGGACATCGGTATCGCCGGCCCTGGCCGGAGCCCTCGCCTTGACGCTGCTGATGGGCTGCCAATCCGAGCCCGGAAGCATTCACCAGACTTCCGGCAACGAGCGAACATCCAACTCTGCCGACGAAGCTGAGGTCGATCCCTCGACTCATCTCCAAGCGAAGCGCCGGGAGCAGGCGGTCATGGCCGAAGCGCCGGCGGAGGTCACGGCACTGGCTCTTCCGTCCCGGGCCGGGGGAGCGGTGATGCAGGATCTCGCGGATCTGCGCCTGCCATCGGAGCCCGTCGACCGGGAACGCTACGCGCACATCGACGACAACCCCGTCAAACGGGTAACGGAGCACCCCGTCTCCACGTTCAGCATCGACGTGGACACGGGATCGTACGCCAACGTGCGCCGGTTTCTCAGCCAGGGGCGCCTGCCCCTGCGCGACGCCGTTCGCGTGGAGGAGATGATCAACTACTTCCGCTACGACTACCCCGCGCCCCGCGAGCGCACCCGGCCCTTCAACGTCGTCACCGAGATCGCGCCCACGCCGTGGAATGCCGACACCTACCTGCTGCACATCGGCATCAAGGGCTACGAGCTCGCGAACGAAGCGCTCCCGCCTGCGAACCTCGTGTTCCTCGTCGACATCTCGGGCTCGATGCGCTCCCCCGACAAGCTGCCGCTGCTCAAGTCGGCGCTGAAGCTCCTGAGCGAGCGGCTTCGATCCGTGGACCGTGTCTCCATCGTCGTCTACGCCGGCGGCACGGGCGTCGTCCTGGAGCCGACGCCTGGCGATCAGACTGCGCGCATCCACGCCGCCCTCGAAGCGCTCAGCGCCGGCGGGCGCACCAACGGCGCCGCCGGCATCCGCCTCGCGTACGCCATGGCGGAGCAAGGCTTCGTGGACCGCGGCATCAATCGCGTGCTGCTGGCCACGGACGGGGATTTCAACGTGGGCACCGTCGACTTCGAAGCGCTCAAGGACCTCGTCGAGCAGAAACGCAAGAGCGGGATAGCGCTCACCACGCTGGGCTTCGGCACCGGCAACTACAACGACCATCTGATGGAGCAGCTCGCGGATGCCGGCAACGGTAATCATGCGTACATCGACGGCCTGAGCGAAGCCAACAAGGTCCTGGTGAGCCAGATGGCGGGCACCCTCGCCACCATCGCCAAGGACGTGAAGATCCAGATCGAGTTCAATCCGAAGGTGGTCGCGGAGTACCGACTCATCGGCTACGAGAACCGCGCGCTGCGGCGCGAGGACTTCAGCAACGATGCGGTGGATGCGGGCGAGATCGGCGCCGGCCACACCGTGACCGCGCTCTACGAGATCGCCCTGGTGGGATCCGGCGGCCAGCGTCTGGAGCCCCTGCGCTACGGCGAGACGAGTCCCGTCCCGAGCTCTTCCGAGGACGCCGAGCTCGCATTCCTGCGGCTGCGCTACAAGGCGCCCGGCGGCGACCGCAGCACGCTCGTCGAGCAACCGCTGCTCTCGGCGGACATCCAGGACGATCTCCGTTCGGCCTCGACGAACTTCCGCTTCGCCGCCGCGGTGGCGGGTCTCGGACAGCTGCTCAAGGGCGGGCAGTACCTGGGAGCTTGGGGATACGAGGAGGCGGCAGCGCTCGCCGGCGGGGCCCGCGGAGAGGATCGCCACGGCCATCGCGGGGAGCTCGTGAACCTCGTCCATCTCGCCCGCTCCCTGGCCAGCCAGGACGTCCAGGCTCTGCGGGAATGATGCCCGCGCGGCAGGCGCGCAGCCTGCCGCAGGCGCCTGCCCGCGACCCTGCCGTCCGGCTCTCGCCCTCACCTTCGGATGGCAGGGGGGCGGGCGCCGTCCAGCGCCCGAGTCGCCGTGCACCGAGCCCGTGGCATCATTCGAGGCCCAGGAACGACTTGATGATCTCGAGGCTCTTCACCGGTTGCTCTTCGTGAACCAGATGCCCTGCCTTGTCCACGACGACCAGGCGCGAATCGGGCAGCGCCGCATGCAGGCGTCTTCCGACCTCCAGGGGCACGATCGAATCTTGGCGACCCCACAGGATCAGAGTGGGATAGTCGATTCTGGGATACATCTGCGAGAGCTCCGTGATATCCGAGGGCACGATCTGCCGCGCGGTGTGGAGCACTGCATGATGCGAACCTTCCAATCCCAGTGGCGCCGCATACGCATCCACCTGGTCCGTGCTTATGGCGCTGTCGTCGTAATAAGCCAGTCGCAGGATGGAATACGCCTGATACCTGTCCGGGGTTATGGACAGCATGAGCGGCCCCAGCGCCGGCGTGGCGAGCATGCGGATGAATGCGGGAAGCCTCTGCTCGTAGGCGACGCTGTCTATCAGGATCAGGCGCTTCGGGCGGTTCCGCGAGCGTTCGAGGGAATGCAAGGCCACGACCAGAGCCACGCCCCCGCCGAACGAGTGACCGACCAGAGTGAAGTCCTCCAGATTCTCCTCGACTATGAACTGATAAATCAGCCGGGCCTGATCGTAGATGCTGTACCTTCCGTCCTGGGGCTTCGGCGAATCCCCGAAGCCCTTGAGATCCAGCTCGATGACTCTGTATCGCTCCGCGAGCTCGTGGTCCAGATGCCGCCAGGTATAGGAGTGCAGCCCGAAACCGTGTATGAGCAGGATCGTCTCGCCCGTCCCTTGCACCTGAGAGCTGAGCTCGATGTCCGACTCGGCCCGCGCCAGACCGGCGAACTGATCCCAGGTGGGAGTCGGCTGCATGACCGCGCACCCCGAAAGGGTGACGGCAAGACATGCGGCGGCGAAAGAGGGTGGGAATCGAGCCATATATTCGAGGGCCCCGGCCGTGCGGTGGGTCAGCGAACAGGTATCCTGGACAGCTCGGCGGCGAGCGTGTACGCATCGAACAGGCCGCCGGCCACGAATGCCGTGAGCGCGAAGAGCGGAAGGGTCGCTATGAAACGGCTGGCGAATCGAACCTTGCGATAATAGGTCTCATCATCGACTCGAACGTAGTTCGGAAGCGAGAACAGGACCGTGGTCACGATGGCCAGGAACAAGCACAATCCCGAGGTCAGGGGCAACACGTTCGTCCAGTAGATCTCGAGGGGGCCCAATATCTGCTCCGGGCATCTCTGGCACTTGTCGATGAGCTCGAAGACAAGATCTCTTCGCTCGTTGATGATATCGAACGCGTTGAGGACGACATTGACTGCGCCCCACAGCGTCGCGAGCAAGACCATCGGCATACCGATTGCTTTCATTTGGTCGGTCATAATCGACACCTTCCGATCGTATCAGATGGGTGAGGAACCGGGGAAAGCATATGCGCGTATGCAGGGCCTTGCCACCCGGACTTCATTTTCGGGTGGCAGGGTATGGCTGCGCGGACGCCCAGGCGATGGCCGCAGCCGGGCGTGTCAGCTCTTGTCAGCGATGAGGATGAGCGCCGGCATCGTGAACGTCACGGCGCCGTCGGGCGTCGCAAACGGTCGAAGCGACTCCCGGGCCGCCTCCAGGAGCCGCTCGAACTGTGCGTGATCGAGCACGCCGCCGAGCGTCCATGCACAGGCTCTTTCGGTGGACACCAGCGAGGCGATCGAGGCGAAACGTACCGTCCCCTCGCGGCGCGCGACACGCGCGCCGGAGATGCCTGCGTCGGCGCACAGGGAGAGGAGCTGATCGGGGTCGCCCAGCACGAAGGGGGCGCGGAACGCATCGGCCACCTGGTGGCCGAAGAGCCGATGCAGCAGCTCGGTCAGGACGGCGTAGCCCGGAGAGTGATCCAGTCCGTCGCACACCGCGACGGCCAGCCGGCCGCTCGGGCGCAGCACGCGCATGGCTTCGCGCAGGGCGGCACGCTTGTCCTCGAAGAACATGAAACCGAACTGGCTGACGACCCTGTCAAAGCTCTCGTCGGCGAAAGGGAGCGATTCCGCACGTCCGCTTCGCCACTCGATGCGCGAGCTTTTCCTGCGGGCGACCGCCAGCATCTCCTCGTTGGAGTCGAGACCCACGACCGCTCCATCGCACCCCACGCGCTCGGCGGCTGCGCAGGCGAGAACGCCCGTCCCGCAGGCCACGTCGAGCACACGCTCGCCTCGAACCACCCCCGCCGCGTCGGCTACGATGCCTCCCCACTGCCCGAACAGTGCAGGAACGAAGAACTCGTCATACACTTCAGCCGGGGAGCGCGTCACACCATCGGCGACCTCTCTCATCGCGCCTCTCCGATATCTGTCCTGCAAGGGATTCTGTGAGGTGGCATGACCAAGGTCCATGATTCATCGTCCGAATCGCTTGCCCGGACATCCGATGCGGCGGGACCCGTCACCGGGGCTCACGGGCGCGGCATGCCCGAATGGACTACGGCGCGGCCGATGGAGCCCGACCCGCTGTCGGACGTCCTGCGCGCGGTGCGCCTCAAGGGTGCGGTGTTCTTCCTGTGGGACGTCTCCTGGCCCTACGTGACACCCGTTCCCGCCGGCGATACCTTCGCGCCGATCATCCTGCCGGGCGCGCAGCAGGCCATCTCCTACCACATCGTGACCCACGGCTCCGCCTGGGGCGGCCTGATCGGCGAGCAACCGGTGCGGCTGGAAGCCGGCGACATCCTGCTGATCCCGCACGGGGACGCATACGCGATGTCCAGCTCCGCCAGCATGTGCACGAACGCCCGGGTCGAGGTCGAGCCGGCGCTCGGCTTCTTCCGGCAGATGGCGGCCGGCGAGCTGCCCTTCGTCGTCAGGGAAGGGGGCGGGGAACCGAGATCCACCCGGGTGGTTTGCGGCTTTCTCGGCTGCGATGTTCGACCTTTCAACCCGGTGCTGGCTGCGTTGCCCCCGCTGGTTCATCTGCGCCGGCCGGCTGAACCGGCGGGAGATCGCCTGCACCGGCTCATCGAGCTCACGCTGACCGAAGCCCGCGAGCCGCGTTCCGGCAGCCAGTGCGTGCTCCTGCGCCTGAGCGAGCTGATGTTCGTCGAGGTCGTGCGGCGCTGTCTGACGGAGGTGCCGGACGGCCAAAATGGCTGGCTGGCCGGCCTGCGCGATCCGGTGGTCGGTCGCGCCCTGCTGGTGCTGCACCGCATGCCGGCCCACCCGTGGACGCTGGAGACCCTGGCCCGCGAGGTGAATGCTTCCCGCTCCCACCTGGCCGAGGCCTTCACACGCCTCATCGGCCGGCCGCCCATGCACTACCTGACCCAATGGCGCATGCAGCTGGCCGCGCGGATGCTCACGGACGGGTCAGCGAAGGTCGCCGCCGTCGCTCTGGAGGTGGGCTACGGATCGGAAGCGGCGTTCAGTCGCGCCTTCAAGAGGTTCGTGGGCGTCCCGCCAAGAGAGTGGCGACAGCAATCCTTGTCTGCAACGAGGTGATCCCATGACTCACAGCTCACTTCCCCACGGTGTCGCGGCGCTCGACGCGCTGGACATCCTGGTCGTCGTCGACAACGAGACCGACACGTTGTCGAGCGTCGACGACGGCGTGCCGCAGGTTCCGGAAGTGGCCCATCTCGCCGCACGGATCCCTTCGACTCGCGCGTACGAGGGCCACGAGTGCAAGACCGTGTTCGATCAGCTCTGCTGTGCCTGCCACGGACTGTCGGTGCTCGTTACCGGACGCCGCGACGGAAGAGAGCACAGCATGCTGTTCGACGTGGGTCCGTACCCCGACATATGGCTCGAGAACGCGCAACGCTTGGACGTCGATCTCTCGAAAATCGAATGCCTGTTCCTGTCGCACTGGCATTTCGATCACAGCGGCGGCTTCCCGCGGGTCGTCGCCGCCATCAGCGAAGCACGCGCCGCTGCGGGCCTCGCGCCGCCGATCGTCGATCTCCATCCGGACCGACCGGATCAGCGCGGGGTTCTGTCGCCGAGCGGCCTGATGCTCATGCTCCCGCCCGAGCCCTCTTTTGACGCCATCGCCCAAGCGGGTGGGGAGATTGCCACCCGCGGCGATCCTCATCCCCTGTGCGACGGCTTCTTCTTCGCGAGCGGCGCCATCGAGCGCGTCACCGATTACGAAACCGGTCTGGTCGGCCACCACACCTTCCGCGGCGAGGAGGGCCGGCCGGACCCGCTGATCATGGATGAGCGCTTCGTCGCGGCCTGTGTGCGGGGCAGAGGCGTGAGCGTGCTCTCGGCCTGCTCGCACGCGGGCATCGTCAATGCCTGCCTGGAAGCGAAGCAACACTTCCCGAACATGCCCGTCGACGTCGTGCTCGGGGGCTACCATCTCGCGGGCAAGGCGATGGAGCCGCGCATCGAGCCGACGGTGCGCGACCTCGAAGCGCGCGTCGGGCCGCGCCTGGTCGCCCCGGGCCACTGCACGGGCTGGCGGGCCAAGGCCAGGCTTGCGGATACCTTCGCGCCCGGGCGCTATGCACCGAGCGTGGTGGGGACCCTGTATCGCCTGAGCGAGCTTGCGAACCCGAGCAGCTGAGGGCATTCTGGTTCCTGATTGCCCACGAAGCTCAGCCCTCCCCTGCCGGGACGAAGCGGCGGGCGCCCCGGCACCGCGCACATCAACGAGAGGACGACCCGTCA
>CAZPFD010000133.1:0-10294 GCA_964585725.1 uncultured Ectothiorhodospiraceae bacterium | reverse complement strand
GAGGACGTGGTCGGGTTCGCCGCCCGCGCGGCGCGCGGGCACCGCCTGCGCACCGCGCTCATGCTCCTGGCGATGGCCATCGGGGTGGCCAGCGTCGTGCTGCTCACGGCGCTGGGCGAGGGGGCGCGGCGCTACGTGACGCGGGAGTTCGCGGCCCTGGGCACGCACCTGCTCATCGTGCTCCCCGGCCGCAGCGAGACCGCCGGCGGGCACCCGCCGCTGCTCGGGGAGACGCCGCGGGATCTCACCCTCGACGATGCGCTCGCGCTCGCGCGCAGCCGCCACATCCGCCGCGTCGCCCCGGTGGTGGTGGGCGCGGTGCCGGTGTCCTGGGGCGGGCGCGAGCGGGAGGTGAGCATCGTCGGCTCGACCCCCGAGTTCCTCGACATCCGTCACCTGACCATGCGCCAGGGACGGTTCCTGCCCGCGGGCAATCCCCGGCGGGCCACGCCGGTGGCGGTCATCGGGGCCAAGGTGCGCAGCGAGCTGTTCGGCACCCGCTCCGCGCTGGGCGAGTGGCTGCGCGTCGGCGATCGCCGTTTCCGGGTCATCGGTGTTCTCGGCTCCGAGGGGCGCTCCATCGGGTTGGATCTCGAGGAGGTGGTGGTGATCCCGGTGGCCTCGGCCCAGGCGCTGTTCGACACCTATTCCATGTTCCGGGTGCTGGCCGAGGCCGTCACCCGGCAGGCCATCCCCGACGCGGAGGCGGACATCCTGGACATCATCGGCGAGCGCCACGAGGGCGAGGTCGACGTGACGGTGATCACCCAGGACGCCGTCCTCGGCACGTTCAACCGCATCTTCCGGGCGCTGACCCTGACCGTGGGCGGCATCGCCGCCATCAGCCTGGGGGTGGCGGGGATCCTGATCATGAACGTGATGCTGGTGTCGGTCTCGCAGCGCACCGCCGAGATCGGGCTGCTCAAGGCGCTCGGCGCACCCGCGGCGCGCATCCTGCTGCTGTTTCTGACCGAGGCGGGCCTGCTGGCCGTCACCGGCGCGCTGCTGGGTCTGCTCATCGGCTTCGGCGGGGTGGGGGTGGCCGGGCACCTGTATCCGGCGTTTCCGCTGGCGCCGCCGGCGTGGGCCATCGCGGCCGGCGCCGGCACCGCGCTCGCGGCCGGGCTGCTCTTCGGCGTGCTGCCTGCGCGGCGGGCGGCGGCCCTCGATCCGGTGCAGGCCCTGGCCCGCAGGTAGCGCCATGCTCACCGTCGATCTGGTCCGTCTCGCCGCCAACGCCGTGCTCGCACAGCGGCTGCGCTCGTTTCTCACCGCGCTCGGCATCGCGGTGGGGATCGCCGCGGTGGTGCTGCTCACCGCCATCGGCGAAGGCGTGCACCGCTTCGTGCTGGCGGAGTTCACGCAGTTCGGCACCAACCTGATCGCGATCACGCCGGGCAAGACCGAGACCTTCGGCATGTCGGGCGCGGTGATCAGCAACGTGCGGCCGATGAGCCTCGACGATGCGGTGGCCCTCGAGCGTCTGGGGCAGGTGGTCGCCACGGTGCCGGTGGTGCAGGGCAATGCCCAGGTGGAATCGCGCGATCGCCGCCGCCGCGCCACCATCTTCGGCGTCGGTGCCGCGGTGCCCGAAGTGTGGCGCATGAAGGTCGCCCTCGGGCGGTTCCTGCCCCGCCACGAGGAGCGCTCGCCGCGCGCCTACGCGGTGCTCGGGGCCAAGCTGCACCGGGAGCTCTTCGGCGCGCGCAACCCTTTGGGCCAGCGCCTGCGGGTCGGCGGCGATCGCTACCGCGTGGTCGGCGTGATGGAGGAGAAGGGACAGTTTCTGGGCGTGGACCTGGACGATGCCGTGTACATCCCGGCCGCCAAGGCGCTGGAGCTCTTCGATCGCGAGAGCCTGATGGAGATCGACGTGCTCTACGCCCGGGAGGCCCGCGTCGAGGACGTGGTTGCCGGGGTGCGGCGCCTGCTCGTGGATCGGCACGGCCACGAGGACTTCACCATCGTCACCCAGCAGCAGATGCTCGACGTCCTGGGGCGGGTGCTGAACATTCTCACCTTCGCCGTGGGTGCGCTGGGCGGGATCTCGCTGTTCGTCGGCGGGGTCGGCATTCTCACCATCATGGTCATCGCGGTGGCGGAGCGCACCGCCGAGATCGGGCTGATGCGCGCCATCGGTGCGCGGCGCAGTCAGGTGCTGGCGCTGTTCCTCGGGGAGGCGGTGCTGCTCGCCGCCGCCGGCGGCCTGGCCGGTCTCGGCTTGGGCATCGGTCTGGCCGTGCTGCTGGACTTTGCGGTGCCCGCGCTCCCGGCCGCCATCTCCTGGAAGTTCAGCCTGCTGGCGGAGGCTCTGGCGGTGATCATCGGCCTCGCCGCGGGGGTCCTGCCGGCGCGGCGCGCGGCGGGGCTCCAGCCCCTCGAGGCGCTGCGCGCGGAGTGACGCCGGCGCGGCCCGCGCTTGACCCCCGTCAATGCGACCCCGCCGCCGGCCCCCTAACGTGGGCCGAGCGTAAAGGACACGCCGGCAGGAACAGGATGAATCAAACCCAGAGCCCACGCGCGATGGGCGACGACATGATCCGCGTCTGGGACCCGCTGGTGCGGGTCCTGCACTGGACGGTGGTGATCGCCTTGTTCGTCGCCTACTTCACCGAGGACGATGCGCTGGCCGCGCACACCTGGGCCGGCTACGTGGTGGGAGGCGTGGTGGTGCTGCGCGTGGTCTGGGGCTTCGTCGGTCCGCGCCGCGCACGCTTCAGTGACTTTCTCTACCCCCCCGCCGCGGTGATGCGCTATCTCGCGCACCTGCTCACCCTGCGCGGCGGCAGGCGCTACCTGGGTCACAGCCCCACGGGCGGGCTGATGGTGGTGGTGCTGCTGGCCGTGCTGGCGGCGACGGTCTGGAGCGGGCTCGTGGTGCTGGCGCTGGAGGAGGGGGCAGGCCCCCTGGCCGGATACGCGACGGCGGAGCCGGCACCGGCGCTGGCGACGGCATACGCTTCGGAGCACGACGAGGAGGATGAGCGCAACGGGGAGGAACGAGAGGAACGAGAGGCCGGGGAGGCGCGCGGGGAGTACTGGGAAGAGCTGCACGAATTTTTCGCCAACCTCGCCCTCGCGCTGGTGATCGTGCACGTGGCCGGCGTGCTGCTCGCCAGCTACGTGCATGGCGAGAACCTGGTCAAAGCCATGTTCACGGGCGCGAAGCGCGCGAACGGCGAATGAGCCCGGAGTGCAGCCCGCGTTTCCCGGCGGCGCCCGCAGCCGTGGGGTGGTGAGAAGCGCCGGTTATCCGCCCCCTCGCCCCGCCGGCGCCGCGGCTTCGGCGTCGCGCCGTTGACCCGAGGAGCCGGCCTTGTTCTGCGACCGATCATGAAGGTGTCCGAGTGGTGGCACTGGTGGCTGCTCGCCTTCTGCGCGGGGGCGCTCGCGATCGGACTCGGCGCGTGGCTCGCCGGTGCCGGCGCCGTGCGCGATGCGCTCTGGATCGCGGCCACCGTTGCGGCGCTCGTGGCGACCGCCGTATCCATCGTCGCGACCCTGCGCCGCGGCGATGTGGGCGTCGACGTGGTCGCGCTCCTCGCGCTGGCGGGCGCGCTGGCGCTGGGGGAATACCTGGCGGGCGCCGTCATCGCGCTCATGTTCGCGAGCGGGAGGGCGCTCGAGAAGTACGCGGAGGGGCGAGCGCGCCGCGAGCTGGGCGCGCTTCTCGCGCGCACACCGCGGTTCGCACATCGCTATCAGGACGGCCGCCTGGTTGATGCGCCCCTGGAGGACGTTGCCGTCGGAGACCGGCTGCTGGTGAAGGCCGGCGAGGTCGTCCCCGTGGACGGGCTCGTGCTGGAGGAGGGTGCGGTCTTGGACGAGTCGGCGCTCACCGGCGAATCGACGCCGGTCAGTCGCGGCGCGGGCGAGCAGGTGCGCAGCGGCACGGTGAACGCGGGCGGGCCCTTCCACATGCATGCCATTACCGGCGCCCGCGACAGCACGTACGCCGGGGTCGTGCGCCTGGTCGAGGCGGCGCAGCGGGAGAAGGCTCCCTTCGTGCGCCTGGCGGACAGGTACGCGCTCATGTTCGTGCCGCTGACGTTGGGAGTGGCCGGCGCGGCGTGGGCGCTCTCCGGGGAGGCGATACGCGCACTGGCCGTGCTCGTCGTGGCGACACCGTGCCCGCTCATCCTGGCGGCGCCCGTGGCGCTCGTTGCCGGCATGTCGCGCGCGGCCCGGCGGGGAGTGCTGATCAAGGGCGGCGGCGCCTTGGAGACGCTGGCGCGCGGAGAGATCCTGCTGTTCGACAAGACGGGCACGCTGACGCTCGGCGTCGCGCGCCTCTCCGGGATCGAGAGCGCGGGCGACATCGAGGTGAACGAAATCCTGCGCCTCGCGGCCTCGCTCGATCAGATGTCCCAGCACGTCATGGCGGCTGCGGTGGTGGCGGCGGCGCATGAGCGCGGACTGACCCTGGCCGTGCCCACGCGCGTGAACGAGCAACCGGGCGCCGGACTGCGCGGTGACGTGGGCGGACGCGCCGTGGTCCTCGGCAGCCACGACTACGTGGCGTCGCACGCGCAAGGGGTCGAGGGTGAATGGTCGCGGCGCCTGCTGCGTCGCTTGTCGTACGAGGGAGTCTCCGGCGTGCTCGTCGCCGTGGACGGTCGCCTCGCCGGAGCCATTCTGCTCGCCGATCGGCTGCGTCCCGACGCGCCCCGGGCGCTGCGCGCGCTGCGCCGGGCCGGCATCAAGAAGATCGTGATGGTCAGCGGCGATCGCCAGGACGTGGCCGAGACCATCGCGGGCGCGCTCGGTGTCGACAGCGTGCTCGCCGAGCGCGCGCCGGAGGACAAGGTCGATGCGGTTCTCGCCGAACGCGCCGCGGGCAAGACCCTGATGGTGGGGGACGGCATCAACGACGCGCCGGCCCTCGCCGCGGCCGACGTCGGCATCGCCATGGGTGCCAGAGGCGCCGCGGCTTCCTCGGAGGCCGCCGACGTCGTGCTGCTGGTCGATCGCCTCGATCGAGTCGTCGAAGGGTTGCTCATCGCCCGGCGCTCGCGCCGCATCGCGCTCGAGAGCGTGCTCGCCGGGATGGGTCTGTCCGGGGTGGCGATGGGCTTCGCGGCGTTCGGGTTTCTGGCGCCGGTATGGGGCGCGATCCTGCAGGAAGGCATCGACGTGGCGGTGATCATCAATGCGCTGCGCGCCTTGCGGCGTGGGCGCGCCGAGGGGCCGACGGAGGCTTTGCCCCGCGAGGTTGCGGAGCGTCTGAAGAAGGAGCACCGGGAGCTGATGCCGTTCATCGAGCGCATCCGTTCGGTGGCGGATGGGCTTGCGGAGCTGTCACCGGACGCCGCGATGGAGGAGCTGCGATCGGTGGACGGATATCTCCAGGACCACCTGCTTCCCCACGAAGCGAACGACGAGACGGAGGTCTATCCGGATCTGGCCGAGATCGTCGGCGGCACCGATCCGATGGGCGCGATGAGCCACACGCATCGCGAGATCGTGCATCTGGCGCGCCTGTATCATCGGTTGGTCGCCGATTGGTCGCCGCAGGAGGTGAGCGAGGCGCAGCTGCGCGACGTACGGCGCGTGCTGTACGCGCTCGACGCGATTCTGCGAATGCACTTCGCGCAGGAGGAGGAGATCTATGAGACCGCTGCTGCGGACGCGCATTGAGCGATGTACATCTGCGCCTGCGATTCGAACCTATCGCGGCGGTATGACACGCGTATGAACACGAGCCCCCTGCGCGCCCTCCCCGAGGCACATTAGAATTCGAGCCGATGCAACATCCGCAAGTGCAATTCGCCAGGCCTGCGTTCCGATGAGCGACACGACCCAATCGAGCGAGAAGATCCGGATCGGGATCAGCAGCTGCCTCCTGGGCCAGGAGGTGCGCTTCGACAAGGGCCACAAGCGCGACGGCTTCATCACCGGCACGTTGAGCGAGTATTTCGAGTTCGTGCCGCTGTGCCCCGAGGTGGCCATCGGCCTGGGCGTGCCGCGCGAGCCCATCCGCCTGGTGGGCGGCGCCGAGAGTCCGCGCGCGGTGGGCGTGCGCACCGAGTCGCTGGATGTCACGGACGCGCTCGTGGATTACGGGCGGCGCATGGCGAGAGAGATCGGCGACGTCAGCGGCTACATCTTCAAGAGCAAGTCGCCGAGCTGCGGCATGGAGCGGGTCAAGATCTACACGAGCAAAGGGCCCGCGAGCAAAAACGGGATCGGACTGTACGCCCGCGAGATCATGCGCGGGCGGCCGTTGCTGCCGGTGGAGGAGGAGGGGCGCCTGAACGATCCCGTGCTGCGCGAGAATTTCATCGAGCGCGTGTTCGCGTACCGCCGCTGGCAGGACGCGACGGCCTCGCGCCTGACCCCCGCCAAGATCGTCGCGTTCCATACCGCCCACAAGCTGAGCCTGATGGCGCACGGCCCGGAGCAGTATCGGAGCCTGGGGCGGCTGGTCGCGGATGCAGGGAAGGGCCCGCTGGCGGAGCTGGCCGAGGCGTACATCACCGGCTTCATGGAGGCGATGAAACGGCGCGCCACCCGCAAGCGCCACGCCAACGTGCTGATGCACCTCATGGGCTACCTCAAGCGCAAGCTGGACTCCGAGGACAAGGCGGAGCTGCGCGAGGTGATCGACGCCTACCGTCTCGGCTACGTGCCGCTGGTGGTCCCGATCACCCTGCTCAACCACCACTTCCGCCGCCACCCCGACCCTTACGTTGCGCGGCAGATATACTTGAACCCGCATCCCAAGGAGCTGATGCTCAGGAATCACGTGTGAGGAGGCACTGATCCCTCTGCCCTTGCTGACACCCGATCAGCGAAGCGGCTTTTGCTCCGGCATCCGAGCGCGACCCGGGAGCTTCGTTCACGCGGCCGGAGGAGAAGAGGAGCTGGGTAAGGGGCTCGAGGGGGCCGCCGAACCGAAGGCGAAGCCCGCCGTTTCCACGGTAGCGGTGCCGTCGCGGCCGGATGGCGGGTTTCGCCTCGGGCGCTTCGTTCATGTGCTCAGATGAGGGAGGACATAAAGGTGGAAGGACAAATCAACGAGATCTTGGGTCCGCTCACGCAGTTCGCGGTGCGCTACGCGGCCGATGTGGTGGGCGCCTTGCTGGTGCTTGTTCTGGGGTGGATAGCCGCGGGCTGGGTGAGGCGGCTCGTGCGCCGAGCCCTCGATCGGGGCGCCAAGGTGGACGAGACGCTGAAGTCGCCCATCGCCAACACGACGCGCTACGCCGTGCTCATGGTGGTCGCCATCGCCGTGCTCTCGCAGTTCGGCGTCGAGATCGCCAGCATCATCGCCATCCTGGCCACCGCCGGCCTGGCCATCGGTCTGGCCCTGCAGGGCACGCTGTCCAACGTGGCCGCCGGGATGATGCTGCTGTTTCTGCGCCCGTTCCGGGCCGGCGACTTCATCGACGCCGAAGGCATCATGGGTACCATCAAGGAGATCGGGCTCTTCACCAGCGAGCTGCAGACCTTCGACGGCGTTTACCTGTCGGTGCCGAACTCCCAGCTTTGGAACCGCACCATCAAGAACTTCTCGCGGCTGCCCACCCGCCGCCTGGACGTGGTGGTGGGCATCAGCTACGAGGACGACATCGAGCACGCCCTGAAGGCGCTGATGGACGAGCTGCGCAAGGACGAGCGGGTGCTGGGGGATCCGGCGCCGCAGGTGATGGTCAAGGAATTGGCCGACAGCTCGGTGAACATCAACCTGCGCTGCTGGTCGAACGCCGACGTCTACTGGGATCTGCTCTTCGATCTCACCAAGCGCGCCAAGCAGCGCCTCGACGCGGAGAACATCACCATTCCGTTCCCGCAGCGCGACGTGCACGTGAAGGAGGCGGCGTTCGCCCGGCCCGCCCGGCAGGCGGCCTCGGCCTGATTCAGATGACGATGCGCTCGATGTCCGCGGGGGTGATCTCCCGGACCGTCCGCGCATAGAGCCGGGTGGAGCGCAGGGAGGCGTGCCCGGCGATGGCCTGGGCGTCCTCGAGCGTGCCGCCGTTTTCGAGGTAGGCGGCGAGGCCCGTCGCCCGGAAGGTGCGGCAGGAGATGCGCCGGGAGAGCCCCTGGGCGCGGGCCCGCCGCTTGATCATGCGCAGCACGTCCGTGCGCGTGAGGGACGCCTGGGTGAGGCGCCCGTGCCGGTCCACGGTGCGGAAAAGGGGCCGGTCGCGCTCGCCCCGGATGCCGGCTGCCTCGAGGTATGCATCCACGTACGCGGCCGCCTCGGGGTGGGCGGGGATCTCGTGAAAGCGCCCGCCCATGCGCCGGAAGCGGAACTGCCGCCCCTCGTCGCGCGCCGCGTAGTCGTCCACGCGCAGCCCCACCACCGCGCCGACGCGCGCGAACGTGTACAGCATCACGCCGAGCACGGCCCGGTCGCGCACGCCGGTCACGGTGTCGGCGTCGATGTCGTCCAGGAACTGCCGCGCCTGTGCGGGGGTCAGCAGCGGCGTCTTGCGCCGCGTGACCACATGCCGGGGGCCGCGCACCGAGGACGCCGGATTGACGGGGATCACCTGACGCGCCGCCAGCCAGTCGAAGAGCATCCGGATGGCCGCCAGATGCTGCTTGACCGTGGGCCGGGATCCGGAGTGCTGCTCGACGTAAGTGGCGACGAGGCGCGGCTCGATCTGACCGAGATGGTGCAGGCCCCGGCCCTCGCACCACGCGAGAAAGCGCTCGATCGCCCGCCGGTACGCCATGCGCGTGTTGATGTTGAGCAGGAAGGCGCGGAAGAACTCGTGAAATCGCAGCACCGCCTGCTCGCCGCTGCCGGTGATGATGTCCGGTGTGGGGCCGCTCAGCACGCCCGGCGTGGCGTCGTCCGCGTAGTCCTCGGGAGCGGTGTATTCGGTGGTCACTGGATACGCACCGGCCGCGGCGCGGTGGAAGAACCAGGCGACAGAGTATCATAAATTCTTTTATCATACCCTGGCGCCGGGGCACCGCTGCACCGCGCACTCGTCGCCGACACCCGGTCGTGCTGTGGGGGGCAACCCGTATCGGCGTCGATGAGCCCGGGGGGACTCTTGTCGTACGCATTGCTACCGGGCGGGGATAAAAAGTCGAACCAGGAGGACCATAGCGATGCGGAAGATCCGAGTGGCGATAGCCGGGGTCGGCAACTGCGCGAGCTCGCTCGTGCAGGGCATCGAGTTCTATAAAGCGCGAGAGGACGACGAGCTGGCCGGGCTCATGCACCCCAAGATCGGAGAGTGGGGGTGCAGCGACATCGAGATCGTCGCCGCCTTCGACGTCGACCGCCGCAAGGTGGGGCGGCCGGTGGAGGAGGCCATCTTCGCCAAGCCGAACTGCACGCGCATCTTTCAGCGCGCGCTGCCCGTGACCCACGTCATGGTGCGCATGGGACCGATCCTGGACGGCGTGGCGCAGCACATGGTGGATTATCCCGAGGACGACGCTTTTCGTCCGGCCGACGAGCCTCCCGTGGACGTGGCCGAGGTGCTGGCCGAGAGCGGTGCGGAGGTGCTGGTGTGCTTTCTGCCGGTAGGCTCGGAGCGCGCCACCCGCCACTACGCGCAGGCGTGCCTCGAGACGGGCGTGGCCATGGTCAACTGCATTCCGGTCTTCATCGCCTCCGAGCCCGAGTGGGCGGAGCGCTTCCGCCGCGCGGGCCTGCCCATCGTGGGCGACGACATCAAGAGCCAGGTGGGCGCCACCATCGTTCACCGGGCGCTGGCGCGGCTGTTCTCGGACCGCGGCGTCAACCTCGATCGCACCTATCAGCTCAACACCGGCGGCAACACCGACTTTCTCAACATGCTGGCGCTGGAGCGCCTGAAGTCCAAGCGCGTCTCCAAGACCGAGTCCGTGCAGTCGCAGCTCGACACCCCGCTCGATGGGCGCAACATCCACATCGGCCCCTCGGACTACGTGTCGTGGCAGGGCGACAACAAGGTGTGCTTCATCCGCATGGAAGGACGCGGCTTCGGAGACGCTCCCATCGAGCTCGAGCTCAGGCTCTCCGTGCAGGATTCGCCCAACAGCGCCGGGGTGGTCATCGACGCCATCCGCTGCGCCAAGCTGGGGCTGGTGCGCGGTGCCGCCGGTCCCCTGGATGCGGTGTGTGCTTACTACATGAAGCATCCGCCGGTGCAGATGCGCGATTCCGTCGCGCGCGATCTGTGTGACGCCTTCATCCAAGGCGAGGCGTCGCCGTCGGAGAAAGACACGCCGGAGATCGCCCACCCGATGGCGCGCCAGTCGTGAACCAGAAAAGGGGACATCCTGATTCCCGATTACCCACGAGTTTCCGCCTGCCGGGGCGGCGAGCCCTTGCGAGGGTGACTGG
>CAZPFD010000132.1:9686-10349 GCA_964585725.1 uncultured Ectothiorhodospiraceae bacterium | reverse complement strand
GACTGGCGGAGCGCGGCGCGCGGGGCGATAAGGCCCGAAGGGAGCGGGCCAGGGATGGCCCGCTCCGAGCGGTGAGACATGGATGTCGAATCGCGAGGCCCGACCTGCGCGCCGGGACACGCGTAGCCTCGGAGCCCGGAGCAAGGGCCGCCGTCGCGCAATGCAACAGACCTGTTGCACGGGCAGCTGATAAACGCGCGCAGCCGCGAGCAGAGCGATGAGCACCTGTCGACAGCCCGCACATAACCACCCCGGCGGTTACACGGAGCTCGCCGCGGAGATCAAGGCGTGGGGCCGCGAGCTCGGGTTCCAGCAGGTCGGCATCGCCGGCGTCGAGCTGTCCGAGGACGAGGCTCGCCTGCACCAGTGGCTCGCCGCCGGTCGCCACGGCGAGATGCACTACATGGCGCGGCACGGGCACAGGCGCACGCGTCCCGACGCGCTCGTGCCCGGTACGCTGCGCGTCATCTCCGCGCGCATGGATTACCTGCCCCCGGGCGGCGCGGATCCCTGGACGGTGCTGGCCGATCGAAGCCTGGCTTACGTGTCGCGGTACGCTCTCGGGCGTGACTATCACAAGATTCTGCGCAAGCGACTGCAGAGGCTGGCGGAGCGCATCGAGGGGCGAGTGGGCCCGTTCGGATACCGCGCCTTCACCGACAG
>CAZPFD010000132.1:0-9676 GCA_964585725.1 uncultured Ectothiorhodospiraceae bacterium | reverse complement strand
GGCGGGACCCTTCGGCTACCGGGCCTTCGTGGCTCGGCGCCGGTGCGGGAAAAACCCCTGGCCCGCAACGCCGGGCTCGGCTGGATCGGCAAGCACACCAACCTGCTGAGCCGGGAGGCCGGCTCGTGGTTCTTCCTCGGCGAGCTCTACACCGATCTGCCGCTGCCGGTGGATGCACCGGTCAGCGCGCACTGCGGCACCTGTGAGGCGTGCCTGGACGCGTGTCCTACCGGCGCCATCGTCGCACCCTACCAGCTCGATGCGCGGCGCTGCATCTCGTATCTCACCATCGAGCTGCGCGGCTCCATTCCCGAGCCGCTGCGCCCGCTCATCGGAAACCGCATCTACGGCTGCGACGACTGCCAGCTCGTGTGCCCTTGGAACCGGTACGCGACCCCCACCCCGGAAACCGACTTTCTCCCCCGGCACGGGCTCGATGCACCGGCGCTCATCGCGCTCTTCGAGTGGAGCCGGGACGAGTTCCGCCGCCGCACCGAGGGCAGCGCGATCCGCCGCATCGGGTACACGTGCTGGCTCAGGAACATCGCCGTCGCCCTCGGCAACGCACCCTCCGGCGAGGAGGTGGTGGCCGCTCTGCGCCGGCGCGCGCATCATCCCTCGGAGCTGGTTCGCGAACACGTGGCTTGGGCCCTCGCTCGCCATCATCGGGCCCCTGAGGCGCCCCACGCATGAATCCTCGGCTCGAGTCCCTGCACCCCTACCCGTTCGAGCGCCTGGGCCGGCTCAAGAGCGGGCTGACCCCGCCCGGCGACAAGCGCCACATCGCGCTCTCCGTCGGTGAGCCGAAGCATCCTACGCCCGATCTCGTTCGACACGCCCTCACCGGAGGCCTGGACGGGCTCTCGAGCTACCCCACGACCGCAGGCACGCGCGAGCTGCGTGAGGCCGTCGCCGAGTGGCTGAGCCGACGATTCGGTCTCGCGCCGGACTCCCTCGACCCCGAACGTCACATCCTGCCCGTCAGCGGCACGCGCGAGGGCCTGTTCTCCTTCGCGCAGTGTGTCGTGGGAGGCGCGCAGGAGCCGCTCGTGCTGATGCCCAATCCGTTCTATCAGATCTACGAGGGCGCGGCGCTCCTGTCCGGGGCCACACCGTGGTATCTGTCCTGTGCCCCGCACACGGGCGTCCCGGATTTCGAAGCGGTGCCCGCTTCAGTGTGGCGCCGCTGCCAGCTGCTGTATCTGTGCTCTCCGGCGAACCCGAGCGGCGCGGTCATCGAGCCGGCCGTGCTGGAGCGGCTGCTGGCGCTCGCCGACGAGTTCGACTTCGTGATCGCGGCGGATGAATGCTACTCCGAGATCTATCTCGAGGAGGATAGGCCGCCGGTCGGGTTGCTGCAGGCGGCGGCCGCGGCCGGCCGCCACGACTACCGGCGCTGCGCGGTGTTTCACAGTCTCTCCAAGCGCTCCAGCGTACCGGGGCTGCGCTCCGGATTCGTCGCCGGGGACGCGCATCTGCTGGCGGAGTTTCATCGCTACCGGACCTATCACGGGTGCACCATGCCGCTCTACGCTCAAGCCGCCAGCGTCGCGGCGTGGCACGACGAGGAGCACGTGCGCGACAACCGCAGCCTCTACCGCCGCAAATTCGATGCCGTGGTCCCCATCCTCGCGCAGGTCATGCGCGTGGAACGCCCGACCGGCGGCTTCTACCTTTGGCCGGAGACACCCATCGACGACGTCGAATTCTGCCGGCTTCTGTTCGCCCGCGAAAACGTCACCGTGCTGCCCGGCAGCTTCCTGTCCAGGGTCGTGAACGGGGTCAACCCGGGCAGCCGGCGGGTGCGTATCGCGCTGGTCCCGCCTCTGGACGAGTGCGTCGAGGCCGCGGAGCGTATCCGTGATTTCTTGCGCACAATGGCCCCGCGCGCCGCCAGTCACCCCTCACAAGGGCTCGCCGCCCCGGTTGATCGGCGGCGTAACCAATAAGGCGGTGCATTGAGATCGAGCGGAAATTCATACGCAGGGGGGACTTCGAGACATGCATGCCGAGCTGCTACGACGAATCGATGAGGCCTTCGAGAGGCGGCGCGAGCTGACGCCCCGCGCCGTCGACCCCGAGACGCGAGACGCCGTCGCCCGCGTCATCGAGCTGCTGGACGCCGGGGAGGTCCGCGTAGCGGACAAGGTGGACGGAGCGTGGCGCGTCAACGAATGGGTGAAGAAAGCGGTGTTGCTGTCCTTCCGCATCAGCGACAGCTACGTGATGCCCGGCGGGTTCACGAACTACTTCGACAAGGTGCCTTCGAAATTCGTGGACCTGGACGCGGAGGGCTTCCGGCGCAGCGGGGTAAGGGTCGTGCCGCCGGCCACCGTGCGCCGCGGCGCCTATGTCGCTCCCGATGTCGTGCTCATGCCCTCCTACGTGAATATCGGAGCGTACGTGGGCAGCGGTACGATGGTGGACACCTGGGCTACGGTGGGCTCGTGCGCCCAGATCGGGAAAAACGTCCACCTCTCGGGCGGCGCAGGCATCGGAGGCGTGCTCGAACCGATTCAGGCGGCCCCGACCATCATCGAGGATGACTGCTTCATCGGGGCGCGCTCGGAGATCGTCGAAGGGGTCGTCGTCGAGGCGGGCTCGGTGATCTCCATGGGCGTGTACATCGGACAGAGCACCCGGATCTACGATCGCGAGACGGGGGAGATTGGCTTCGGCCGCGTGCCGGCAGGCTCGGTGGTGGTGTCGGGGAATCTGCCCGCGGAGAACGGACGCTACAGCCTATACTGCGCCGTCATCGTCAAGAGAGTGGATCAGAAGACCTTGAGCAAGGTCGGGCTGAACGAGCTGCTGCGGGACATCTAGCGTGTTCGGCGGGATTTCATCCCGCCCGACGCGGCGCATAGCCCGTGAAGCATTTCCGTTTGTGGTCGTCCGCGCGGTTCCCCGGAAATCCGCGAAGAACCCAAAAAAAGCCCCGCCACGCTTTCGCGAGGCAGGGCGTTGCTGTCCGCGCATGGCCGACGCCTCGTGTTACTGCACCATCTCCTTCAGTCCCTTGAGAGGCTGCACTTTAACGACTGTGCGCGCCGGCTTTGCCTTGAATATGGTCTCTTCCCCGGTGAAAGGGTTGATGCCCTTTCTCGCCTTCGTCGCGGGTTTCCTGGTGGTCTTTATTTTCATCAGCCCCGGCATCGTGAACTGACCGGCTCCGCGCTTCTTCAGGTGCCGGTGAATGACATCACCCAGCTCATCGAAAACGGCCGCTACATCCCGTTTCGCCAGACCCGTGTTATCCGCGATCGTGGACAACAGCTGAGACTTGGTCATCGGCTCTCTTATCGGGCTTCCCGAGTTCGCCTTCGGCATAAATGCCCTCCCTTAACATCGATGCAGTTCGGTCTTTCCCCACTTGCGCCGCGGTCGATACTCCGACCGCGCCCGCAGCGCCGCGGCAATCATAATAGCGGCACGCCCAAAATGCCAGCGCCGCACTGCATCCGAGCTCTGACGGCAGGCGAGATTGACTACGATGCAGCCGGTCACATCGCCTCCCAGCTGCCGTCGGGCTGCCGGCACGCGGTGCCGGTCACCACCTCCCGCTCGCCGCTGATCCACGCCTCGGTCGTGTACTTGCGGCAGGGCGTGCCCTGCGAGTCGTAGGTGTGCGTAGGGGTCACCTCATAGGCCACGCCGGTGTCCGGGTTGGTCCACGCCACCGACTCCCCCGTGGGACTGCGCTCCAGCGTCTCGTGCACCCGCTGTCTGTCGGCCTCGTCCATCGCGCGGCCTATCTCGCCGCCGATATACGACCCTCCCAGAGCCCCCGCAGCGCTCGCCACCGCGCGCCCCACGCCCGTTCCGATCTGCGAGCCGAGAGCACCGCCGAACGCGCCGCCGATGACGCCGCCCGCGTGCTCCTTGCGCGCGCACCCCGCAGCCAGGAGCAAGGCGAGGACCATCACCAACACTGTGGACCTCACTGCGGTCTTCCTCTTCGGTCGGGGCTGATGATGAAAATGATAGAAGCCTCTTCGGACCCTGTATATCCGGGAGCCCGGGGGCACGGCCCGGGCTGTCGCGTACCTGCGCACGGGCATCCGGCTGCCCGGCTCCGGGCGCTGCCTCCCGCGGGGCTTGACTTTTGAGGGCAATTGTCCTGAAGTCAGGGTCAGCAGAAGCGCTCAACCACACCACAGGGACAGCGTACCCGCGGCCAACGCTGCCCGTCTTTCCGACAGCCCGTCGAACTCCTTCCAGCCTGAACGTGTGGGAGGGGTCCGCACGCCGACAGACGACGGCGGCGCTGACGGCATTGTGGCATCGCCTTCTCGTGCGAACCCCGGCAGGACCGGACGGAGCTCAGGCATGACGAAGATTCCGCTGACCGTGACAGGCGCCCGGAAGCTGCGCGAAGAGCTGAACCGGCTCAAGAAGGTCGAGCGGCCCAGGGTCATCGAGGCGCTGGCGGAAGCCCGCGGGCA
This sequence comes from uncultured Ectothiorhodospiraceae bacterium, assembly GCA_964585725.1. Taxonomy (GTDB): domain Bacteria; phylum Pseudomonadota; class Gammaproteobacteria; order HK1; family HK1; genus CAZPFD01. Next base: position 5,231 of record CAZPFD010000132.1, on the reverse strand, counting down.
CGGCGACGTCCAGGAGAACCCCGATTACTCCAACGTGAAGCAGCAGCAGGAGTTCATCGAGCGGCGCATCCGCGCGCTGGAGGAAAAGGTCGCGAATGCGCAGATCATCGATCCCAGCTGCATCAATGCCGGGGGCAAGGTCGTGTTCGGCGCCACGGTCGAGCTCTACGAGCAGCAGACGGGCAAAGAGGTCAGCTATCAGATCGTGGGCGAAGACGAAGCGGACATCAATCACGGCCTGGTATCCATCAACTCCCCCCTGGCCCGCGCCCTCATCGGGGCCGAGGAGGGGGACGAGGTGACGGTGCAAGCCCCCGGGGGTGTGCGCACCTACGAGATCAAGACGATTCGCTACGAGTAGCCGCATCCGACGGCCGCTGAAAATCACACACTGGCGGAAGAGGCCCCCGACACACATGAGCTCGGCCCTCGCTATCGGCACCACGCTGGCCACGGCCCTGATCTTCGCCGTCCTCGGCATCTGGCACATGCGCAAGCTGCGCTTGAGCGTGGAAGAGTACATCGTCAGCCGCAAGAGCCTGAGCGCCGGCGCGTCGCTCGCCACCGTAACCGCATCGGTCGTCGGTGCCTGGATTCTGTTCAGCCCCGCGGAGGCGGCCACCTGGGCGGGCATCGCCGGCGTCGTCGGTTACGCGCTGGGCCAGGCCGCACCCCTTTTCGCCCTGGCGGCCATTGGCCCGCGCATGCGCGCATTGATGCCGCAGGGCCATAGCCTCACGGAGTACACGTGGCATCGATACGGCCCGTCCATGTACGTGCTCACTTTGCTGCTCATGCTCTTCTACATGTTTGTCTTCCTGTCAGCCGAGATGACGGCGATTTCGAGGACCCTGCAGCTCGTCGCCGACATCCCCCTGGCATGGACGGCGGTGATCGTGGCCGTAGGGACTCTCGCGTACACCTGCTACGGAGGCCTGCGCGCCTCGATGTTCACGGACGGCATCCAGTTCGCGCTGATCATCCCCCTGCTGCTGGTGACCTTCTTCGTCGTGCTGGGAGAGCTGGGAGGGTTCGAAGGCGCGTTCGGCCCCGTTGCCGGCGGCTCGCCGCAGCTGCTCAGCTTGAGCCACCGTGCGGGCGCCGCTTTCGGGCTGACGTTGGTGATCGCCATCCTTGCAGCCAATCTGTTTCACCAGGGCTTCTGGCAGCGCATATACGCATGCCGGGACGCGTCGGTCGTGCGCAAGTCTTTTTATGCCAGCGGGCTGGTGGTGATACCCATCGTGATGCTCGCCGGACTCTTCGGACTGATGGCGGTGGGCCAGGGGGTGCCGCCCGAGCAAGCGTCGGTCGCGCTGTTCGTGCTGGCCGTGGAATCGTTGCCGGCCTGGGCGCTTCTCGTGCTCCTGGTGCTGGCGCTCGCCCTGGTGATGAGCAGCATGGATACCGCGCTCAACGGGATCGCCGGCACGATCACGACGGACCTGGCGCGCTTCCGGCCCGCGGCGCGGGCGGGCGGACTTCTGCGCTCATCACGGGTGCTCACGATCATCACCGCCATCCCGGCCGTGTTCATCGCCGCCCTCGGCCAGAGCGTTCTGTATCTCTTCCTCATCGCGGATCTGGTATGCGCGGCGGCGGTGGTGCCCGTCTTCTACGGCCTCTATGCCAGGCGGTTCACGGGCACGGGAGCCTTGGTGAGCGCCATGGCGGGCCTGGTCTCCGGCGCGCTCTTCTTCCCGAAACCGGATTTTCAGCCGTGGTTTCAGCCCGATTGGCTGGCCGTTCATCCGGACTTCCAGTTTCTCGCGAGCTTCGGCCTGGCGCTGCTCGTCTCGAGCGCCATCGCACTCGTATGGAACGGGGTCGCGAAGCTGCGCACGCCCGACCAGCCCTACGACTTCGGGCGGCTGAGCCGCGACGTGCGCCTGATCGAAGGCTGAGAAAGACAGAACCACGGAGGACACGGAGGATCGCACAGAGGGACACAGAGAGAAGAAAACAGGATAAGACAGACCGCAACGGTCTCTAACCCGGTTGAGCCCGATTACCAGTCACACCGTATATATCTTCTCTGTGTTCCTCTGCGCAGCCCTCTGTGTTCTCTGTGGTAAGAAATTTTCAGTCGGGGGCGATGGTCCACCCGGCACGACGGGCGGCGCGCAGGAGCGCCCGATCGGGGCTGACCGTCACCGGCCGGCCGACCTTCTCGAGGAGCGCCGCATCGGAGTACGAATCGGCGTACGCCGTGCACTGCTCCAGCGTGCAGCCGAAGCGGCGGCACAGATCCTCAGCGATGCGCAGCTTCTCGCGCCCATAAGGGTGGAGCTCGGGCGGGTCCGCGGTGAAGCAACCGTCGCTGTGCGCACACACGGTAGCGACGCAGTGCGAGATATCCAGCCGCTCCGCCATGGGGCGGGCGATGAAGTCGGGCGCTCCGCTCAGCAGCACGAGCGTGTCATTTCGCTTGCGGTGCCACACCAGCTGCTCGCGCATGAAGGGCCGAACTCTCTCTATCAGTCTGTCTTCGACCAGACGGAGCCCCTGGCGTTCGACGGCTGCGATGGAGAGCCCGCTCAGGTAGGCTTTGTTCTTCTTCAACACGGAAAAGCCGTAGCGCGGGCTCCAGCGCAGAAAGAACCCCATACCTGAAAGGATCTGCCGGGGCCCGAGCAATCGCTCGCGCAGCAGGCGCAACACGAACGCGCTCTCCGAGCTGGGACCCCGGATCAGCGTGCCGTCGAGATCGATGAGAACGAGGGACACCGCCCGCTCAGGACCGCTTGCGTGCGCTGGACGTGGACAGCGCGCTGCCGTTGGCCAAGAATTCCACTATCACCGGGACGCCGCGGGCGAGGCACAGAGTCACCGCCAGGTAAACGAGGCACTCGCTGACCGTGTGTGCTGTGTCGGCTACGCGATCCCACGCACGCGGGAAAAGCTGCGGTGCGGGCTGGATGAGCAGGATCCACGTAAAAGCGGCCATCTTGACCGCCGCGTAGGAGAAGCGCATGACGCGCCCGCGGACCAGAAACCGCCCCAGGCGCGAACGCATGATGTCGAAGGGCGCATCCCCTCTCCGCACTCCGTAGCTGCGTATGTAATCCACGAGGAACCCACGAGTGATGAACACGATTGCCACCCAGGCCGGCACGAAGGTCAGGTCCACGAGCACGACCCAGAGGACGTTCTCGACGATTCGGTCAACCGCGATATCGAAGATCGAGCCGAAGAGTGAAACCTCGTCCCGCAGGCGGGCCACGTAGCCGTCTACGCCATCGAGGATGAAAACGATCACCAGCAGGGGCGCCGCAGTGAACTGAAGGGAGGGAGACGACTGATACGCCAGCGCGACCGCCAGAAACAGCAGCAAGAATCGAAGGGATGTGATCAGATTCGCCATGTGCGGACGCCGGAACGGTCGCGGGCCAATTATAGGCAGCCCCGTGAAACCCCGGCAAACGAGATCACCGGCGCGCACGCCGGGACCTCGGACGGGTCATTGGACACTTCAATGGATCCCAACGAGATGATCGATGGGAGCGAGGTGCGCGCGCTGCTCGAGCGCTACCTGGCCGACCCCCACAGCGGATGGAGCATCGGGGCGCTCGGCGCGCTCGCCGAGTTTCATCGCGCCGTCTCCGAGCCCGCACGCGTGGACGTCGAGGCACTGAGCGTCTGCACCGAACGCGGAGCACTGCGCATCTCGCCGCACCCGGCCACCGTTCCGCTGGCCTATGAGCTTCCGACGGAGCATCCCGAGCGCTGGCAGCACGGCGCGGTGTTCTGCCTGCCGGCAGAGGCGGCCCGGCGGGCCATGCGCCGCGTCCTCACCGACGCCGGCCCCGACATCGAGGCCGTCCACGAGCGCGGGCGCGGGGCGCGGCTCTTCGACCTCGGTCTGGGCGCGTGCAATGCGGACGCGTATGTCCGAACCTCCGACGCCGATCTCATCAGGGCGTTCGAGCCCTGTCTCGGGCGCCCGCTCCTCGAGCCCGGCAATCCGGCCCTCGCGGCCGTGAAGGCCCGCAGCCCGCACCGGGTCTTCGTCTCGGCGCTGGGGCGTATCGAGGTCTACCAGCCCATCCCCGCGGGGAACGCCTCGAGCCCCGAGGGCCCGCACACCCACGTCCTGCCCGAGCTGCTTGCGTCGGAGCGCACGCACCCGCCGGAGATCCCGGTGCCCGCGGGATACGTGCCGTGCCTGCACCTGCACCCGCCCGGACCTTTTCGCCGCAGCAACGGCCGGGCACGCTTCAACGCCGACGCCTACCGGAGCTTCCAGAAGCTGATGGAGCGCTGGGGCGACGCGCGCTACCGGCGCGCCAGAAGGCGGGTGATGGATGCGGTGCGGAGCGGCCGGGGGCCGGACGGCGACGACCGTCCGCGAACCGCGACGGAGCTGCTCGCGCTGCGCGTCAGCCTGCGGCAGCTGCGCCATGTCGACGGGGATTCCGAATGCCTGGCACGCTGGCGCGCCTCCTTTGCGAGCTGAGTCAACGCGCATAGCCTTTTTCTTCGATCCGCACGCTCGAAGCCCATGAACACGCTCGCGGAGAAGATTCGCGGAGATCTGCACCGGCGCATCAACCGGAAGCTCGAGCCGCTGGCGCGGGGGCTGGCGCAGCTCGGGGTGACGCCGAATCAGGTGACGGTGGCGGGCGCGCTGCTCAACCTGGTCGCGGCGTGGCTGATCCTCGAGGGACGTCCGCTCGCCGCCGGCGTCGTATGGCTGGCAGCCGGTGGGTTCGACCTCCTCGACGGGATGCTCGCCCGCGCCGGGCGCTTGGCCACGCCCTTCGGGGCGTTCCTCGACTCGACCCTGGACCGGGTCTCGGAGGGCGTCGTGCTGGCGGCTCTGGGCTATCACTTCGCCGCACAGGGACGGCCGGCGTACGCCGGGCTCGTGGTGCTGGTTTTGCTGGGCTCGGTGCTCGTGAGCTACACGCGCGCTCGCGCCGAAGCGTTGGGGGTCGAGTGCAAGGTGGGGATTCTCACGCGTGCGGAGCGCGTGCTCGTCATCGGCCTCGGGTTGTGCATGAACCTGCTGTACCCCGCGGTCTGGCTGCTGCTGGCCTTGAGCTGGCTGACCGTCGCGCAGCGCGTTTGGCATACGCGGCACCAGCTTTCGGGGTGAAAAAAAGGTTCTTCGCCCTCGGCCCCGCCCTGCGGGGCTTGCGACTCCGCTGCACATACCGCCGGGACCCATCTCCCAGGGAGCTCGTCGGCAAGGTTTCCCGGAAATCCGCGATGAACCCCTTTTTCACGGG
>CAZPFD010000131.1:9474-10628 GCA_964585725.1 uncultured Ectothiorhodospiraceae bacterium | reverse complement strand
TCAGGCCCTCGCGCGATCGACCCGGATCGACGGCGCCCGAGCCCGAGGATACCCGTTGTACACAGCCGCCGCGACGAAGAGAGCCGTCAGCAGGAGACTGGCTGCAGCTTCAACAATCATCAGGCGTCTGCCGAGCCGGCGCCCCCGACCATCCGGGCGTCAGCGCACCGCCTCTCACCGTTTCCTTGCCACGTAACCGTAGTAATTGGACGCGCCGAAGAAGGTTCCCTGGTCGGATCGGCGCGACATTCCGGCGGCCCATTCCGAAGCTTCGGAATCGGTCATGGCACCGGCCTTGGGGAGCAGCTTCGCGAGCGACTGAATCGCGGATTCCCAGAAGTCTGCCCGACCCATCTCGGCCACCACGTACGGAAAGGCTGCGAGGAGCTCCAGCCCGGCATCATGAAGGAGCTGCGGCATCTGGCGCATGACGCGCGGATTGGTCACCACGGCGCCGTGAATCACCTCGTCGGCCGCCTTGCCCTCCGCCGGATCGTCGGTTGCAAACGTCAGCGACGCGTAGTCGCCGTCAAAGATGCCGACTTTTCCGCCCGGCTTCATGACCCGCACGATCTCCCCCAATACGCTCCGGGGATCATCGAGATGGCTGAACAAGGTATGAGCCACGACGGCATCGAACTCGGCGTCTGGGAGCTCGAGCCTATGTGAGTCTCCGGCGCGGAAGTCCACCTGGCTCTCAACACCGTCCTCGGCTGCAAGCCGATCCGCGGCGGCAATGAGATGCGGGCTCCTGTCGATTCCGGTGACGCGGCCAGAGAACTCCGGCCGGCGAGCGATCGTGCGGGCAGCGACTCCGGTTCCACAGCCCAGATCGAGAACCGATCCCGCCGAGTCGATTCCCATGGCATCGAGGTACTCCCCCATCATCTCGGCGAACCGTGGGTGTCTGCCGCGCTCCTCCAGGCGCGTCACCATGACGTCGAGAGTCGCATCATCGAGCTCGCTGGTGATCCGGTACACGTCAATCGTTCCCATGGCTCCCCCCTTCGCTCGTCTAGCGCTCGGTTCGGCGGCGGCCGGATAGCGCACCCTTCGCTGAACCGGCCGTCAGGCATTACCCGTTCTTGGCAAAATAACTCGTCATGAGGTTGCGGTAATTGGGAATATGGCTGGAGAACAAGGTGCCCAATCCT
>CAZPFD010000131.1:0-9374 GCA_964585725.1 uncultured Ectothiorhodospiraceae bacterium | reverse complement strand
TAAGGCCCGACTGATGATCGACCAGCAGTAATACCGCCTCATCCTTGGAAAGCCGGCTGTATTTGTAGCTGGTGTTCATGGTTGGCTCCTCCCATGGTGACACCGGTCCATCGGTTCTGATGCCGGACGTCGATCGGAGGTGTGCAGGAAGCACCGGGATAGACCCACCAACCCTAGTCGCCGCCTGCGGCGTCTGCAAGCGGTGGCGACGCCGGCGCGCCGTGGCGGATCCCCGTTCGCTCAACCCGCCCTGCGGCGCAACCCTCGTTCCGGCGGAGCGGCCTGCGGGGGGATTCCCCGATCAGCGGCTCTTGAGGCGCTCGACCAGAGCGCGCATGGCGGCCTGGGTCTCCTCGCTCGCCCAGGTCTCGGTGAATTCGGGCGGAACGATGGAGGCCAGCTCCGCGAAAGCGGGGGGCAGATCGGCACGGGCCGTCAGGCGCGTGCGGGTCATGGCGGCGCGCGGCAAGGCGAGCAGTCCCCGACACCACTCGATGGCAGCACCGGTCACCTGGTCGGGGGGCACGACGCGGTCCACGAGACCCAGACGCGCGGCTTCGTCCGGGTCGACCAGCCGCGCCTCCACGCACAGGCGCTCCGCGGCCCGGGCGCCGACCAGGCGCCCCAGGGCCTTTAGGATCACCGGCGGGATCGGCAGACCCACCTGAACCTCGTTGAGACCGATCTTGAAGCGGCCCCCGGCCATCACGCGATAGTCGCAGAACACGGCGAGGACCCCGCCGCCCGCGGTGGCGTGGCCGGTGAGCGCGGCCGCGACCGGCAGGCGCGATGCGGCGAGCGCGTGCAGCGAGGCGAACAGGGCCTCGAAGGTGGCCATGGCTTCGTCGTACTCGCGCTCCATCAGGTAGGGGACGTCCAGCCCCGCGGAGAAGAAACCCGGCGCGCCCGAGACGAGCAGCGCCTCGGCCCCTTCGTCCGGCGCGTGCTCGACGGCCTGAGCGAGCTCCGCCAGCAACTCCTTGCGCAGGGCGTTCGCCGGGGGATGGTCCAATCGGAGCTCGCGAACGGCCTCATGGTCTATGATCTTCAGCATCACGCCTCCCAGGGCGGTTGTGAACCCTTCGGTGCGGGCCACGATTACAGTCTACAGCCCCGCTACATGTCGATCGATACGGCCGTCAAGACGCTCAAGCACCGGCGCACGAAAATCGTGGCGACGCTCGGGCCGCGCTCCGACGAGCCCGAGACCATCCGCGAGCTTCTGCACGCGGGCGTGGACGTCTTCCGCCTGAACATGTCCCACGGCGACCATGCGGGCCACCGGGCCAGCTACGAGCGCATCCGCGCGGCCGCCGGCGAGCTCGAGCGTCCCGTCGCCGTGCTGGTGGACCTGGCCGGCCCCAAGATCCGGGTGGGTCGTTTCGAAGGGGGCTCCGTCCGCTTGCACCCGGGCGACCCGGTGACGGTGACCACGCGGGACGTCCTCGGGCACACCGGCCTGATACCGTCGCAGTACGAAGGGCTCGCCCGGGACGTGGGGCCCGGGGATCACATCCTGCTGGCCGACGGGGCGATCGAGCTTCGGGTCGAGCGCGTGGCGGACACCGAGATCCACTGCGTGGTGCTGCACGGCGGGGAGCTCTCGGATCGGAAGGGGATCAACCTACCCGGAGTGGATGTCTCTGCGCCCTCGTTCACCGACAAGGATCGCCGGGACGCGCGCTTCGCCCTCGAGCTGGGGGCGGATTTTCTCGCACTGTCCTTCGTACGCCGAGCCGCCGACGTGCGCGAGCTCGCGTCGTTCATCCGCGAGGCGGGGCAGGCCACGCCGATCATCGCCAAGATCGAGAAGCCGGAGGCGCTCGCGCGGTACGACGAGATACTCGATGCCGCCGACGGGATCATGGTGGCGCGCGGGGATCTCGGCGTGGAGCTGCCGCCCGAGCAGGTGCCGGTGGCCCAGCGCCACCTGATCGATCGCGGGCGAGTCAAGAACAAACCGGTCATCGTCGCGACGCAGATGCTGGAATCGATGGTGGTCAACATGCGGCCCACCCGCGCCGAGGTCGCCGACGTCTCCCACACCGTCTCCTGCGGCACCGACGCCGTCATGCTGTCGGCGGAGACGGCCATCGGGGCCTATCCGCGGCTGGCCGTGGAGATGATGGACCGTATCGCGCGCCAGGCCGAGGGCTACCTCTGGGCCCAGGGCGCCTTCGAGGCCTTCACGGGCGAATCGGGGCGCGAGCCGCCGCTTCCTTTCGGGGACGCGGTGGCGCGCTCGACGGCGTTGCTCTCGCGCGACCTGATGGTGCGCGCCATCGTGGTCATCTCGGAGGGGGGCATGTCGGCCGCCACGGTGAGCGCAGCGCGCCCCGCCGCGCCGATCGTCACCGTGTCGCCGCGTGCGTCCACCTGCCGCAAATTGAGCCTGTACTGGGGCATCCTGCCGGTGCCGGTGGCGCCGGAAGCGCTGGCCGAGCCGGCGGCGCTCGCGCGCCGGCTGGCCCGGGAGCTGGATCTCGCCGAGCGCGGCCAGTTCATTCTCAGCGTGCGCGGGTTTCACAGCGACCCCGAGCAGAACACGCCGACCATCACCCTGCTCAGGGTGTAGTCAGCGGGTGGGTCTCGCTGCGCTCGACATCAGTCTTCCTCGTGTCGGGGCTTGAACGCGGCGGCCAGCTTCTCCTGGATCTGGTGCGGTACGGGGTCGTAGTGGCTGAATTCCATCGTGTACGACCCTGCCCCTCCGGTCGCGGACTTCAACTGCGACTGGTAGTTCTCCAGCTCGCTCAACGGCACCTGGGCGGAGATGACGACCATGCCGTCGGAGAGCGCCTCCGTGCCGCTGATGCGGCCGCGCTTCGACGAGAGATCCCCGGTGATGTCCCCCATGCTCTCCTGGGGAGCCGTCACTGATACGTCGACGATGGGCTCGAGCACGATGGGCTTGGCCTTGCCGATGGCGTCCAGGAACGCTTTCTTGCCCGCGGTGACGAAAGCCACCTCCTTGGAGTCGACCGGATGGTGCTTGCCGTCGTAGACGGCGACGCGCACATCCTGCATCGGATAACCCGCGACGGCGCCGGATTCCAGGACCTGGCGGATACCCTTCTCCACCGCCGGTATGAACTGCGAGGGGATCACACCGCCGACCACCTGGTCGACGAACTCGAACCCCTCACCCCGCGTCAGGGGCTCGATGCGCAGAAACACCTCTCCGAACTGCCCGGCGCCTCCGGTCTGCTTCTTGTGGCGGTGGTGGCCTTCGGCCGGCGCCGTGACCGTCTCCCGGTATTCGATCTTGGGCGGCTGCGTCTCCACCTCCACGTTGTAGCGATCCCGCATCCGCTCGAGCATCACGCGCAGGTGCAGCTCGCCGAGGCCCCGTATCACCGTCTCGTTGGTCACCCGGTTGTGCTCCACGCGCAGGCACGGGTCCTCGGCATTGAGCCTCTGGAGGGCGTCGGAGATCTTCTGCTCGTCGCCCCGCGTCTTGGCGCGCACCGCCAGCCCCAGCATCGGCGCTGGATAGTCCATGGGCTGCATGCGGATCTCGTCCTCGTCATGCGAGTCGTGCAGCACCGCGTCCAGGTAGATGTCGTCGACTTTGGCGACCGCGCAGATGTCTCCGGGAATGCCGGCGTCCACCTCGGTGTGCTCTTTGCCGTGGACCTTGAACAGATGCCCTACCCGGAACGGCTTGCGGCCGTCGCCGATGAAGAGCTGGCTGTCCTTGGTGATGGTGCCCTGGTGGCAGCGGAAGACGCCAAGACGGCCGACGAAGGGATCGATGGTCACCTTGAACACGTGGGCGAGCACATGCTTGTCGGGGTCGGGCTCCACCGTGATCGGCTCGGCCGCGTCGCTCTCGCCGCGCACGAACGGGGGAGGATTCGCCTCCTTGGGGTTGGGCATGAGCCGGGCGATGACATTCAGCAGCTCAGGCACTCCGGCGCCCGTCTCGGCGGAAACGAAACAGACCGGCATCAGGTGGCCGTCCCGCAACGCCTTCTCGAAAGCGTCGTGCAGCTGCTCTGGATTGAGCTCCTCGCCCTGCTCCAGGTACGCCTCCATCAACGCCTCGTCGACCTCCACCACCTGGTCCACGATCCTCTCGTGGGCCTCCGCCACCGATGAGAAATCGCTCTGCGCATCGCCCGGCTGGAAAAAGCAGTCGACCACGGCGCTGCCGCCGTCCGCGGGAAGATTGATGGGAAGACATTCGGAGCCGAAGATTTCGGTCATCTGCTCCAGCAGCGCCTGTAGATCGATGTCCTCGGCGTCGATCTTGTTGATCACGAACATGCGGCACAGGCGCCGCTGGGCGGCCGCCTCGGCCATGCGCCGGGTCGTCATCTCGATCCCGGAGCGCGCGTCGATCACCAACGCCGCGGTCTCCACGGCGGGCAGCGCGCTCAAGGCCTGGCCCATGAAGTCCGGGTACCCCGGCGTGTCGATGAGATTGACGTGGGTGCCTTCGTGATCGAGGCCCATCACGGAGGAGTAGAGGGAGCTCTGATGCGCCAGCTCCTGGGGATCGAAGTCGCTCACGGTGCTGCCTTTGGCGACGCTGCCGCGGGCGCCGACGACGCCCGCCTCACAGAGCAGCGCCTCGGCCAGCATGGTCTTGCCGGAGCCGCCGTGACCCACCAGGGCAACGTTGCGGATGTCTTCTGTCGTATAAGCGGGCATGCGTTCCTCCTCGTCCCCTCACGGTGCTCCGATGTCCGCGTCGCGGCCTGGCGAGGCGGCGCCTCGCGCCGGATCGCCCGCAGAGCGCCGCTCACGCGGACCGCGGCAGGCCTGCTTCCCGGGGCCCGACGAGGATCACGGGGCTTCTTCGTCGTTCTGCTGGAGATCGAGCGGCACTCAACGGGCTCCGCTGGCGTGAGTGTGGCCCTCGAAGCTCAGAGAAACCAGTATAAGAGCCACGCGCGAAGACGCAAGACGAGGTCGCCGGAGGCGGCGCCCCCCGGACAAGACCGCGCGTCGGGCGCGCCGGCCGGACCGCGATTCAGACGTCGTAGTGTCTGGCCAGAATCGCTCGGCCAGCGGGAGTCAGATAGCCCTCACGCGTGACCAGGCCCAGGCGCACTGCCCGGTCGAGCAGGGCCCTTTCGGCGCTATCCCTAAGGTAGACGAGCCCGTCGCCGTAGCGGTGGCTCAAAAGCCGGATGATGTCCTGGTCGATGCCCTGGTCGGGATCTACTTGTTGTAAGCTCATGAGCAGGCGTTTCTTGTTATGGGATTCTTGGTCGTTATTGGAGGCCGGTTCCCATCCGCCTCAATGGATACTTAGTATTCTGCGGGGTGATTGTCAAACCGGCCCGTATTGCTCACCGGCCGAGCAGCGCACGCTGGAGCCCGGACGTGCTCACAGAAACGACGATCGTCTGTCCCTACTGCTGGGAGAGGTGCGAGATGACGGTGGACTGCTCCGCAGGCGAGGAGCGGTATATCGAGGACTGCCCCATCTGCTGCCACCCGATAGAACTCCGGGTCCGCCTCGACGAGGCGGGGCAGCTCCTGGAGCTCGAGGCGACGCGCTCGGACGCTTGAGGGAAGTGGGTTAGGTCCCCGAGTCGCCGATCTTGAGCGTCGTCTCGGATCCCCGCGCATCCAGCGTATGCAGCACCACCGGGCGGCGCCAGACGCGGTGGATGTACTCGAGCACCTTGCGCGCCCGCTCCACGTCGAGACCTCGCCCGTCGATCTCGTGCTCGTGGCGCAGGGTCATGGTGCCGTCGTGACCCAGTTCGGTCACGCTGACCCGCGGGCTTCCGTAGTTGAACTTCGGCGCGAGTATCGCCTCGTGGACGTGATTGGGGTCCCGATCAATGACCTTGATCTCGCCGTTGCGCTTCGCCTCGTACACGAAGAGCCCCAGTTCCTCCGCCAGCTCCGCCTCCAGGTAGTTGCGCACGAACCCGAAATCGTCCTCTTCGCGCAGGATGCGCCGAGCGGCGTCGATGCCGTCGCGCTCCACGATCCGATCCCACATGACGAATCCCAGGTGATACGGATTCACCGTGAGCGCGACCTGGTGGTCCGCAGCAACGGGCCGCACGACGTCAGAGTGCGTCTTCATCGCATCCACGTAGAAATCGCTGGGCAGAAACTGCGCTTCCCGCAGCAGCCGTGCGTGCCAGTACGAAGCCCAGCCTTCGTTCATGATCTGGCAAGCGAACACGGGATAGAAGTAGAAGGACTCCTCCCGTACCGCGAGGAAGATGTCGCGCTCCCAATCCTCCATCTCCGGCGCGTAGCGCGCGATGAACCACAACAGGTCTGTTTCGGGATGAGGCGGGATGGGCGCCCGCCGCGGCCCGCCGTCGCGCTCGCGCTTCCGCGTCCCTTCGCCGGGGAGCGCCCCGAAGCGCGTGCCGAATTCTCCGCGCGGCTTGCCCGCCTGCAAGCCGGCTCCCGATTCGCTCTGGTAGGCGCCGCGGTTCAGATGCAGGTTGAGATCGATATGCTGCTCCAGCGCCAGCGCTGCATCCAGCACTCGCTCCACGCGATCATTGCCGTAGGCTTCGATGGCCTGCTCGATACGCTGGGCGTGGCTCGCCGCCAGCTCCACGATGCGATGTCCCACCTCGCGCTGGGTGCGCAGGAACAGCTCGTTGTTCTTCGAGAAGTCCGCGTGCCCGAGCACGTGGGCACAGACCAGCGTGTTCTCCGGCAGCGAGTTGTTGTTGGCCAGATACGCACGGCCCGGGTTGCCGGGAAACACCACCTCGAAGATCCGGGACTGGCCCATTCGATGCTGCACGAGCTGGTGAATGTAGCGCACACCGAAGGACCAATGAGGCATACGCACGGGCAGCCCGTAGACCGCGACCTCCATCATGAAGCTGGGAGGCACTACCTCGAACTCAACCGGAAAGTAATCGAGCCCGAGTTTCTGTGCGAGCTCTTCGAGTTGCGCTCGGAACTGGGAGAATTCTGCGACCATGGGCTTACTTTCGCCTCACTCTTCCTGCTCCGCCGCCTGGTGGGTGAAAAACTCGCGGATCGCGTCCCATATGTCGTCATGGCTGCTCACCGCGTAGCTGGCAGCGCGTCCACCCGCTCGGGAGAGCTCCTGGAACAGACGCCCCATCTCGGTGTTGAGCTTGTCGGGCGCACGGCGCGCGATCTCGACGTAACCCATGTAGTTCATGCGCTCGGCGAGTTTGCTCAACGCTCCATGGGCTGCATCGTGGTCGGCGGCGAAGTTGTCGCCGTCGGAGGCGTAGAACAGGTAACAATTGTAGCGACTCGGGTCATACCGCTCGTCCAGAACTTCGAGCGCGAGATTGAATGCCTTCGACGCCTCGGTGCCGCCCGAGGCGCGCACGGAGAAGAACTCGTCCTCCGAGAACTCCCAGGCATCCACTGTGTGGCCGAGGAAAACCGTCTCGATACGCGTATGCTGCCTGCGTATGCCTTGAAGCGCCCAGAAAAAGAACGTCTTGGCCAGCTTGCGCGACTGCTCGTCCATACTCGACGACACATCGAGCACGAAGATGACAACGGCCGTGGTCGATGGGCGCGGGCGTCGCGCGAGCTGCCGATAACGCAGATCATCGTCGGTGAAGGGTACCGGATCGTCCTGGACGGCGCGGCGCTTGACCGCCTCCTTGAGCGTCTTGCGGCGATCCAGCCGCGCACGCACGCCACGCTTGTCCCAACCCTCGCGCACGAAGTCCGTGTCTTCCATGCTGTCGCTGGCACGCGGCTCGAGGTGCGGGAGCTTCAGCTCCTCCCAAAGCCAATCGAGGATGTCGTCGACCTTGAGCTCGAGCACGAACTCGACCTCCCCGCGGCCCGTGCCGGCGCCTCCCGAACCCTGGCCGCGACGCCCCCCGGGGCGCAGAATGTCGCCGGGTTCGGCGCGCTTGCCCTGCCCCGCACCGGTCTGGCTGTCGGAATCACGCAAGCGGAAGCGGTAGTGCTCGAGAAAGCGGACCGGGACCCGCACCACGCGGTTCTCCGGGTTGGTCAGCACATCGCGTCCCGACACCACCTCCGGAAGCGCGCGCTTGACCGATTCACGCACCTTCTCGTTGTGCCGAAGCCAGTCGCGCGCGCCGCGCGAGAACAAATCGTACCACTTCGTGGTTTGAGTCGGCGCGCCCCCGTAACGATGCTCATGCGTCATAACGTTCCCCTGCTCCGGTTAGGAGCACAACGTCCATCAGAGATGGATGAGGCATCCTGGAGCCGAATCTTCGCTTCCGCCTCGGAAGCGCTCCGGCGCTGGTGGGTATGGGACGAGTAGCCGTGATTAAGGGCGATAGCGTTACCGATCCCGAGTCGCATAGTCAGTCCGCAAACCCAATTCCGTACATTGAGCCGCCGCGCTAGCGCGTTACGGACCCGACCACCGCTTCGGGCATCCGCTGCCCGTTACTCTTGCGAGAGCAGCGTGGTCACATAGTTTAGCGCCTCTTTGGCACTATGACGATCGTATCCGTACTCCTGCACCAAGCGGTCTTCCACCGCCGATATCTTCTCCTGCGCCTCCTTGTCAGGACGAGTCACCGAAGTCACCAGACGCAGAACGTCCCGGCGCTCCTCGAACAGATACTGTTCGATCGCCTCCTGCAAACGGGCGTGGCTGCTCAGGGTGAACTTCTCGCCCTGCTTGTAGGCAACCATCGCCTTGCGCACGACCTCCTGCCGGAAGGAGAGCTTACCCGCGTCCGAGACGTGGATCTTCTCCTCGACCGAGCGCAGGAAGCGCTCGTCCGGCGGCCGCGTCTCGCCGGTGATCGCATCGGTCAGCTCGCGATTGTCGAGCATGGCCTCCACCTCGTCGAGGTACTTTTCGAGCAGCCCCTGCGCTTCCTCCTCGAAGGAGGCAAACAGCGCCTTGTGCACGTCCTCCTTCACCCAGCGATTGTAGAAATCCTTTCGCACCACGACCAACAGATCGATCCACCGCCGTTTCTGCTTGGCGTCGATGCGCGCGTCGGACTCGATGGAGTCCTTCAAGGCGAGCAGAACCTCCATGCTGGTGAGACTGCGCGCCTCGCTCTTCGTGATGGCACCCGACAGCGCGTTGATGACGAACCGGGGGCTGATCCCGGTAAGTCCCTCTTCCGGCGTCTCCGCCCGAATCCGCTCCACCTCGGCCTCGGAGATGCCTTCGACGTCTTCGTCCGCATACAAGCGGACCTTCTTGGAGACGTCCAGATCCTCGCGCTCCGAGGGCTCGACGCGCGTCGTCACCGCGAAGACCGCCGCCACCTTCAGCGCGTGCGGATCCAGATGCACGGTGTGGAAAGCCGGCGCCGACGAGATGAGCTTGCGGTAGATGCGCGCCTCGTCCGTGTAAGACATGGTGTACGGCACCTGGACGATCACCATGCGGTCGAGGAGCGCCTCGTTCTCCTTCTCCTGGAGGAACTTGCGGAACTCCGCCA
>CAZPFD010000130.1:8415-10684 GCA_964585725.1 uncultured Ectothiorhodospiraceae bacterium | reverse complement strand
GGGGCTTGCGACGAGGAGGCGCATACCCCGGGACCCAGCCTCGGCCCGACGAACCACCCATTTCCCGGGAATCCGCGAAGAGCCTTTCCCTTCTTCGTGGCCTTCGTGTTCTGCCTTGCGTCTCCTGTCGTCCCGGGAGGCCGGCTACCCGAAGCCATGGCGTCACCTCCGGCGCAGGGCGTCGACGGAGACCTCGACGCCGCGCCGCGCCGGGGTCCACGCGTGGCCGTAGATCACCTCGAAGGTCGCCGGCAGACCGGCCTCCGTTCGCAGCTGCTCGTACGCCTCGCGCATGTGCTCCAGGCGCCGGCGGCCGGTCAACCCCCGCCCGCGCCCGGCGCTGGCGTTGCGCGCGCCGAGCCCTTTCAGATCGCGCATCAGCGTCTCCACGGCCGGGTATTGAACGCACAGGCGCTCGGTCTCCATGACCACGTCCGCGAACCCGGCGCGCACCAGCGCGTCCCCCACGTCGTGCATGTCCAGGAACGCGTGCACGTGCACGTGGGGGTCGGCGGCGGCCCAGCTCTCGCGCAGCTCGTGCAGGGTGTCGGGACCGAGGGTGCTGAACAGGAGCGGGCGACCCGGCGCCAGGGTGCGCGCGAACTCGCGGAACGCCGGCTCCGGGTCGCTGAACCATTGCAGCAGCAGGTTGGAGAATACGAGATCGAAACAGCCGCTGGCGGTAGGTAGGCGCTCACTGTCTCCGCACACCAAGCGCTGCCGGGAGAAGAACCGCGGGGCCTTGGGCCGCGCTGCATGCAGCATGGGCTCGGCGATATCCAGCAAGACCACGAGGGCGCGCCGGTAGCGGCTGGCGAGCTCGCGCGCCAGGGTGCCGGTACCCGACCCTGCATCGAGGATGCGCGCGGGTGCGAGCTTGATCGGGTCCAGGTGCTCGAGCAGGCGCATCCCCACCTCCTGCTGGACCCGTGCGTGACGATCGTAGCCGCACGCTGCACGCCCGAAGGCCCGGCGCACCCGGCGCTTGTCCAGCGCGACCGGCTTCACGCGGCGAGGATCCCGGCCAGGGCATCCAGGAGCCGATCCACGTGAGCGCTGCGGTGGGCGGCGGAGAAGGCGATGCGCAGGCGCGCCGCGCCGCGGGGCACGGTGGGCGGGCGGATGGCGGTGATGTAGATGCCGCGGGCGCGCAACGCCTCTGCCGCGCGCAGAGCGGCCGTGGTCTCCCCGAGCACGAGCGGCTGGATGGGGCTCTCGGAAGGCATCAGCGGCAGGCCGAGCTGTGCGGCGCCCTCGCGGAAGCGCCGCACGAGGGATTGCAGGTGCTCCCGGCGCCAGTCTTCTCGGGCGACGATACGCAGCGCGGCGCGCGTGGCCTCCGCGACCGCCGGCGGCAACGCGGTGGTGTAGATGTAGGTGCGCGCCGTCTGAAGCACCGTTTCCACCAAGGCCTCGCTGCCGGTGACGAAGGCGCCGAAGGTGCCGAACGCCTTGCCCAGGGTGCCCACGAGAACCGGCACGTCGGCCGTGCCCAGGCCGTAGTGCTCGAGAGTGCCGCGACCGTGCGCGCCCACCACGCCGAGCCCGTGAGCGTCGTCCACCGCGAGAACGGCGCCGCTGCGCCTCGCTGCGAGCGCGAGCGCCGGCAGCGGAGCCAGGTCCCCGTCCATGCTGAACACACCGTCAGTAAGCACTAACTTGCGCCGCGCGGTGGAGCTTTCCAACGCTTGCTCCAGGCGCGCGACCTCGCCGTGGGGATAGCGGCGCAGGCGCGCGTGCGCCAGAAGCGCGGCATCGATGAGCGAGGCGTGATTGAGGCGATCCTGGAACACCGCGTCGCCGCGCCCCGCGAGGGCGCTGACCACGCCGAGGTTGGCCATGTACCCGGTGGAGAAGAGCAGCGCCCGCGGCCGGCCCACGAAGGCGGCCAGCTCTTCCTCCAGGGCGTGGTGGGCGCGCGAGTGCCCGACGACCAGATGCGAGGCCCCGCTGCCGGCGCCGTAGCGCTCCGCGCCTTGCTGCATGGCCTGGATGATCCGGCGGTCGTTGGCCAGGCCGAGATAATCGTTGCTGCAAAAGGCCAGATAAGGCCGTCCGTCGATGAGTGGCTCGACGCCCTGGGCGCCCTCGAGCGTATGGCGCCGGCGCAGCAGATGGGCGTGCTCTCGTCGCTCGAGCTCCCAGCGCAGAGCATTCTCCAGGGGCTGCGTCGGGC
Organism: uncultured Ectothiorhodospiraceae bacterium; assembly: GCA_964585725.1. Taxonomy (GTDB): domain Bacteria; phylum Pseudomonadota; class Gammaproteobacteria; order HK1; family HK1; genus CAZPFD01. The sequence goes on along the minus strand of CAZPFD010000130.1, from coordinate 8,508 downwards.
TCGCCCCGCGAGGGGGTGAGGTCTTAGCCGGCATTCGTCACCGGCGCGCGCAGCGGGGAGTCGCAGGCACGGGCGGGCAGGCCATGCCGGTCA
>CAZPFD010000130.1:0-8315 GCA_964585725.1 uncultured Ectothiorhodospiraceae bacterium | reverse complement strand
GCCGGTCACTGCTCGCCGGCGGGCTCCGGCAGAGCATCCCCCTGCAAGGTGAGGCCCAGCCGGGCGAACAGATCGCGGTCGCGGCGGGTGCTGGAGTTCTTGGTCGTGAGAAGCGTCTCGCCGTAGAAGACCGAGTTGGCGCCCGCGAGAAAGCACAGCGCGTGCGTCTCGTCCGAGAGCTGCTCGCGGCCTGCGGAGAGCCGCACCCACGACCGGGGCATGAGGATGCGCGCCAGCGCCACCACGCGCACGAAGGCGAGGGGATCCAGCGGTTCGGTGCCGTAGAGCGGCGTGCCTTCGACCTGGACGAGAAGATTGATCGGCACGCTCTCCGGCGGCTCCGGCAGATTGGCCAGCTGGAGCAGCATCTCGATGCGATCGGTCACACTCTCGCCCATGCCGACGATGCCGCCGCAGCAAACCCGCATTCCGGACGCACGCACGTGCTCGAGAGTCTCCAGCCGGTCGCGATAAGTGCGTGTGGTGATGATGCGTCCGTAGTACTCGGGTGACGTGTCCAGATTGTGGTTGTAGTAATCGAGGCCCGCGGCCTTGAGCTGGTCGGCTTGCTCCGCGCTCAGCATGCCCAGGGTCGCGCACGTCTCGAGACCGAGGGCCTTCACACCCGACACCATCCTGAGGACCTGCTCCAGATCGCGCTGGCGCGGACTGCGCCAGGCGGCGCCCATGCAGAAGCGGGTGGCGCCCTGGGCCTTGGCCTCGCGCGCCACGGCCACCACCGCATCGGGATCCAGGAGGCGCTCGGCGGTGCGCCCCGGCGCGTAGTGCACGCTTTGCGGGCAGTACGCGCAGTCCTCCGGGCAGGCACCCGTCTTCACGCTCAGCAGCGTGCTCACCTGGAGCACGTTGGGACGGAAATGCCGCCGGTGCACGCGCTGGGCGCGGTAGAGGAGATCACTCAGCGGGAGATCATGGGTCCGTCTCGCCGCGGCGCGGGTCCAACGCACCGGCGGCTGCTCGGGCGTCACCCGCCGCTGCGTCTCGGGCTGCGGCTGCATGTCGGGGGGCTCTCTCTCGAATCGTTGGCGCGGCGGCCGTGCGCCCGGCGCCGCCGCTTGTCATGACCGGCTGGGCGAAGGATGATGATTCCTGGCGTTCCCCTCTGTCAACGTGCAAGGACGCGTCAGGTGAACGGCTGGCTAGATCGCGTACAATCGATCCTCTTGCCCACGGATTGTCTCCTGTGCGGCGAGGGTCCCACCAGGCTTCCGAATCTATGCTCCGCGTGCGCCGCGGAGCTGCCGCGTCTCGGCACCCGGTGCCTGAGCTGCGCGGTGCCGCTGCCGCGCTCTGTCCTCTGCCCCCGCTGCCAACGGCGCCCGCCGCCGTACGCGTGTGTGTGCGCTCCCTTCCGCTATAGCCCGCCCGTGAGCGAGCTGGTACAGGCTTTGAAGTTTCAGGGCCAGCTCGCGGCGGCCGAGCCCCTCGGCCGCTTGCTGGCGGCGCACGTGGCTGCGGGCGGTGCGCTGCGCCCGCAGATCGTCCTGCCGGTCCCGCTGCACCCGCAACGACTGCGCACCCGCGGGTTCAACCAAGCCCTGGAGATCGCTCGCCGCGTGGGGCGCGAGCTCGGCCTGCCGGTGGCGCGCGAAGGCGCGCGTCGCGTGCGGCCCACCGCGCCCCAATCGGGTCTGGCCTCCCGTGCCCAGCGCCGGCGCAACGTGCGGGGAGCCTTCGTCGCCGGCGCGCAGGCAGGCCGGTGGCGCCACGTGGCGATCCTGGACGATGTGCTGACCACCGGCGCCACCGTCTCCGAGCTGGCGCGCGTGCTCAGGCGGGCGGGGGTCAAGCGGGTAGAGGTGTGGGCGGTGGCCCGGGCGAGCTGAATGGGGGCTTGCCGGAGGCAACGAGCGCTGGGCTAAATCGGGCACGGGGTATGTGCAGCGCCGTCGCAAGTCCCGCGGGGCGGGGCCCGGGAATGGGGCCCGAGGACGGTGGGATACGACGTCCGCTCAGCGAAGGCCGCATAACGTGGAGCAGGCACGTCTCGGCCCCGCGTGGGTTCCCCGCGTGGGTTCGAAGTTGCCGGGTTATTTCGGGGCTTGCGACGGCGAGGCGCATGCCCCGGGACCGAGCGGCCCTTCAGAAATGCGCCACGTCTCAGAGGTCGAGGTTGGCCACGGCCAGGGCGTTCTCCTCGATGAACTCGCGGCGCTGCTCGACCTGATCGCCCATGAGGGTCGTGAACAGATCGTCCGCCGCCACCGCGTCCTCGATGCGGACCTGGAGCAAACGCCTCGCCTCGGGGTTCATCGTGGTCTCCCAGAGCTGGTCCGGGTTCATCTCGCCCAAGCCCTTGTAGCGCTGGATCTGCAGCCCCCGCTTGACCTCGCCGAGAAGCCACGCCAGGGCGCTGCGGAAGCTGTCCACGGACTGGGTCTTGTCCCCGCGCTCGACGCGAGCCCCCTGTCCGGGAACCTGATTGATCTCGCGGCCCAGGCGCACCAGGTCGCGGTACTCCGCGGAACGGAAGAACTCGCTGCCGATGGCGCGCTCGGACTCCACCCCATGGGCCTCGGCGCGAATCCGGACCCGGAAGCCGTCGTCCGCGCGATCCTCGACCAGAATGCGGAACGATTCCTGGGGGCCGGCGGTGCGGTTCAAGCGCGCCTCGAGCTCCTGGAACCAGCCGGCGGCGCTCTGTGCCGCATCCAGCGCGTCAGCGTCCAGAATGGGCATGGCCACTATGCCCTCGAGCACCTCGGGCAGAATGCGCCTGGACAGCCGCTTGATGATGCCGAGGACCTTGAGGTAGTCGCGCGCCATGGCGCGCAGGCGCTCGTCGGGCACCGCCTCGCCGTCCTCCGTCAGGTAGAGCTTGGCACCGTCCAGCGCGATCTCCATGAGATAGGCGTCGAGCTCCGGATCGTCCTTGACATAGCGCTCCTGCTTGCCGCGCTTGACCTTGTAGAGCGGGGGCTGGGCGATGTAGACGTGGCCGCGTTCGATGATGTCGGGCATCTGCCGGTACAGGAAGGTGAGCAGCAGGGTCCGGATGTGGGCTCCGTCCACATCCGCATCGGTCATGATGATCACCCGGTGGTAGCGCAGCTTCGCCGGATCGTACTCGTCGGGCCCGATGCCGCAGCCGAGGGCAGTGATCAGCGCTCCCACCTCCACCGACGACAGCATCTTGTCGAAGCGGGCCTTCTCCACGTTCAGGATCTTGCCCTTGAGCGGCAGGATGGCCTGGAAGCGACGGTCGCGTCCCTGCTTCGCGGAGCCCCCGGCGGAGTCCCCCTCCACCACGAACAGCTCCGATTGTCCCGGGTCCCGCTCCTGGCAGTCCGCCAGCTTGCCGGGCAGACCGGCCACGTCCAGCACCGTCTTGCGCCGGGTCATCTCCCGCGCCCGTCGTGCCGCCTCGCGGGCGCGCGCGGCCTCCACGATCTTGGCGGTGATGGAGCGGGCGTCCGTGGGGTTCTCGAGCAGGAACTCGGCCAGCTTCTCGCTCACGGTGGACTCCACCGCCGCCTTCACCTCCGACGACACCAGCTTGTCCTTGGTCTGGGAGGAGAACTTCGGGTCCGGCACCTTGACCGAGAGCACCGCGGTCAATCCCTCGCGGACGTCGTCGCCCGTGGGCTCCACTCGCGCCTTCTGGAGGATGCCGTTGGTATCCATGTACTGGTTGAGGGTGCGCGTGAGCGCTGCGCGAAAACCGGCCAGATGCGTACCGCCGTCGCGCTGGGGGATGTTGTTGGTGAAGCAGAAGATGTTCTCCTGGTAGGAGTCGTTCCACTGCATCGCCACCTCCACGACGGTGGCATCCTTGACTGTGGAGAAGTACAGGACGTTGGAGTGCAGCGGGGTCTTGTTCTTGTTCAGGTGGTGCACGAAGGCCTTGATGCCGCCCTGGTACTCGAAGATGTCCTGCTTGCCGGTGCGCTCGTCGAGGAGCTTGATACGCACCCCGGAGTTAAGGAAGGACAGCTCGCGCAGGCGCTTGGCGAGGATGTCGTAGTGAAACTCGATATTGGAGAAGGTCTTGGGGCTCGGTCTGAAGAGAATGATGGTGCCCGTGCGGTCGGTATCCCCGATCACCTCCAGGGAGGTCTGCGGCGCGCCGTCGCGGTATTCCTGGCGGTAGGTCTTGCCGTCACGGTGGATGGTCATACACAGGTGCTCGGAGAGTGCGTTGACCACGGACACGCCCACGCCGTGCAGTCCGCCCGCCACCTTGTAGGAATTGTTGTCGAACTTCCCCCCCGCATGCAGGGTGGTCATGATGACCTCGGCGGCCGGGCGCCCCTCCTCCTGGTGCATGTCCACGGGGATGCCGCGGCCGTTGTCGGCGATGGTCAGCGAATCATCGGCGTGGATGATGACTTCGATCTCGGTGCAGTAGCCGGCGAGGGCCTCGTCGATGGAGTTATCCACCGTCTCGAAGACCATGTGGTGGAGCCCCGTACCGTCATCGGTATCGCCGATGTACATGCCGGGACGCTTGCGAACGGCGTCCAGCCCCTTGAGAACCTTGATGGCTGTCGAGGTGTAAGACTCCGCTGCTGTCACTGGGAAACTCTCATCGGGTCCAAGAAATTAATTATACCATCTTCGTTACCGCACCTCGTTCCACGTGGAACAGGGCATTGCGGGTATCGGCGGGCAGCACCACGCTGTCCTCGGTCAGCGCGGTCAGGAAGGCCTGGGCACCGGTGGCCTGCACCGCCTGGAGGAAGCGACCGCGGCCGTCCGCATCCAGCTCCGAAGCGATGTCATCCACGAGCGCGATGGGCAGCTTGCCGCAGCGCCCCGCCAGGTACCGGACCTGCCCCAGCATCACCGACGCTACGAACAGCTTGCCCTCTCCGCGGGAGAGGACGTGTTGTGCTGGACGCCCGTCCACGCTGAACACCAGGTCCGCCCGGTGCGGACCCGCTCCGGTGTACCCCCGGCTTCGGTCCTCCGCCGACGATTCCGCCAGCACCTCTGCCAGTGCTCGCCCCGTATCCCAGCCCGGCTCGTAGCTGATCTCCACCTGCGTCCCCAGCACTGACTCGACCGTCCGCCCCACGTCCTGAAGCACCGCCTGGAGATACCAGGCCCGGCGCTCGTGCAGCCGGGTCCCGAGCTCCCCCACCTCCCGTGTCCAAGGCGCCACGCCGCTGAGCGCGCCCGTTCCCCGCAGTGCGTGATTGCGCTGTCGCACCGCGCGGCGATACTGCTGAAGCAGCTCGTGGTAACCCGGTTCCACGTGGAACAACGCCCAGTCCACCACCCGTCGGCGCAGCTCCGCCCCGTCGCTCAGCAAGCGCTGGCTGTCCGGGGTGAGCAGAACCAGGGGCAGTGCCCGCGCCAGGGCCGAGGCGGCGCGCACCGTCTCCCCGGACACCCGGATCCGCGTTTCCTGAAGCCCCTTCTCCACACCCAGGGTCTCCAGCCGCTCGTCCTCCAAACGCACCTGACCGAACACGCACAGATCCGAGCGTCCCCGAGCGATCACCTCCCGCGCCGGCCGCGTCCGGAATGAGCGCCCCGAGCCGAGCAGGTAGACGGCTTCCAGGACACTGGTCTTCCCGCTGCCGTTCGCTCCCACGAGCAGATTGAATCCGCGGGCGGGCTCCAGCGCCACGCCCCGCAAAACCCGTACGTCCCGGATCTCGAGTCGGCGCAGATACATGCAATCAGAAGAGCCTTCGTCCGGCCCTCTGCGCGCTAGCCGGCACTGCCACCGGGGCGCCAAGCTGGGCTGGGTGGATGCCCGCCCCTGACAACCGCCCCGGCGCAGGGGCATGCACGCGCATCCGCGGCCCCGTACCGCTGGCAGAGTGCCGGCTGCTCAGCTTCACTCATTCCCGAACCTGATTACCCATGAGGCTCAGCTATGCCCTGCCGGGAGGGCGAGCCCTTGCGAGGGTGACTGGCGGAGCGCGGAGTGCGGGTCGGGGAAAAGTGGGGTCAGACACTACTTTCCCTTCCGCTGGGGTGTCCTTGTAGCACTGTGGCCAAGGAAAGTAGTGTCTGACCCCACTTTTTCGGCCAGGGATGGCCCGCGACAGGATGTCGAATCGCGAGGCCCGACCCGCACGCCGAGATATGCGGAGCCTCGGAACCCAGAGCAAGGGCTCGCCCTCCCGGCAGGCGGCGAGGTATAGCTGAGCTTCATGGCTAATCAGGTTCCCAAAAACTTCCAAAAAACAATGACATGCTTCATCCGGCGCGGCTCCTCCGCTGCGCCGTAAGACCTTGCGTGGAATCGAGAGCAACGGCTGCCAAGCCGGCTGAGGGCTCAGAGCCCGCTCAGAGCCGCATCGGCATGATCACGTACTGACAGTCAGCACGCCCTTCGGGCTGGATGAGACAGCTACTGCTGGGATCGGACAGATACACCTCTGCCCGCTCGGAGGGCAGCGCGCCCAAGGCCTCCAGCAGATAGGATACGTTGAACCCGATCTCCAACGGCTCCCCGCTGTATTCGACCTCCACCTCGTCCTGCGCCTCCTCCTGCTCCGGATTGTTCGCCGTCAGGCGAAGGGCACCGGCCTCCAGGCTCAAGCGCACGGCGCGATATTTCTCGTTGGAGAGGATCGATGCGCGCGCCAAGCTCTGGCGCAGCAGCTCTCGATCCACCCTCACCTGCTTGTCGCATTGCGCTGCGCTCGGGATCACCCGACCGTAGTCCGGGAAGCGCCCGTCGATGAGCTTGCTCGTCAACCGCACGCCATCCAGATCGGCCTGGATGGCATTCTCCCCGATGGCCAGCTCCACCGCCTCTTCGCCCCCGCTCCCGAGCAGGCGCAGCAGCTCCGCGATGCCCTTGCGAGGTACGATGATCTGCCGGGTCTCCCCCTCCACCCCGGTCGCCATCTCCAGCTCGGCGAGAGCCAGGCGGTGTCCATCCGTCGCTACCGTACGCACGCGCTCCGGGGCCAGCTCCAGCAATAAGCCGTTCAGGTAATAGCGCACGTCCTGATGCGCCATGGCGAAATGCGTCAGGTCGATCAAGCGCTTCAGCGCGCCGCGCTCCAGGCGCAGCCGCGTGCCCTCCTTGAGGGTCTCGGTGCTGGGATACTCGCTTGCTGGCAGCGTGCTCAAGGTGAATCGGCTGCGTCCGGAGCGAATGCTCACTCGCCCGTTCTGCAGGGCGAAATCGACGCTGGCGTCGCCCGGTAGAGCGCGGCAGATGTCGATGAGCTTGCGTGCCGGCACCGTTACCTCACCCCCTTCCGCCGCCTCCAGGCTCTGGCGCGCCACCAGCTCCACCTCCATGTCCGTGGCGGTCACCGAGAGATCCCCGTCCCGGATGGCCAGCAATACGTTGGACAGGATGGGCAGCGTCTGGCGGCGCTCCACCACCCCTTGCACGGTTTGCAGCGGCCTGAGTAACGCGTCGCGCCCGACTGAGAACTTCATTACTGTCTTTTCACCTAAAAGCTATGATGGTAACTAAGTGCGTCCCAATCTGTGGAAAACTCGATAATCGTTAATTTTTTCAATCGCTTGTAAAGTGTATACAGGTGTTGACTAGGGCTGCGCCGGAGGCCCTTCCGGCTGTGTGCAAGGTGTTGATGAAATTCGCCGAGGCTTTTCGCGTCCGCGTTTCCCACAAGCTTTCCACATCAACTGCTCAGGGTTCTCAACAGCACCGCATACTCCTCGCCGACGAACGGATCCTCGTCCTTGAGTGCCGCCACCTTGCGGCACGCGTGGATCACGGTGGTGTGGTCGCGACCGCCGAAGGCGTCTCCGATCTCCGGCAGGCTGTGGTTGGTCAGCTCCTTCGCGAGGGCCATGGCGATCTGGCGCGGGCGCGCCACCGAGCGTGTCCTCCGAGTGGAGACGAGGTCGCCCACCCGCAGCTTGTAATACTGCGCCACCGTCTTCTGGATGTTCTCGATGCTGATCAGCTTGTCCTGGAGCGCCAGCAGATCCTTGAGCGCGTCCTTCACGAGCTCGAGGGTGATGGGTCGCCCCGTGAAGTGCGAGCTGGCGATGACGCGGCGCAACGCTCCCTCGAGCTCGCGCACGTTGGAGCGCACCCGCTGGGCGATGAAGAATGCCACCTCGTTGGGTAGATTGACCCGTGCGTGGCTTGCCTTGTTTTTCAGGATCGCCACCCGCGTCTCCAGCTCCGGCGGCTCGATGGCCACGGTCAAGCCCCAGCCGAAGCGCGACTTGAGCCGCTCCTCGAGGCCGTCTACCTCCTTCGGGTAGCGATCGCAGGTGAGCACCACTTGTTGCTGGTCCTCGAGGAGCGCGTTGAAGGTGTGGAAGAACTCCTCCTGGGAGCGTTCCTTGCCGGCGAAGAACTGGATGTCGTCGATGAGCAGTGCATCGAGGTTGCGGTAGGC
>CAZPFD010000129.1:0-10721 GCA_964585725.1 uncultured Ectothiorhodospiraceae bacterium | reverse complement strand
CGCGCGCGCGCCTGCTCGCCCTCCATGAGCGTCACCTGCAACGCCGTCACCACGTTCGTTGTGATGTCGTCCTGGAGCGCGAACACGTCGTCCAGATCGCGATCGTAGCGATCGGCCCACAGGTGATGGTCGGATGCTGCATCGATGAGCTGAGCGGTCACCCGCACCCGGTTGCCGGCCTTGCGCACGCTTCCCTCCAGGACGTAACGCACGTTCAGATCGCGGCTCACTTGCTTCACATCGACCGCGCGGCGCTTGTACGTAAAGACGGAGTTGCGCGAGATGACGAAGAGACCGGAGAGCTTGGAGAGGGCCGTGAGCAGGTCCTCGGTGATCCCATCGGCGAAGTACTCCTGTTCGGGGTCGGCGCTCATGTTGGCGAACGGAAGGACCGCGATGGAGGGATTCTCGAGTGCGGGCGCGGCCGCCTTGCGGCCTTCTTCCTTCTCGACCTGCTGCGTGTCCTGCAACGAGACTCGGTATGCACGCACGGGCCGCTCGATGTTCTTGACGCGCTGCTCGCCCAGGAACTCGTAGGTGAGGCGTAGCTTCGTGCCGGCGGCGTCGTATACGGTGCCGGAGACGCAGATCCCGCCCGGCTCGGCCAGGCTCTCCAGGCGCGCCGCCACGTTCACGCCGTCGCCGTAGATCTCGTTCCGGTCCACGATCACGTCGCCCAGGTTGATGCCGATGCGGAAGCGCATCTTGCGCTCTTCGGGCAGCCCCTCGTTGCGCTGGGCGAACTCGCGCTGCAGATCCGCCGCGCACGTGAGCGCATCCACGACGCTGTTGAAGTCGGCCAGCACCGCGTCGCCCGCAATGTGCAGCACCTCGCCATTGCGGGTGGGGATGGCGTCGGTCATGGCGTCGAGATACTCGCTCAGCAGCCGATGCGTCGCTTCTTCGTCAACCCCCGTCAGGCGGCTGTAGCCGGCGACGTCCGCGTAGAAGACCGCTGCGAGCTTTCGTTTCACATCACCGTCTCCCGGCGGGCCGGTCGAAGTCGGGGGATCGAGCGATACACCCGCCGGAGGCGCCAGGTGGATGCGCTCGGCTCGCTCCCGGTGCCGAACGGCAGTTAGGCCGCACCGGCTCTCGGTGCGTCAACCAATCTTAGCACCCGCAACCGGGGTACGTCCCGGCGCCGGGGGTGTCTCGCCCTGAAAGCGGGATCGTCAGCGGCGGCTGCGGCTCCACAGCCAGATCCCCGTCACCGCCAGCACGAGGAACAGGACGGCCGCGGCGTCCATCAGCCATGGGCCCCAGGCGCCCAGAATGCGGCCGCTGTGCACGTCGAGGATGACCTTTTCCAGGGACAGGGCCGTCGACCGGTACCGGGCCAGCAGTCGGTCCCGCCGACTCTCGGACAAGGGTTGCGGCTGCGCCCAGTCGATGTCCGCGTTCGGCGCAGGCTCCCAGCGCAGCGTGTCCAGGTCGATGCGTTCGATCCCGCGCGATCCCGCCACCACCACGTGCCCTTCGCCATCCACGCCGGCGCGGCGCATGTCCTGCGGCACGCCGGCGGCGTCGCCAACGCGCTCGATCATCTCGCCGTGCGCTGTGAGCAGGAGCAACTCCTCATCGAGCACCACTACCACCAGGCGCCCCGTTCGCACCGCGCCGGCCAAAGAGCCGCTGATCTGCGTGATCTCCGTGTCGTCCCAGAAGAGCCGCTCCGCGAACTCGGTGACTGCGTGAGAATTCACGGGGAAGCTCTTCGGGTCGGAGGCGGGTGCCAGATTGTAGCGCTCGAGCAGGAACGGTGCTCGGACGTGCGTCTCGGCGAGGCGCAGCGCATCGGTGTGATTGAGGGCGAGCCCGCTCGCCGCCAGCAGGATCACGAACAGCGCGGCGACGATGCCCAGTCGCCGGTGCCAGCGCTGCAGCGCCAGCCGGCCGTTGCTATTCACCCTTCGTTTGCGCGAACTCGCTGTGCTCGTGGAGGAAGAGGGCGAGCCGTGCGAGTTTCTTGAGCGCCCGAACCGAGAGCGTCGCTCCCGTGATCCCGTCGATGTGTCGGTCCAGTCGTTCATCTTCAGTGAGCGTCGCGCCTTCGAACTGCTCGGTGAAGAAGGGATGGCGTACCTCCCACCCGCGGCTCTCGCGGTAGATGAGCACCTTGATGCGCTCGATGCGCCCGCGCTCCACCACGATGCCGGTGGTGATGGGGCGCTCCTTGCCGATCTCCTCCAGTATCCACGCGGTGCGTCCGTCCCGCCCCCAGTAGCGCAGCCGCAGCACGCCGAGGCCGTGGCCCAGGATCGCGTGCGTCCCCTCCGCGATGTCTCCCGTCAGCCACAGCATGCGCGGCTCCGGGACCCGGCCGCCGAAGGTCTCCGCGAGAAAGGCGCGCGGCTCCTGATACACGGCGGCCGGCGCAGCGGGCGCGGCGACCAGGGCGACGCCGGCCAACACGGCGAGGATCCATTTCATCCTCGGCGCTGCGGGTGGGGCACCGCCAGGCGGCGGAGCCGCGCACCGTACGCGGCCCCGCCTCGCCGTGCAGCCGTCGAGCGGCGTTCGGCTCATCCGCGCGCCCCGCTCAGAACTGGAAGCCGACGCCCAGGTTGAAGCCGTCGAAGTCGGCGTTGTCCATCTGCTCCTGGTAGTCGAACTTGAACACTACGTCGGGGTGCGGCCAGTAGTTGAAGCCGACGTCGAGCTGCTCGTTCCGGGTGTCTCCACCGCCGCTCCCCGCGTTGTTGTCCCACTGGTTGAAGCGCGTGAAGAAGCCGAATTCTCCGGGGATGCGCCCCGGCGCCTGGACGAAGTACGCCGGCTCCACGTACCAGCCGTACTGCTCGTCGCGGCCGGGCGAGGATCCGTCTCCGGGCCCGAGGCCCGCGGGGCCGTCGTCCAGATCCCAGCGCGCGTACAGGGCCCGCAAGCCGAACGGCCCGCGGCGCGCGTCCACGTGGGCGGCGAGCAGGGTGCCCTCGATGTCCTGCTCGCCCTGGGTCACATCGGCCTGGTACTGGCCGGTGAGGCCGACCTCGATCCCGGGCATCCCGGTGTAGCGCAGCTGCCCGGTGGCGGCGCCGTTACTGGCGGCGGCCCTCGCCACCTTGTTGCGTCCGCTGCGGATGAGGAACGCGCTGTCGCCCGCGACGGGCGTCTCCAGCCCCGAGTGCAGCACCACGTGATAGTTCCAGCCCGGTGCGATCTCGCCGAGGCCGCCGATGCCCGCCTCCCACCAGGTGGTGGGGATGATGTTGCTCTCCACCGGGTTGCGCTCGACACCGAAGAAGGTGGGGGGCTCGTGGGTGATGTTGAGGATGCCCACCGGGATCAGGTCGACGCCTGCGCGCACGCGATGCCCCGGAAGGTAGTCGGCCTCGATCCAGGCCTGCTCTAGCTCGACCTCCCCGGGCCCGCTGCCGTCGTCGGTGTCCTCGACCAGCGCGTGCTCGAGCTCCACCTCGGTGAACAGCCGCAGCCAGTCCGTGAACTCGTGCCCGACTTCGAGCACCAGGCGGTGCACGTCCACCTGCTCGAAGTCCTCTCCGGTGGAGTCGTTCTCCAGGTTGTTGTAGTGGACCTCGCCGTAGCCGCCGATGTGGGTGCGCTGCCACCAACCGGGCGCCGCGCCGTACCCGGCGGCCTCCTGCGTCTGCTGCTCGACCATGCGCGCGGTCGCCTCCACCTTCTCTTCGGTCTGCTCGGTCTTCTGCTCCGCGCTCCGGAGCTGGGACTCGAGGTTCTCGATCTGGCGCTGCTGCTCCTGAATGATGCGCCACATCTCGCCGGCATCGGGTGCCTCCTGCGCCCCGGCCGCCGGTGCGAGGCCCGCCAGCAGAACCAGAAGGGGTATGCGCCGCCCCGCTGCGGCGCGAGGGGGTGTGCTACGGGTTCTTCTCACAGGCATGTCGTCGCCTCCCCATGAATGGATGGCCGCCGCAAGCCGCGGGAGGGAGGTCAGGCCGGCGACCGCCGCCTGTCGCCGTGCCCGAGCTTGATCGAGGTCAAGGAGAAGGCCCTTCCGGGCCCTTCTCCTTGAGATTTCCCTGCTCCGCGGCCGCAGCTTGTTGTGCGCCCGGGTCACAGCGATCGCGAATCCTAATGAGAGCGATTTGCATTTTCAATCTCATATACGTAACCTGCTCTCATCGTGGCCGGAGGGTGAGGCATGCATCGGTGTCGGGGGTGTACGAGTGGCTGGGAAGGATGGCGGATGAGCAGCCTGACGGCCGGCGAGCAGGCCCTGGTGCTGCTGTTCCGCCAGCGCCTGGAGGGCGAGGGCGCGCTGCCGCAGGTGCGAACCCTGCTCTACCTGGCCTGTGGGGTGAGCGGGGTGGAGGCGGCCCTGGGCAGCTTCGAGCGGATGTTCGGGCTCCTCGCCCGCCGTGCACGCCGGGTGCTCGGCTTCCACCGGGCCACCTGCGAGGCAGTGAGCACCGATGAGCGCGCCGTGCTGGCCCTCGTGGCCGCGCACCAGGCCGGGCGGGCGGCGCTGGCCGAGGGGCTCGCGCGCTGGCTGGTGCCGGGGGTCCTCGCCGGCGAGCTCGGGGCGCACGCCGGCGTGCTCGCCCGGGCGCTGGCGGGACGCTCCCGCTACCTGCCGGTGCGCGATCGGTTCGGGCGCAGCGCCTTCCCGGGCCCCGGTGCGCTGGTGGGAATGGATGAGCCTTGCCAGTCTTTTAATTAAAAATGAGAATGGTTATGGTTCGCATATAAATACCTATCCCGATTTGAGACCCGGGGGTCGCCTGCCCGTGCAGGGGTAGTCCGGTGATTTGGTCAACGGAATCCGGAGGGAAAGCCGTGAGAAGCAAGTCGTTCGCAGTCTTGGGCGCCGCCCTGGGCCTGCTGGCCGGGGTCGCGGCGTCCGCCCCGGCGGCGGAGGTCAACGTCTACTCGGCGCGCAAGGAGAATCTGATCAAGCCGTTGCTGGATCGCTTCACCGCGCAGACCGGGATCGCCGTGAACCTGGTCACCGGCAACGCCGACGCGCTGCTCAAGCGCCTGGAGACCGAGGGCATCAACAGCCCGGCGGACGTGTTCATCACCGTGGACGCCGGGCGCCTGCATCGGGCCAAGGCGGCGGGGGTGCTCCGGCCGGTGGACTCCCGGGCTCTCGAGCAGGCCGTTCCGGCGAGCTACCGGGACCCCGAGGGTTACTGGTACGGGCTCTCGCTGCGGGCGCGCCCGATCATGTACGTCGAGGACCGCGTGGACCCGGGCGAGCTCTCCTCCTACCTCGCCCTGGCCGACGAGCGCTGGCGGGGGCGCATCTGCATCCGCTCGTCGAACAACATCTACAACCAGTCGCTGGTGGCGTCGCTCATCGCGGCGCACGGTGAGGCGCGCACCGAGGCCTGGGCGCGGGACTTCGTGAAGAACTTCGCGCGCGCGCCCACCGGCGGCGACCGCGACCAGATTCGCGCGGCGGCCGTGGGCCTGTGCGACATCGCCATCGCCAACACCTATTACCTGGGACGCATGCTGAGCTCGGACGATGCGGACGAGCGCGAGGCGGCCGGGAAGCTGGCGGTGTTCTGGCCCAACCAGGACGGGCGCGGCGCCCACGTCAACGTGAGCGGGGCGGGCGTCACCCGCGCCGCCGGGCACCGCGAGGCGGCCGTGCGCCTGCTCGAGTTTCTGGTGACCGACGAGGCCCAGCGCTGGTACGCCGAGGTCAACAACGAGTACCCGGTGAAACCCGGCGTCAAGTGGAGCGCCACGGTGCATGCCTGGGGCAATTTCAAGGCCGATGACGTGAACCTCGGCAAGCTGGGCGAGCTGAACGCCGCGGCGGTGCGGCTCATGGATCGGGCCGGGTGGAAATAAGGTTCTTCGCGGATCTCCAGGCAACCATGCCAACCGGCTCGCCGAACGGCCCTATGCCATGAAGGTGTTCGCCGAAGAATCGAAACGCAGCGGTCTGCCGCGCACCGGTGGCCCGCGGCTGCGCCTGGGGCGCCCGCCCTGGCCCGGCGCGTGGAGCGCCGGCGTGCTGGCGGTGGCGCTGCTGGTGGCGTTCCCGGTGATCACGGTCTTCGCCTACGTGTTCCACCCGGCGGGCGAGATCTGGCGGCACCTGGCCGGCACGGTGCTGGCGGACTACGTCGGGAACTCGCTGCTGCTCATGCTGGGCGTCGCCGCCGGGACTCTGCTCATCGGCGTCAGCACCGCCTGGCTCACCACCATGTGCCGCTTCCCGGGCCGGCGCTTCTTCACCTGGGCGTTGCTCCTCCCGCTGGCCTTCCCCGCCTACATCATCGCCTACACCTACACCGGGATGCTGGACGTCGCCGGACCCGTGCAGACGCACCTGCGCGAGTGGCTCGGCTGGCAGGTGGGCGAGTACTGGTTTCCGCCCATTCGCTCCCTGGGCGGCGCGACGGCGATGCTCTCCCTGGTGCTCTACCCCTACGTGTACCTGCTCGCGCGCGCGGGATTCCTGGAGCAGTCGAGCTACGCGGTGGACGTGAGTCGCACCTTGGGCTGCGGCGCGTGGGCGAGCTTCTTCCGCGTGTCGCTTCCCGCGGCGCGCCCGGCGATCATCGCGGGATTGTCCCTGGCCCTGATGGAGACCCTCGCCGATTACGGCACCGTGCAGTACTTCGGTGTCTCCACCTTCACCACCGGCATCTTCCGCACCTGGTTCGGGCTCGGTAACAGCGCCGCCGCCGCCCAGCTCGCGGCGCTGCTCATGCTGTTCGTCTTCGCGCTCATCCTGGCCGAGCGCCGCTCGCGCCGAAAGGCGCGCTACAGCCACATCGGCTCGCGCTCGCGGCCGCTTCCGAGCTACCCGTTGAGCGGTGCGCGCAGCGCCCTGGCCGTCGTCGCGTGCACGGTGCCGCTGCTGCTCGGCTTCCTTCTGCCCGGCGCACAGCTCACGCTCTGGGCCGTCGCCACCGCCGGGGAGATGGTGGACGCGCACTTCTTCACCCTGGTTGCCAACACCCTTCTCCTCGCGGGTACCACGGCGCTGCTGGCGGCGGGGCTCGCCCTCTTTCTCGGTTACGGCCGCCGCGTGCAGCGCAGCGCGCCGGTGGCGCTCGCCGTACGCGTCGCCAGCATGGGATACGCGGTGCCGGGCACGGTCATCGCGGTGGGGGTGATGCTGCCCTTCGCCTGGGCCGACAACGCCGTCGATGCCTGGATGCGGGCGCACGTGGGCGTATCCACCGGGCTCATCCTGAGCGGGACGCTGTTCGCGCTGGTGTTCGCCTACCTGGTGCGATTCCTGGCGGTGTCGCTGCACACGGTGGAGGCCGGGCTGGGCAAGATCACCCCGTCCATGGACGAGGCGGCGCGCTCTCTCGGCTACCGCTCGCGCGAGGTGGTGCGCCGCGTGCATCTCCCCATCATCCGGGGAAGCCTGCTGACGGCGCTGCTGCTGGTGTTCGTGGACGTCATGAAGGAGCTGCCGGCCACCCTCATCCTGCGCCCGTTCAACTTCAACACCCTCGCGGTCCGCGCCTACGAGCTGGCTTCCGACGAGCGCCTGGCCGACTCTTCCAGCGCGGCTCTGGCCATCGTCGCGGCCGGGATCGTCCCGGTGATCCTGCTCAGCATCAGCATCGCCCGCTCGCGCCGCCGCGAGGCGAGCCCCCCGCTCACCGGCGCCCTGACCGCGGGTGCGTGAGCACAGACCGCCACCGGCCCCTTTGCTATAGTTCGCTCCGGACAAGGCACGCCCAGACTTCCAGCGGCCCGGTGCACGGCGCTCGGGGCGGGCGGAGCCTTCGGTAGAGCGGGCCGCCGGAGCGGGTGGTGGGGGAGTGACCCGCGGAGATTTCTCTCCTAACCTAGTGACGTGTGCAGAGCCGTCGAACGGCGTGATCCGGGGAATCGGTGGCCACAGGGGGCCTCTGCACACGCCGGCCGAATGGGCGACGGCCCGGAAAGAGTCGAGCGAAGTGCGGGAGAAGGCAGCGGCGGCTTCGTGCGGGATGAAGAACAACGGAGCCCCGCGGGAGCGAGGACGATGGAGGGGGGCCAATGACCGAGACACCGGACGATCTGCGCTACACGAAGACCCACGAATGGGCCCGCCGAGACGAGGACGGCACCGTCACGGTGGGGATTACGGACCATGCGCAGGAGATGCTCGGCGACCTGGTATTCGTCGAGCTCCCGGAAGCCGGACGCACGGTCGCCGCCGAGGAGGAGGTCGCCGTCGTGGAGTCGGTGAAGGCCGCCTCCGACATCTACAGCCCGCTCGCCGGCGAGATCACGGACGTCAACGCGGCGTTGAGCGATTCGCCGGAGCTCATCAACAACGATCCCTACGGCGAGGGCTGGATTCTGCGTATCAAGCCCGCCGACGAGGAAGACTGGGAGAACCTGCTCGACGCGGAGGCGTACCAGGAGGTCGCCGAGAGCGAGGAGCAGTGAGCGCGCAGGGCGCGGGGGGCACCGCGTGGCCCGGCGACCCTTGTATCGGTTGCCCCGTTTCCTCGCAGGGTGCCCTTTTCGGACAGCCCGCTGAACGTTCGCGTGTGCCATGAACGACCGTACACGACCCAAGACCTCCAAAGCCGCCAGGCCCGAGCGCCGCAGCCGCGCCCGAGGCGACGCGCGGGAGTCGCTCGCGGATCTGGAGATGCGCCGCGACTTCACGCGCCGCCATATCGGTCCGGGGGACGTCCAGATCCGCGAGATGCTCGACGCCCTCGGGCTGGGCTCCCTCGACGAGCTCATCGAGAAGGCGGTGCCCGCCTCGATCATCAGCGATCGGCCCCTCGAGCTGCCCGAGAGCATGGGCGAGCGCGAGACGGTGACCTATCTGCGCCGCATGCGCGACCGCAACAAGATCTTCATCTCCATGATCGGCATGGGCTACTACGGCACCGTGCTGCCCGCGGTGATCCGGCGCAACGTCCTCGAGAACCCGTCCTGGTACACCGCCTACACGCCGTATCAGGCGGAGATCAGCCAGGGCCGCCTGGAGGCGCTGCTGAACTTCCAGCAGATGATCATGGACCTGACCGGCATGGAGCTGGCCAACGCCTCCATGCTGGACGAAGGCACGGCGGCGGCGGAAGCCATGGCCATGTGCAAGCGCCAGAACAAGAAAAACCGCTCCAACGCCTTCTTTGTGGACGAAGACACCCACCCTCAGACTGCTGCCGTACTGAAGACCCGAGCGGAGCATTTCGGCTTCGAGGTGGTGATCGCCCCGGCAGAGCAGTTGAATGAGACCGAGTGTTTCGGCGCCCTGCTCTCCTACCCCGGCTCCACCGGCCAGGTGCGCGACCTGACCGATCTGATTACCCGGGCCCACGAGAAGAACGTGCTGGTTACCGTCGCCAGCGACCTGATGGCCATGCTGCTGCTCAAATCCCCCGGCGCCATGGGCGCGGATGTGGTGATCGGCAGCAACCAGCGCTTCGGCGTGCCCATGGGCTTCGGCGGCCCGCACGCGGCCTTCTTTGCCTTCCGGGATGCCTACAAGCGCTCCGCACCGGGCCGCATTATCGGCGTTTCCGTGGACAGTCGCGGTAAAACCGCCCTGCGCATGGCCATGCAGACCCGCGAACAGCACATCCGCCGGGAGAAGGCCAACTCCAACATCTGTACCTCACAGGTACTGCTGGCGGTCATGAGCAGCTGCTACGCCGTCTACCACGGCCCAGACGGCCTGCGCCGGATCGCCGAGCGCATCCACCGCCTCGCCCGCCTGCTGGGCGAAGGGCTCAAAGACAAGGGCTTCAACCTGCGCCACGACCACTACTTCGACACCGTAGTGGTGGAGCTGGACAGCGAGAAAAAACAGACCGGCCTATATCAGGCTGCTCTGACCCACGAGATCAACCTGCGCAGGGTGGGTAATACGGCCCTGGGCATCAGCCTGGACGAGACCACCGCGCTGGAGGATATCGACCGTCTGCTGAACATCTTCTGCGCCGGGGACCATGCCCTCAACCTGCCCCAGCTCGACTATGAACTCGCCTCTCAGAACCGTCCGGATGCCATCCCGGAGGAACTGGAGCGTAGAGACGAAGTGTTGACTCACCCTGTGTTCAACCGCTTCCACAGCGAAACCGAGATGCTGCGCTACCTGCGCCGCCTGGAGGGCCGGGATATCGCCCTGAACCAGTCTATGATTCCGCTCGGCTCCTGCACCATGAAGCTCAACGCCACCGCGGAAATGATTCCGGTCACCTGGCCCGAGTTCGGCCAGTTGCACCCCTTCGCGCCCATTGACCAGGCCAAGGGCTACCAGCAGCTGTTTGAAGAACTGGAGCAGATGCTCCAGGCCTGCACCGGCTATGACGCCATTAGCCTGCAGCCCAACGCCGGCTCCCAGGGCGAATACGCCGGTCTGGTAGCCATCAAGAAATACTTCGAGAGCAAAGGCGAAGCCGATCGCAACCTGTGCCTGATTCCCGCCTCGGCCCACGGCACCAACCCCGCCTCGGCCCAGATGGCCGGCATGCAGGTCAAGGTGGTCGACTGTGATAAAGACGGCAACGTCGACCTGGCCGACCTGAAGGCCAAAATCGACCAGTACGGTAAGGCCATCGCCGCTATCATGATCACCTACCCCTCCACCCACGGGGTGTTTGAGGAGAGCGTGACCGAGCTCTGCGAGCTGATCCACAGCATCGGCGCCCAGGTGTATATCGACGGCGCCAACATGAACGCCCTGGTAGGCCTGGCCGCCTTCGGACAGTTCGGCGGCGACGTCTCGCACCTGAACCTGCACAAAACCTTCTGTATTCCTCACGGCGGCGGCGGCCCGGGCATGGGGCCCATCGGCGTGGCGGAAC
>CAZPFD010000128.1:0-10721 GCA_964585725.1 uncultured Ectothiorhodospiraceae bacterium | reverse complement strand
TGGAAGGCTTCCTGCGGGCGCGAGATCCAGTTGAACATCTGGATGGGCAGGACCGTAAACGGCGCGGACAGCCACTGGAGCGAGATGAATGGAAACTCGCTCTGGATGGGCGAGTCCGGGAGAAAAGCGATGAAGGTCAGAGCACCGATGGTGATGACCGGAGCCGTCTCCCCGATGGCCCGTGACAGACCGATGATGATCCCGGTCAGGATACCGCCGCCCGAGTAGGGCAGGATGTGGCTCGAGACCGTCTCCCACTTGGTGGCGCCCATGGCGTAGGCCGCCTCCTTGATCCCGACGGGGACGGCGCGCACCGCCTCGCGCGTGGAGACGATGACGATCGGCAGGATCAGCAGGGCCAGCACCAGGCCCGCCGCCGCGATGCTCGCGCCCATACCGAGCCCGTACACGAAGAGGCCGAGAGCGAGCAGCCCGTAGATGATGGAGGGCACCGCTGCCAGGTTGTTGATGTTGATCTCGATGACGTCGGTGAGCCAGTTCCTGGACGCGTACTCCTCGAGATACACGCCCGCCGTGACACCGACGGGCACAGCGCAGACGGCGGTGACGAGCATGACCAGGGCCGTGCCCACCCACGCCGAGAGGATACCCGCTTGCTCGGGCCGGCGCGAGGGGAAGTTGGCGAGAAAATCCAGCGACAATCTCGGCATCCCGTCGATGGCGAGATCCACGAAGAGCGCGAACAGGGTGAGCACCGCGACGAAAGTGGTGAGCAGCCCCACGACGGCGAAGACGCCGTCCAGCGTCCGCCGGCGGGCGATGGCGCTGCGCACCTGTTCCGAACGCTGCCGGGGCATCGCCACTCAGTACACCTCGCGGATGCGCCTGCGCAGGAAGAAGCCGATGGCGTTGAACGCCAGGGTGATCAGGAACAAGGTGAGCCCGGCCGCGAAGATCGTCTGATACGCAATGCTGCCGTGGGGCAGATCGCCCAGGGCGATCTGCACGATGTAGGCGGTGATGGTGGCCGCCCCCTCCATCGGATTGACGGTGAGGTTGGGCTGCTGGCCGGCCGCGATGGCGACCACCATGGTCTCCCCCACCGCGCGCGACATCCCCAGGATGTACGCCGCGGCAATCCCCGAAAACGCGCCCGGCAGCACCACGCGAAGGGCCACCTGGAGTCGCGTGGCCCCCAGCGCGTAGGCGCCCTCACGCAGGTCGTTGGGCACGGCGCGCATGGCGTCCTCGCTGACCGAGCTCACGTAGGGGATGATCATGATGCCCATGACGATGCCCGGCGAGAGCATGTTGAAC
This sequence comes from uncultured Ectothiorhodospiraceae bacterium, assembly GCA_964585725.1. GTDB lineage: Bacteria > Pseudomonadota > Gammaproteobacteria > HK1 > HK1 > CAZPFD01. The sequence continues at coordinate 9,443 of CAZPFD010000128.1, read as the reverse complement.
CCCGGCAGGCCGGGGATGACCTTTTGCAGCAGCGGAGTGACGAAGAGCAGCGCGAAGTAGCCGTACACGACGGTGGGCACGCCTTCGAGGAGCTCGAGAAAAGGCTTGACAATCTCGCGCACCCGATGGGGCGCGAACTCGCTCAGGTAGAGCGCGATCACCGTGCCGGCCGGAACGGCCACGAGCAGCGCGATCCCCGCCACGACGAGGGTGGCCGTGAGCAGCGGAAGAATGCCGTAGTGGGCGTCGGCGAACACCGGCGTCCACTGCGTGTCGGTCAGGAACTCGAGGATGGACACTTCCTGGAAAAAACGCGCGGACTCGCTCAACAGGATGTAGATGATGGCGAGAGTGATGACGATGGAGCCGGCCGCGGCCAGGAGCATGAGGCCGCGCATGGCGAGATCGACCCAGGGACGCCGGCGCAGATACGCGCGACTCGCGTAGCGCGCGTAGCTCGCGTGCTCGAGCGCGCGCTCGGTGCCGGTTGCCAGAGCCGTGTTCATGGCGCCAAGTCTCGAGAGTCGGACACTCCAGGATAGTTGCCGGCGCGGAGATCCAGCGGCCCGGGCGCCGCGCCCCGGACCGCACTGTAACACCCCGGCGCGGAAGTGTTACACGCCTCGACGACAGAGGGGGCGCCCCTGGCGCCCCCTCCGGTGGTGAGCCGCGGCGGCGAAAGAAGCGGCGTCGCCTTCGGCGTCAGTGCAGCTTCTCCATGCTCATCAGATCCTCGATGGAGACTCCGACCTGCGAGCCGCCCGCGAAGGCCGTGCCCGTGACCCGCTTCCGAAAGCTCTCGAGCGCCAGCTCGTAGGCCTTCTCGGGCAGGGGCACGTAGCCGACCTCCCGGACCCACTTGGCGTGCTGCGGATCGAGGTAGAACTCCACGAACTCGCGCACCTCGGGGCGCTCCGCCGCCGCCGCGCTCACGTAGATGAAGATCGGTCGCGAGAGCGGCTGGTAGGTGCCGTTCTTCGCGGTCTCGATGGAGGGCTTCACCGGCGGTCCCTCGCCGTCGTCGATGGCGACGGCCTTGAGCTTGCCGGTGTTCTCCGCGTAGTAGGCGTAGCCGAAAAACCCGAGCGCGTACTTGTCGCTGGCCACTCCCTGCACCAGCACGTTGTCGTCCTCGCTCGCGGTGAAGTCGCCGCGGCTCGAGTGCTCCTCGCCGACGATGGCCTCGGTGAAGTAGTCGTAGGTGCCGGAATCGACCCCCGCCCCGAACAGCCGCAGCGGCGCGTCCGGCCACTCCGGGCGCACCTGGTTCCAGCGCGTGATCTTCCCCTGCGCCGCCGGCTCCCAGATTTTCTTCAGCTCGGCCACCGTCATGACCTCCGCCCAGTCGTTCTCGGGATTGACGACCACGGTCAGCGCATCGAAGGCGACGGGCAGCTCGATGTAGCGGATGCCGTTCTCGGCGCAGAGCTCGCGCTCGCTCTCTTTGATGGGACGCGATGCGTCGGATATCTGCGTGTCGCCGCGGCAGAATTTCTTGAATCCGCCTCCGGTGCCCGAGATACCGACGGTGACCCGTACTTCCCCCCGTTTCGCGATCTGGAACTCCTCGGCCATCGCCTCGGTGATGGGGTACACGGTGCTGGAGCCGTCGACGCGCACCAGCGGCGGCGCCGCGGTGGCCGTGGTTCCGGCGGCGAGCCCGCCGAGCGATAGCAACGTCGCGAGCAGTACGCCCCGCGTCCTCGTACTCCTGGTGGTCGTGGTGGTCGTGGTGCCGTTCATAGCGTGCTCCTCCGGCCGGTGGCCGGTAACCGGGATTCAAGAGGCCCGCGGCGTTCCGCCAAGTGCCCGCGAGCACCGGCTGGAAGATTAGGGCACGGTTGTTACAACCCGATGAAATCCCGGCCGCCGGGCGCATGGTCTCAAGAGGCAGCCGCCGCGGGACGGTCAGCGACGACGCGCCACGGCGGAAAGTCACAGCTGAAGGTGCTGCCCCGCCCCGGTTTGCTCTCGATGCGCAGCACGGCCTCGTGGCGAATGAGCGCGTGCTTGACGATGGCGAGCCCCAGCCCCGAACCGCCCGAGGCGCGGGAGCGGCCCTTGTCCACCCGATAGAAGCGCTCGGTCAGCCGCGGTATGTGGTGGGCTTCGATACCCTCACCGGTGTCGCGCACCTGGAGGTGCGCACCCTGTCCGTCGCGGTACCAGCGCACGTAGATGTCGCCCGCGGGCGGAGTGTGGCGCACGGCGTTTACCACCAGGTTCAGGAACGCACTGTGCAGCTCGTTGTGATCACCGAGGATGCGCAGCGGCTCCTCGGCCTGCAGGTGGATGCTCGCGCACTGCGGCTGGAGCTTGAGCGCGTCGGTACGGATGTTCTCGAGCATCTCGGCCACCCGCACCGGCGCCTGCGGGCGCTTCCTCACCGGCGCATCGAGTCGTGAGAGCTGGACCAGATCCGCGACCAGGCTGCACATGCGTTCGGTCTGCTGCTTGATGTGCTCGAGCGGTTGCCGCCAGCCCTCGGGCGTCTCTTCGGCCTTCTCGGGCTCGGTAAGGGTCTCCACGTAGCCCTTGATGACGGTCAGGGGCATGCGCAGCTCGTGGGAGAGGTTTGCCACGAAGTCCTGCCGCATCCGCTCGAGTCGATGAAGCTGGGTGACGTCGTGGGCGATGAGCAGCCTGCGGTCCTGCCCGTAGGGGACGACCCGGATGGAGACGCGGGCGCTCTCGTGCTCGGACGATGCGATCTCCACGGCGTCCTCGGGCCCGCGTCCGTGGAGGTACTCGCGGAACGCCGGGTCCCGAATCAGGTTGGTGACGGCCTGCCCGAGGTCCTGCGGTCTCTGCAATCCGAGCAGGGTGGCGGCGGCCTGGTTGAACCACTCGAGGGTGCCGTCCGGTCGCAGGATCGCTATCGCATCGGGCATGGCGTTGGAGGCTTCCAGGAAGCGATCGAGGAACGCCTCGAGATGCTCCTTGCTTCGCCGGCTCTTGCGCCGCAGGCGATGCAGCTCCGCGAACACGCTGCCCCAGGCGCCGTGTCCATTCGGCAGCTCGGAGCCCCTGCGATCGCGCAGCCAGCGCTCCAGGCGGTACAGGTAATAGAGCTGTGCGAGCAGATACAACAAACAGGCGGCGAGAACAGACACGAGCACGTGGCCCATCACCAAACCGACGAGGGCCGCCGCTCCGCCGCCGAGCAAGAGCGTTCGCAACTCGCGCAACCACCAAGTCCTAGCCCGCATTTCCCACCGGTCGGCAAAAAGGGGACAGATCTATCTTCCCGTGAATCGTCTCAACCCGCATATCCCGGCAGTGGAAAAAAGACCTGTCCCCTTTGGCCCGAGGATGAGCGAGAGAGCGACGCACGACTCACTCCGGATCATGAGGGGTGCTTCGAGAACCGGTATCCGGTGCCGTGCACCGTCTGGATGAACCGGTCGTACCCGCTCGGCGAGAGGATCTTGCGCAGCCGCCGGATGTGCACGTCCACGGTGCGCTCCTCCACGTACACGTTTCTGCCCCAGACGCGGTCGAGTATCTGCCCGCGGCTGAACACGCGCTCGGGATGACTCATCAGGAACTGGAGAAGCCGAAACTCGGTCGGGCCGGGCTTCAGTTGCACACCTTCGGCGCTGACGCGGTGGCTTACGGGATCCAGGCGCAGCCCGTCCACCGTGAGCGGCGCCTCCTCTCCGGCCTGGTTGCTGCGCTTGAGCACCGCCTTGACGCGGGCCACGAGCTCGCGCAGCGAGAACGGCTTGCTGATGTAGTCGTCGATCCCGGCGCCGAAGCCGGCGAGCTTGTCGTCCTCCTCGCCGCGAGCGGTCAGCATGATGATCGGCACGTTGCGGGTGCCTTCCTCGCGCCTGAGACGCCGCGCGAACTCGAGACCGCTGATGCCGGGGAGCATCCAGTCGAGCAGAATCAGGCTCGGCACCTCCTCGCCCAGGATGCGCTCGGCCTCGCTGACGTCTCTCGCCTCCAGGGTGCGAAACCCGGCCAGGCTCAAGGGCCCCGCCACCATTTCCCGGATGGCGGTCTCGTCCTCCACGATGAGCACGCTCTTCTGCAACGGGCACCACGTGAACGCTGCACGGCCTCCATGCAGTTGACCCCAAGAATGTTACCGTTTTGTGAAATGCGTGTCCTTTGTTTCTGAAATCAACGACCTGGACTCACCGGGTGGTCGGACCGAGGTTCGCGTGTCATGGCATTGACAACGAACGCCGCCCGGCGGCGCAAACCCCGGCGATTGAGCCCTCGCCCCGGCGCTCCCGCCGGCATCGACGCGAGCCCATCCGGGCTCACGGGTGCGCGGCCGCCGCCCCCGCCAGCTCGCACAGGCGTGCGGCCAGCCGCGGCCCGGCGCCTTCGTCCTCGTGCTTGAAGAACACGTAAGCCCGATCCCATGCCTGCGCCTGTAGACGCTCCACCCACTGCCGCAGCTCCGCGTCCGGGTACGCGGAGCGGCGCAGGCGCAGGTAGCCCCACCCTGCGGTCGAGGTCACGGCGGGCGCCTGCTCATCGGTGTCCGCGACGCACAGCGCGCAGTCGCGATCGCGCAGCAGGGCGAAAACGTCCTCGTCGAACCAGGAAGGATGGCGGAACTCGAAGCTCGCCCGGGCACCCCGCGGGAGCAGCCCGAGAAAGCCCTCGAGCCGCGGCAGATCCTTGCGCAGGTAGGGCGGAAGCTGAAACAGAATCACGCCGAGCTTGGCGCCGAGCGCCTGCACGGTGCGCAGCAGGTACTCGGTCTCGCTCTCCGCGTCCACCAGACGCTTGATGTGGGTGATGCGCCGGGAGGCCTTGAGCGCGAAGCGAAAGCCGTCCGGCACCTGCGCCGACCAGCCCTCCAGCACGCTGCGTTTGGGCAGGCGGTAGAAAGTGTTGTTTATCTCCACCGCGGCCAGTCGCTGGGCGTAATAGGCCAGCATCTGCTTCGCCGGGAGGTCCTGCGGATAGAAGGCGCCCTTCCACTCGGCGTAGCTGTACCCGCTGGTGCCGACGAAGATGCGCAATGCCCGAATCTCCTACGCCGATGCGGCGTATCCAGGGTACACCGATTACCCGCAAGGGCCGGAAGCCGGCGACGCCGTCCTGCCCGGGGTCACGCCCGCGTGCGTCCGGTGCGCGTCCCCGCCCTGGCTCAGGCGGGGTCGATGCGCAGGCGCACCCGCGTTTCCCCGCGACGCCCTGCCGGCGGCGGCCGGTGCACGAGGCCGCGGCCCGCGTTTCCCGGGAACGCTTCGCCTTTGAGCACGGCCACCCACCAGGGGCGCAGAGCGTGCACGCGGCGTGCGTCCTTCACGATGGCGCGGTTGGCAGCGGCGACGGAGCGTCCCTGCAAGCGCAGCTGCGCACGGTCTACATTGTCCTCAGGCAGCCACTGGGTCCCCGGACCGGCGTAGGTGCACAGCAGGCGCAGGGTGACGGAGTCGAAATGGAACAGCCGCTCGCCCGTCTCCTCCACCGACTCCAGACGCAGGCGCACCGCGCCCGCACCGGTCTGCGAAACGAGCAGAACCTTCAGGCGATCGATGTCGGCGGCCCATGCGGCCAGGCCCGGCTCGGGGGCGACTCCGTTCGCGCTCAAGGCGGGGTCGATGCGCGTCCGGATATCGCCGCCCGCGGGCACGACCACATCGAGCGCGATGCGCTGATGGTCACGGATACGCTCGATGTAACGCGCGAGCGCTGCCTGAGGGGCGCGTCGCCACACCCACAGCGCCGTGCGCGGGCAGTGAATATCGTGCAGGCGCACCGGAGCGTTCACGAACCGCGCGTACGCGGTGCCCGCCCCGGCATCGCCCTCGAAGGCGCTCGACCGCCGACGACTCATGAGCTGGATCTTGCGGCGCGCCGGTCCCCGCAGCAAGCGCTGCGTGGCGGGACCGCGCCGGACCGATCAACCCGAGGAAGCGCTGCGCTGCGCGCCGCCCGGCTGCCCCGGCGCACCGTCGCCGGCCGACTGCCGCTCCCCGGGGCGCGCGGGCATCGGCCCCACGAGCAAGGCGGGGTCGAGGCGCTTCTCGAACAGATTGATGCGCCAGTCCAGGTGTGCGCCGGTCACGCGGCCCGTGGCGCCCACCGTGGCAATGACCTGGCCGCGGCGCACGCGCTCGCCCTCCTCGACCAGGACGCTGTCCAGATGCAGGAAGGCCGAGGACAGACCATGGCCGTGATCCAGGATCAGCGTGCCGCCGGAGAAGAACATGTCCGGATGGACCAGGCTGACCACGCCGTCCGCCGGCGCGCGCACCGGGGTGCCCACCGGCGCGACGATATCGATGCCGTAGTGCGGGCGCCGCGGCTCCCCGTTCAGAATGCGCTGGCTGCCGTACACGCCGCTGATGCGTCCGGCGAGCGGCCACTCGAAGCCGTCCAGGAAATCGGTGCGCGCATCGTCGCGCTTGCGCGCATTCCGGACGAGCTCGACCTCCGCCCGGATGCGCTTCAGATCCTCCTCGCTCGGCGTCACTTTGCGCGGGGGCAGCCCGTCGATGCGCTGCACGCGGTAACGCCGTGGCTCCACCGCCAGCGTCCGGCGCTCGCGGGTGCCGTCGGGGAGCTCGGCCACCAGCTCGATCTCCGCCGGCGCGTCACGGTCGAAGCCGAAGATGAAGACGCCTTCCTCGGACACCCGCAGCGGCTGTCCGCCCAACGTCACCCGCGCGCCGGGCGCGGTGCGCCCCTGGATCAGGCCACCCTGCACGAACGGCCCCTCCAGCGACAGCGATCCCGTCCCCGAGGCCGGGGGCGTGCATGCGAGCCCGAGGGCCAGCACCAGGCCGAACCCGAGCAACAGGGGAGGCCGGCATCCGGACCGGCGCGCCTCTGGATCCGGGGTGGCGCGGATCGCGCGGCGCAGACTCATCGGACAGAGATTCGACATCGCATTCTCCGCGCTTCTATCGATCGGCGACGGGGCCCGGCTCTTGAGACCAACGCAACGTCGCCATCGGTGGCCGGGCGCGTGACGAAGCCGGGTTCGGGGGATTTTCCGTCGCGTTCCGGGAGAGGGGCGGACCCCGTCGACACCTGCTAAAGGGAAGCGCAATAGTCCGGGTTTTTCAAGGTTCCTTTGCGCATGATGACGAGGACCGCCCGCGGAGCGACGACCCGGAACAGACCCGGTTCAATGGTGGAACGCGACGGCTTGCAGGAGATCGCGGTAACGCGACAACGCAGGCACCGCGGCACCGGACCGGAGCGCACGCTCGTCGACGCGGCGCAGCCAGACCGCCTCGCGGTGATCTCTTCTCTATGCCCGGGGCTCATGTTTCCACCGTGGTCCAGCGAGGTAGCGCCGCCAGACGCCGGCCGCAGGTGAGTATGACGTCGATGCCGTACGGGCAGCGCGCATTGTGCGCCCGCAGCCGGCCCCAGAACGAAGCTTCCAGCCCGCTGACCTGGAGCCGCATCTCCGTCTCGATGCCGGGTCCGGTCAGGCGTCTCCCGGTGCCTTCGATCAAACGCGCCACCTCGATGACGAGCGTGGTCGAACGCTCAGGAGCGGCCTCGGTTCCCTGCCGAAACCGGTGCAGCGCGGGGATCTCGGACGGGGCCGTGACCAGGGCGAAAGCCGCCTCCGCGGGCTCCCGCGCCGGGGGTATGCCGTAGCGAGCGCGGAGCTGCAGCCCCAGCTGCTCGCGCTCGGGCGCGTCCGTCCACAACGGGGTGTCCGCGTTCATGAGCGCCCGGCACACCGCCGTGGCCGCCGGGCTCAGCAACGCCATGCCGGACGTGCGATGCACGCAGCGCACGCGGCCGGGCTGGAATATGGCTTCGAAGACGCGCCAGCTGCCCCCGCCGGTGTGTCCGGCTCTAACCCCCGGCGCGCCTCGCACCGACATGGAGGGCGCACTCATCGCGTGCGCCCCGGCGGCGGAGCATCCGCGGACGGCGCAGGGGGGCCCTCCGCCCCGCCACTGACCCGCCGATACCAACGCGCAAGCCCGCGCAGGCCAGCGCCGCGGGCACGGGGGCTCTCTGCCGTCACCCGGCTCCCCTCCAGGATCCGGGCGCGGCCGGATGCGCCGGCAGTGCGGCCCGCCGCCGCGCGTGCGCGCATCGACCTTTGCGCGGGCACGATGCCGCGTGCGGCGGCGACGAGGGCTTCGAGATCCTCGACGGCGCGATGCGTGTTGAACCCCTCTTCGACCACCATGCTAAACCTCTCCCCTACGCGCCGGAGGCTGACACGCGTGTGTGAACGCAACGTGTTACCGCGATGACGGTTTGGTGACAGCGCCCGGCGACGCCGGGGCCGGTCGAGAGGAGAGGTGGGATGTGGCGGCGGGCCAGATTGTGGGTAGGATGGCTCTCAGGCCCGAATCAGCGGGCGTGTGAGGCAGGTGGGTCCGCCGCGTCCCTTGCCGGAGATCTCGGCCCCCTCGATCTCGTGCACACGCACACCCTCGCGCTCGAGCAGCGTGCGCGTGCCCGGGTTCCCCTTGAGCAGTAGGCATTCGCGCGGCGCCAAGGCGAACGCGTTGCCTCCCATGCTCTCGAACTCGTCCTCCGGCACGTCGATGAGGCGGATGCCGCGCTCGATGAGCCTCTCCCGGAACGGAACAGGCAACAGCGGCGAGTAGGCCAGGGCGAGGTCCTGATCGATGGGGCTCAAGATGGACATCAAGTGAAAGACGTCGTCGGGACCCCGCCAGTGCGGCAACGGCACCACGATGACCTCGATGTAGTTTCCGAGAAGGCCCTTCAGCTGGCGGATGCCTTCCTGATTGGTGCGGTAACCCCATCCGACGGCGACGGTGTTCGGATCCAGCCAGACCACGTCGCCCCCCTCCAGCAAGCCATCCCCGCGGATGGCGCCCTTGATGGGGATCCCGAGCGTGCGCAGCGCCTGGTCCGCCACCTCCGGCTCCGCCGCGCGCGCCGGCTTGGCCATGGCGCACAGAATCGCGCCGCCGGGCGCCACCACGAAGGCATCACGCACGTACAGGGCGTCGAGGCTCAGGCGCGCGTCGCCCGGCAGGTAATCCACCTGGCAACCCACCGCCTCGATGCGCTCCACCAAGCGGGCATACTCCTCGACGGCGCGGGTGAAGTCGGGAGGGCCGGTGTACTGGAGCTCCTCCCACTGGCGTTCGATCTGCTCGTCGTCGACGAAAGCATCCTCCACACGGCGCAGGGCCAGCCGCTCGATGCGCCCGAACTCGTTGAAGCCGGACAACATCACTCGCGCTTTCACCGGCGCACCTCGCGCTGCTCTGTGTGATCCACTGCCACTTCGTCTTCCCCTCCGGCTCGGGTCGGCCGGCGGCAGGCGAGCGCTTCACCGCCCGAGGGAAACCACTCGTCCTCCCCGCCGGACGGGGGGTGCAACACCGCCGGCAACCCTGCGGCAACCCTTGTGGTGCAGATTCTGCGTTCTCGTGTGGGAAAAGGCCATGGATGGACCTTTTTTTCGGAGCGCGCGCGGTCCTTCGCCCCGAACGGCGGGAAACAGTCTAACGGGT
>CAZPFD010000127.1:0-10757 GCA_964585725.1 uncultured Ectothiorhodospiraceae bacterium | reverse complement strand
GAGCAACTGATTCGTAATCAGTAGGTCCGCGGTTCGAGTCCGCGCGCCGGCACCAGGAATTTCAGGGGACGCGGTGCTTGCCCCCTTCGACGCGCCCGTCGAGGACGCAGGCCACGCGGCGAACGCCTTCGACGCCGCCTGCACGATCTGGTCTGTGAAGTCCACCACCCATCCTCGCTCTTGGTTGGAGGGCTGCGTTCACCTCGTCGGCTGAGCCCCCGAAACAAATCACTGTGCATCACCGGCGGCGGCGATCCCGACGATGGTTCTCTGCGCCGCATCAATGGTGAAACGGACACGATCACCCGGAGCGATCTTCTGCAACAGACTGGCGGGTTTGACCTGGTAGCTCATGACCATGGGTGCCATGAATCCCGGGATCTCCTCGTGGTCGATGACGAAGCGGCGGGCGCGCGTGTCGATGGAGAGGACGACACCGACCCCTTCGTAGAGTCGTGTCTCCTCTTCTTCTGCCGTTGCCTCCTTTGCATGCCCATGTTCTTCTCCCCCCGAGCCTACGATGAGTCGCCCGTGCATGCCCATCTTGTCGTGAGTCTCCACGTGACAGTGAAACTCCAGAGTGATATCCCTATCCGGCGTCACGAAGCGTGCGACCTGGGTTTCAGGACCGGTAAACTCGAGTGTGAACATGGGATTCAAACCCGGCAGCATCAAGGCATGGCGCACAGCGTCTTCGTTCTCGAAAACGATCTCCACTTCCTCGCATGGTTCCGCTCGCAGCACCCTCGGCTCGAAGGCGAAGACCTCGCCGGCACGTGCGAACTCCTTCCCGCCCCGGACGTGAAGCCGCCGGAAGCCGCGCGGCTCCTCGCACGCGGCGGCGACGATCTGATGGCCTTCGATGGCACTTCGTCGCGGCATCGGGGCAACCGTCCTATCACGTGCGGGATAATCGAAATCGCCGCCCACGGGCTCTTCCTCCGACCACCCGTAGGCATAGTCTTGCCGAGTCGTATGGAAAATCCCCGGGTCGAAGACCGGGATCTCGCCGCGGTAGTAGGCCGGATCGAAGAATCGATCCAGACTGGTCGCGACCTTCGGCAACCCGTCCGGGCCGACGAATTCCTCGTACGTGATGGTCGTAATGTCGCCGCCGGGGCTGATCCCTTTGTTGCTGACGGTGTTTTCCATGTGATCGTGCATGAACCACACCCCGGGCCCCGAGGCATGAGTGTCGTCCTCGCCCGTCCTGAGTTCCAGATCCACGCGCTGGGCGGCGCCCACTGTAAACACGTCCCGTACGATGCGCCCTTCCGCTGAAACCGGATAGCCGTCCAGGTGGGTGAGAATAGGGTGATGTCCGTGGGTGTGCAGATGCATGGTACGCGCTCCCGCATTCAGTACACGCAGCTTGACTCGCTCGCCGGAGCCCACTTCGATCAAAGTGTCACGCAACGTGAACGGGAAAGCGCGGCCGTTCAATAGAAAGATGTTGGCACGACGCTGCGTGGAGTCGTATTCCCGGTGCATGCGTTTCTCGATTTCCCGAGGGTCACGATAAGCGGCGGGGATCCGGTTCAAGCGCTCGTCGATGTCCATGTAGACGAGCGAGTACTCCCGCTGGTAGTGCTCCAGCGCGGCTTTAGTCAAATCGGTGATGCGACCGGCCCCCGGAATCAAGGTCGCGAATTCGTTTCCGGCTCGATTCGGCTCGATAATGAGCATTCCCACGAGCCCCATCAGCACGTGCACATCCGGCTGCACGTGGCAATGATAGAAGTGCGTGCCAGGATTCTTCGCTACGAATTCGTAGGTGAAGGCTTCGCCCGGTTTGACCGCCGGCTGTGTGAAATCGGGCACGCCGTCCATCTCGTTCGGATGGATGGTGCCGTGCAGGTGGATGGTGTGCGGGAAGTAGTGCGTGTTGCGCAGCGTGATGCGCACTCGATCTCCCTGTTCCACGCGTATTGTGGGGCTCGGAGCCCGCGCGGCGGATACCATGCCGCGCCCTTCGGGTGCAAACACCCAGAACGTGACGAATTCGCCCGGATAGACCTCCTCTTGAACCTCGATGACTTCCAGGCTGATGTCCACCTCATCGGGATCGCCGTCCCCGTCGAGATCACGGCCAAGCTCGACGGCATCGGCGGCGACTCCAGGCGGCGTTTCCTCGGCCGCGCCGGCATCGGCCCACGTCCAGGAAAATACCCCCAGAGCGAGCACAAGAGACAGCGAGCGCGCAATCATGCTGACCACCTACGCGCGGATCGAAAAGAGCGGCGCGCACCCGTCTCGGGACGCGGCTCTAAGCGGGTTTACTGCTTTTGCATATAGTGAAAGTGTAGGATATCAGCCGCCACCGCGTAGCCCTTCGCAGCGTCGGCCTTGGCGATGGCGCGGGCGTGATCATAAGGCCCTTGCGGCTTCTCGTGATTGTGGCGTGCCGCGGCGAGCCGGGCTTTGGCGTCGTCCAGCAGGGCGTGCACGAGGGCCATGTCGCGCCGGTCCATCGTTTCGCCCATGCCTTGCATATCCGCCCTGACCTTGTCGATAGCAGCCTGTGCTTCCTCGAAATGCTGGGGGCATTCGAACGCGTTTGCTGCGGCGGACAGTAGCAGAAGGACAGGGGCGACGAGAACGACTGTCAGCATTGACCTTTTCATTGTAGCGCCCTCCAGGGAAGGGATATATGGGTATTGCCGAGATCAAGCGGCGTCCCTGCTCAGACCACGCTTTTTTATGGTTCTCTGCCTGGAAATGTTTCCAGTCAATACGGTCGCCCGATGGCAACTGGCTTTTTCTCAATTTAGCAAAACAAAACAGAGCCGCGTAGAAAAACGCAACGGCGATAATTATAAGGGAGCCGCGAATTTCCAGCACTGAGCGGTCTACAGGCGGGGGCATAGAGAGTGCGTCTTCGCCGGGGCGGCGCTGCTGATCGGAGGGTCGGCCGGCCTTCTCTGGCGGCCGGGCCGTAGCTGTCCCACCGCCCCGGCGCTGGCCGCGGCCTGCCTGCCGGCGCGCCGAGCGCTGGAACCGCCGCCTCGTTTTGCTCTCGGCAGCGATCCGGGGCGTCGGCTTCTCCGCTCTGGCCCGAGCGCCGCCGGATAGTGGATAATCGGCCGGGGGCCTCAAGTGGGGTTCGGGATGGATCGAGTCGGCAACTGTGTCGCCACGGCTCTAGCCGCGCTCAGCCTCGTGTTCTCTCCGAACGGCGGTGCCCAGCAGGTTCCGCTGCTGCATGTGACCAGCATCGAGATCAACTTCGGGGTCGTGCCGGTCGGTGACAGCGTGTCTCTCTCTTTCGGCCTACAGAATATCGGCGCCATGGTTGCGACCGGGGTGAAGACCTATCTACGGGCCGAGAGCTTTCACGTCTTCGATAACTGTCCGGGCGACCTGAATCCCGGTGAGCGGTGCAGCGTCGGCGTGCAGTTCAGCCCCGGCCGGTCCGGATACTTCCAGCGCTGGATCGTGGTGAGCTCGGAGCAGCACGAGGTGCTCGTGAAACTGATCGCTCAGGCTCACTGACAGCGCAGGGCCAGCTCCAGGCAAGCGACACGAACGGTGTCTAGCGCCTCGATTTCACCCCCAAAAACGGCGCTCTAAGCGCGAAAATGCAGTTCATTCTCGCGTTATTTCTCCGTAATTCAACGGATTGCGTTGGTCCGACCCGACCCTCAGGTGGTGCGCCAGGTGCCGTTGGGTTGGCGGCAGGCGGTGCCGGTGACGGTCTCGGGGCGGCCGTCGATGTAGGCGTCCACCGTGTAGTCGCGGCAGGGCGATCCCTGGGATTGGTAGGTGTGGGTGGGTGTGGCCTCGTACTGCACGCCGGTGTCCGGGTTGTGCCAGGCGGTGGTGCGGCCCGTCGGGGTCCGCTCCAGGGTGGATGCGAGCCTCATCCGATCCACCTCGTCCATGGTGCGCCCCACCTCGCTGCCGATCAGCGCGCCGACCACGGCGCCCGCGGCGGTGGCTGCGAGCTGACCCCTTCCGTCCCCGATCTGAGAGCCCAGGAATCCCCCGACCGTGCCGCCGACCACGGTGCCCACGTGCTGCTTCCTGACCCCGTAGTCGCCGGCGCCGCAGCCACTCGCCACCAGCACCGTCCCCGCGACCGCCAGAGCCATCGCCACTCGCATCAGTTGGTTCATTGCCGGTTCCCCTTGCTCGAGGTTTTCTCTCGCCTCCATTGAGCCTGCGGCCGGCGCACGCATGCCGCGCCGGCGCCCGGTCTTTCAGGCCCGAATGCTAAGCCGCCCCCGCTGAATGCAAGCTGAACGCCCGCACCGGCACGCCGGGCCCTGTGGGTGCGCCCGCAAGGCATGCCGGGATATGGCCTCGACGCTCGCAAACGGTCGTTTGCGCAGGTTTCGCGCAGCTTCGCTCTTTCGCGGCGAGACGCTTGCGCCTATTATTGTGCACTGCAACGTGGCGCTCCCCTCGAGCCCTGGCCCGCATCTCTGGCCCGCGCGCGCGACCGCGGGCTGGTGAGAGATGGGGCTCACGTGCGGTGACATCGGTGGCGCGGTCGCGAGCGACCGCGGTGGATGTCGTGCGTTTGGCATTCGGTACATAGGACTGGCTGACACGAGATGTTGACACCGGCACGTCGTGCCCTCGCGCTGCTCGCGCTCGCGCTGGCGGCAAGCGCCGGCGCGGTCTGGGCACAGACCGGGGCGCCGGTCTCCGAGCCGCTGCCCGCGGCATCCGCGGAGGCGCCGGGGGCGCTCACACCGGATCAGATCAGCGCCAGGCTGAAGGAGGTGGAAGAAGCGGCAGAGCTCGAGCAGAGCATGAAGAGCAAGGTGCTCGAGCTGTACCGGCTCGCCCAGAGCCAGCTCCAGGCTGCGGCGAGCTTCACCGCCACGGCCGCCGCGTACGAGGAGGCCATCGCATCGGCGCCGGCGCAGATCGCCTCCCTGGAGGCCGAGCTCCAGGGCGTCGGCGCGGGCCCAGTGGTCGGCGCCAGACGCGGGCGCAGCGACGCGAGCCTCACGCAGCTCGAGCAGCAGCTCGCGGCGCAGAAGGCGGAGCTGGCCACCCTGCGCGGAAGGCTCGGCGAGCTGGACAGCGAGCTGCGCGCGCAGCAGACCCGCCCTGCGCAGGCGAGGGCTCAGCTCGCCGAGGCGAAGCAGAAGCGCCAGGAGCTCGAGCCCAAGCTCGAGGGTCAGCCTGCGGCGGAGGCGCCGCCGATGTTGTCGGAGGCGCGGCGTGCGGCGCTGCATGCGCAGCAGCGCGCGCGCCTGGCCGAGATCAACATGCTCGAGGCGGAGCTTCTGAGCCACGACGTGCGCCTGCGCCTGCTCACGGCCCGGCGCGACCTGGCGGCGCGCCTGGCCGCCGCGGTCGAGGCCCGGGTGAAGACTCTGGAAGACCGGGTTGCGGCACGGCGGCGCGCGGAAGCCCAGCGCGCCAAGGTGGAGGCGGAGGAGGCCCAGCGCGACGCCATCGGCAAGCATCCGGCGGTGCGCAGGCTGGCGGAGCGCAATGCCGCGCTGAGCCGCGAGCTCGAGGAGGTGGTCGCGGCACTGGAGAGCACCACTGCGCGACGCGATGCGTTGAGCAAACGGGTCGACGAGATCGAGGAGTACTTCCAGAGCGCGCAGCAGAAGCTCGAGATCGCCGGTCTGAGCAAGGCGCTCGGGGAGGTGCTTCGCGACCAGCGGCGCAAGCTGCCGGGGCTGGTGCCTGCGCGCGGGTCCCAGGCGGAGCTCGAGCAGACATTGGGCGAGGTCGGGTTGAGCCAGCTCCGCGTCGCGGAGGAGCGGCGTGAGCTGGGCGACATCGACCAGGCGGTCGCGCGCATCATCGAGAAGAGCGTCACGGCCAGCACGCCGGCCTGGCAGCAGTCGGCCATCGCCGCCGAGATCGCCAAGCTGCTCCGCGATCGGCAAGCGCTCCTGGAGAAGCTCGGGGCGAGCTATGGGAGCTACCTGCGGGTGCTCGGCGATGTCGAGTTCGCGCAAGGGCAGCTGCGCGACGGCGCCGAGCGTTTCGCGGCCTTTCTCGACAAGCGGCTGCTGTGGATACCGAGCACCATCCCCGTGGGCCTCGGCACGCTGGCCGACTTGCGGGCCGCATCGCCCCGGGAATGGCTCCCCGCGCTGCGCGCATCGTTTCGCCAATGGGAGCTGCGGCCGGCGCTGGATGCCGCGGCTGCGCTCGCGGTGGTGATGCTCCTCGCCCTCGCTCCGCGCCTGCGCCGAACGCTCAAATCCCTCGGCGAGAGCGTGCGCAAGCCGTACCGCGATCGCTTCGGGCTCACGCTGCGCGCGCTCGGGGCGAGCATGCTCCTCGCGGCGCCGGCCCCCCTGGGGCTGGCCTATCTCGGATGGCGCCTCGGGGCGGGGGCGGAGGGGGCGGTCTGGGTCGATGCGCTGAGCGCCGCTCTCTTGGCCGTGGCGACACCGCTTCTGTGGCTGGGCGCGCTGCGCGTGCTGTGCGCCCGTGACGGGGTCGCGCAGGCTCACTTCAAATGGCGCACGGCGCAGGCGGAGCTGCTGCGCAGGAACCTGGCATGGCTGATGGCGTTGGTTCTGCCGGCGGTCTTCGTCACCACCTTTGCCGAAGGGCAGAGCGAGGCGTTTCGCTACAGCGTGGGCCGGCTGGCCTTCATGCTGGGCGTGCTGGCGGTCGCGGCCTTCAACTGGCGCGTGCTGCATCCCGCCCGGGGGGTGGCCGCCGAGTACATGGCCCGCAACCCGAAGAGCTGGACGGCGCGCTTGCGGTACCTGTGGTACGCGGCCGCCGTGCTGCTGCCGCTGGCGCTCGCGGTTCTCGCCGGGCTCGGCTATCACTACACCGCCTTCCAGCTTTTCGGAAGGATGACGGCGACGCTGTGGCTGGTCGTGGCGGCGTTGATCGTGCGCGAGCTGGTGGTGCGCTGGATCAACGTGGTGCAGCGGCGGCTTGCGGTGAGCGAGGCACGCAAGCGGCGCGCGGCTCTGCTCGAGGCGCGCTCGGGCGCCCACGGTGCGGCCGAGACCCCTGCGCCCGGCGAGGCGGAGATCCCGGAGGTCGACCTCGCGAGCATGAACGAGCAGACGCGGCACCTGCTGCAGACGCTGATCGGGTGGTCGGTGGTCGTGGGGCTGTGGCTGATCTGGTCCGACGTGATGCCGGCCCTGGGCATCCTGGACGAGGTCTCGCTGTGGGAGCACACCACGGTGCGCGATGGCCAGGAGATCGCAGAGCCTTTCACGCTGGCCGACTTCGGCCTGGCCGTCGTGGCCGGTCTCATCATCGCAGTCGCCGCGCGCAACCTCCCCGGGGTGCTCGAGATCGCCGTGCTGCGCCAGCTCGGGATCGCGCCGCCGAGCCGCTACGCCATCACCACCATTGCCCAGTACGCCATCGCTGCGGCCGGCGTGGTCATCGTGTTCAGCGCCATCGGCGTGGGATGGTCGGACGTGCAGTGGCTGGTGGCCGCGCTGAGCGTGGGCCTCGGCTTCGGGCTCCAGGAGATCTTCGGCAATTTCATCTCCGGGCTCATCATCCTGTTCGAGCGTCCGGTGCGCATCGGGGACACGGTCACCGTCGGTGATCTCACCGGCACGGTGTCGCGGCTTCGCATCCGTGCAACCACCATCACCGACTGGGACAACAAGGAGATCATCGTCCCCAACAAGACGTTCATCACCGAGCGCCTCGTCAACTGGACGCTCACCGACTCGGTGACGCGCGTCATCGTGCGCGTGGGGATCGCCTACGGCTCGGACACCGAGCTCGCGCACGGATTGATGCTCGAGGTGGCGCGGAGCAACCCGCACGTGCTCTCGCAGCCAGAGCCGAGGGTTCTGTTCACTCGGCTCGGCGAGAGCTCGCTCGATTTCGACGTGTATGTCTACGTGAGGGATCTCGCCGATCGCCTGCCGTTCGTCCACGAGTTCCACATGGCCATCGAGCGCACGCTGCGCGAGCACGGCATTCAGATCCCGTTCCCGCAGCGCGACCTGCACATCCGCTCGGAGCTCGGCGCCCCCTGGAGCGGGCTGTGGCGCGCCCCGGCCCGCGACGCGGAGGGCGTGCCCGCGAAGTGACGGCCGCCCCCCGGGGGGCCTTCGCGGGTGGCGTGCGCGTGTTTCCCCAGCTAAAGTGTCCTTGCGTGGGGACGACTACACTCCTGTTCGGCATTCCACGAAGAAGTGCCGGCTCCGGGCCGGGGCAGCGACCCCGGCCCCGGAAGGCAGCGTGGAACGTTGGGGGGTGTTCATCGGCAATGTCTGAGTGGACTCTCTAGTGCGTCTAGCGGGACGAAGGACTGCGCTCGTCGTCCTTGCGGCCGTGCTCCTCCCGCTGGCTGCCGCCCCGGCGGAGAGCGGCTATCGACAGCCCGAGCCGGAGATCGTGGGGCTGCTCGATGCAGCGCCGCCACCGGCGGTAGCGCCGGATCCGACCGGGCGCTTTCTGATCCTTGTGCACCGCGATGCGCTGCCCCCGATCAGCGCGCTGGCGGAGCCGCTGCTCGAGATCGGCGGCAGGCGCATCAACCCCCGCACCCACGGACCCCACGCGCCCCTTCGTTACGTATCGTTGACCCTGGTGCGCGTCGCGGACGGGATGAGTCAACCGGTGCGCCTGCCCGCCGAGGCGACCCTGGGTTTTGTCCGCTGGTCGCCGGACGGGTCCCGGTTCGCATTCACGGTGACGACGAGCAAGGGTATCGAGCTGTGGGTCGGCGACCCCCACGAGGCGAGCGTGCGCCGTCTCACGGGACCGATCCTCAATGCGACGGGCGGAGCTCCCTGCGCGTGGACCTACGACAGTCGGCACATGATATGCCGGTTCGTCTCCGCCGCCCCCGCGCTGGGCGCGCCTTCCGGTTCGGCGTCGACACGCCCGATCATCATGCAGAGCGCGGGCGAGGCGGGGGCGGTGTCCGCGTCCTGGTCCGTGCGTCGCGACGCGTCCGCGCAGCCGGCGCTCGAGCACTTCATGGCGGCACAGCTGGCCGTCGTGGATGCGTCCTCGGGCGCGCACCGCCCGATCGGCGTACCGGCGGTGTTCGACTTCGTGCAGCCGGCTCCCGGTGCGCCCTATCTGCTGGTCTCGCGCAGGCTCCCCGGCGGCGCGCCCGGCGCGGAGGTCATCGAGATCTGGGACGACCGCGGCCGGGTGGTCCGCGCGCTCGCGCATCTCCCGCCGCCGTCCGGAGCCGGCGCCTCGTCGGGGCCGCGGGCGTTCCGCTGGCAGGCATCGGCGCCGGCGGTGGTCGTGTGGGTCGAGGGCGCCGAAAAGGCCGGCGGCGACGCTCTCAAGGTTCTGCCGGCGCCTTTCTCCACCCGGCCGCGGGTGCTGTACCGCACGGAATTCCGCTTCGCGGGTCTCGAGTGGCTGCAAGGAGGGGGCTCGGCGCTGGTGCACGAGTATCAGCCGCTGCGCGCTCGCAAACGGTCCTGGCTGGTGAGCATCGACGGCGGTGACGCCCGAGCCCGCCTGCTCTGGGACCGCGACGTCGATGCACGCCGTCAGGACCCCGGCGAAGCTGTGACCACGCGCAACCGGTTCGGAGAGCGGGTGATAGCCGTCCACCAGGGGTTTGTCTATCTCGCCGGCCGGGGCGCGGGCGCCGACGGCGAGCGTTCGTATCTGGACCGAATGAAGCTCGACACTCTGGAGACCGAGCGTCTGTGGCGCTCGCCGCAGGGAAGCTACGAGACTCTGGTGCAGCTCCTCTCGGACGACGCAGCCACGATTCTCACCCGGCACGAGACCCCGGCCTCTCCACCCAACTACTTCGTGCGCGATCTCGCAGACGGCTCGCAACGGCGGCTCACGCGCTTCGAGCGTGCGCTGCCGGACTTCGTGCAGGCGAAGAGCGTTCGACTCGTCTACGAGCGCGAAGACGGTGTAGCGCTCTCCGCGACCTTGCACGTGCCCGCCGGCTACCGGGGCGACCGCCGGCTGCCGATGATCATCTGGGCCTACCCCAAGACCTACCGGAGCGAGACGGCAGCCAGCCAGCGTTCGCATTCCCTGCACCGATTCGTGGATGTCGAGCAGGCGCTGCGGCTCATGTTCCTGCTGCGCGGATACGCGGTCATGGACGACGTGGCGATGCCGGTGATCGGGACGGGACACGCGGCCAACGACACGTTTGTGCGCCAGATCGTGGCCAATGCCGCAGCGGCCATCGACGCGGCGGTGGAGAGAGGGATCGCCGACCGGGATCGCGTCGGGGTCGCGGGCCACAGCTACGGCGCTTTCATGGTCGTCAATCTGCTCGCGCACTCGGATCTGTTTCGCGCCGGGGTCGCCTTGAGCGGCGCCTACAATCGCACCCTGACGCCCTTCGGGTTCCAGACCGAGAAGCGGCATCTGTGGGATGCGCCCGCCACCTACCTCGAGATGTCCCCGCTGCTCTACGCCGATCGGATCAGCGCGCCGCTGCTGCTCATCCACGGATTGGAGGACGACAACGCCGGGACCTCACCCATGCAGTCGAGGTATCTCTACCAAGCCATCGAGGGCACCGGGGGCGACGCGCGGCTCGTGCTGCTGCCCCGGGAGGGGCACGTCTATCGCGCACGCGAGTCCGTGCTGCACACCGCCGCCGAGATGCTCGATTGGTTCGACGCCCATGTCAAAGGGCAGGGGCCTCGCGGGGAACGAGCCGTCGTGGCCGAGCAGGGCGATGCACGCGAGGAGATGACGCTGCTGCCGGTGAGCGCGCCGGGTGGTGCGGCGGCACGCGCGTCTGAATGATCCGGTGCGTTCGGCGGGATTTCATCCCGCCCGACGCTGCACATACCGCCGGGACCCATCTCCCAGGGAGCTCGTCGGCAAGGTTTCCC
>CAZPFD010000126.1:0-10773 GCA_964585725.1 uncultured Ectothiorhodospiraceae bacterium | reverse complement strand
AGCAGCGGCTCGATCTGGTTGTGGACGCCGAAGCCCTTGAGCACGGAGAAGCTCACGGCGAGCAGCGGGACGAAAGCCAGGAACGTCGTGTAGACGAGGCTCATGGCGTGCAGCGTCATCGTCCCTTCCGCCACGTCCGCGATCACGGTGGCGCCCACGCGCAGGAGCTTGATCATGCGCGCCCTGTGCGGCGGCATGGCGTCGAGATCGCTGCTCCACACCGTGCGCCGGGCGCGGCGCTCCAAGGCTCGCCACTCGGTACGCCTCAAGCCCGCTTCCTCCTCCCGGGCGCCCGCGCCCCGGTGGACCGCCCGCCCGGCGGCGGTTGCCGATCAGGCTGCCATCCCATGGGTCTGGTCCGTGCGTGCCTGCGACCCGCGACAGGATGCGCCCGCGCGTGACGCGGGCGCTCGAGAAGCCGGTACATGTCGCCGCGGCGCGGCAGGGAGACTGCGCTCATGCCGCCCCCGGAGGGCGACGGCGAGCGTGGGCGTCATCGGAGATTCCCCCGCTCGCACGCTGCGCCCGCCCGTTCGCGGGCTGCCGCCTTTGTTCTCGTCCTTGTCCTCCTCGAACGTCAGGCTGCCTGGATAATCGAAGGGCATGGGTCGTGGAAAGTCGGGGCTGCTGACCCGGCCTTTCAGACGGTATTGCAGCGTCTGCGTCTGCTCGAGCTTGCGAAGCTGGCGCAGAAGCCCCACGGTCGTGCTGGTCGCGCTCACATGGATGCCGCGCTCACCGTATGCCGGAACCACGAGGGTGGCGTCGTTCACCCCTCGCGCAAACACCTCGTCGTTCACCTCCAGCTCGAAGCTCAAGCCGGAGATGCGCAGAGCGGCGGGATTCGGGTTCTGCACACGCAACGAGAAGCGATAGCGTTGCTCGAAGGGGCTGAGCTCGACCAGGCGCACGTCCGCCAGGCTCAGGTAAGGCGCTTCCCAGCCGGTGGGACGCAGCGACGCGCAGGCGGTCAGAGCAAGCACGGCGACGAGCCACGGCGTATTCCATCCTTGAATGTTCATGTTTGCTATGCCGGTGTGCGTAAACACACAACAGTGCGACCTCGAGCGCTCGGCGGCGACCCGCGCCGCCGCGCCCGCGGTGCCACGGATGCGGGGAGCCTCCACGCCCTCGCTCGGCCGCCAATGCCCTGCACGCTTCTAGAACGCGTCCGCCTCCAGCTCCATGACCGAGCGGCTGCCGGCCGTGATGGTCGCGCGCAACGTTTCCACCTGGGGCAGAAGACGCTGCATGTAGAAGCGCGCCGTGGCGAGCTTCGCGGTATAGAAGCTTTCGTCCTCTCCGCCCATCCGGGCCAGGGACTCCTTCGCCATCCACGCCCACACCCAGGCCAGCGAAACCAGACCCATCATCCGCAGGTAATCGGTGGCGGCCGCGGCCGCCGCCTCGGGATCGCGGCGCGATTCCCGCGCGAGCCATTGGGTGACCTCGCCCAACGTGCGCAGGGCGTTCGCGAAAGGATCGAGGAACTCGGTCATCCGCTCGTCGTTGCGGTTCTCGGCCACGAAACCTTCGAGCCGCTCGAGGTAACGCTTGACCAGCCGGCCTTCGTGCATGGGCAGCTTGCGCCCAACGAGATCCTTGGCCTGGATGCCGTTGGCGCCCTCATAGAGCTGAGCGATGCGCACGTCGCGCACGAGCTGCTCCATGCCCCACTCGGCGATATAGCCGTGACCCCCGAAGACCTGCAAGCACAGATTGCAGACTTCGCTCCCGTAATCGGAGAAAAACGCCTTGATGACGGGTGTGAGCAGCGCCACCAGATCCTCTGCCTCCTCGCGGGCGGCGGGATCGGCATGGCGGTGGGCGTCGAGATGCGTTCCCACCCATGCGGCGAGCGCGCGCGCGGCCTCGTTGTACGCGCGTGCCGTCAGCAGCATGCGCCTCACGTCCGCGTGCACGATGATCGGATCGGCCGGCTGGTCGGGGAACCTGGCCCCGCTCGGCGCGCGTCCCTGCAGGCGCTCGCGGGCGTACTGGGCGGCGCTCTGATAGGCCACCTCCGCGAGGGAGAGGCCCTGCATTCCCACCTTGACGCGCTCGTGGTTCATCATCTTGAACATCGCGGGCAGGCCTCCGTGCGGCTCACCGACGAGATAGCCGGTAGCCTCCTCGAAGTTGAGCACGCAGGTGGCCGAGCCCTTGATCCCCATCTTGTGCTCGATGGATCCGCAGAACACGCTGTTGCGCTGCCCCGGCGTGCCGTCCTCGTTCACGAGAAACTTGGGCACGAGGAACATGCTGATGCCCTTCGTGCCGGGCGGTGCGTCGGGCAGCTTCGCCAGCACCAGATGGATGATGTTCTCGGTCAGATCGTGCTCGCCGCCCGTGCTGAAGATCTTGGTGCCGGAGAGCTTGTAGGCGCCTTCGCCGTCTGGCACGGCCTTGGTCTTCACCATGCCGAGGTCGGTGCCGCAATGGGGCTCGGTGAGACACATGGTGGCGCTCCACGCGCCCTGCACCATCTTGGGCAGATAGGTGCGTTTGATGTCCTCGCTGGCCACGTCGTTGAGGCAGACGTATGCCCCGTGGGTCAGGCCCGGATAGAGGCTGAATGCGACATTGGCCGATCCCACCATCTCGTCCACGAAGAAGCTCAACGTCTCGGGGAGCCCCTGTCCGCCGTAGGCCGGATCGCACGCCAGGGAAGTCCAACCGCCCTCGGAGAGCAGCCTGTAGGCTTCCTTGAAACCCGTGGGCGTGCGCACCACCCCGTTTTCGAATGCGCACCCCTCCTCGTCACCGGTTCGGTTGGTGGGGAAGATGACTTCCTCGCTGAACTTCGCCGCCTCATCGAGAATCGCGTCGATGACATCCCGTGTTGCTTCATCGAAGCCGAGGGCCTTGAACGTGCGCTCCGCGTCCAGCATCTCGTGGAGAACGAAGCGCATCTCGCGCAGTGGTGCCTTGTACACGGCCATGACGATAATCCTCTGAGATTCGTTTGATGACCAGTAGGAGTGAGCTTGCTCGCGATTCCTCATGCGACGGCGAGAATGAAGGATTCACGGCCAAGGCCGCTCCCGCAAGCGATGGCCGATCTCCGTCACATGTTCGGATAATTCGGCCCGCCTCCGCCCTCGGGCGTGATCCAGTTGATGTTCTGCCGCGGGTCCTTGATATCGCAGGTCTTGCAGTGCACGCAATTGGCTGCGTTGATCTGAAGGCGCGCATTGGCACCGTCGTCGTCGCGCACGATCTCGTAGACCCCGGCGGGGCAATAACGCTGCTCCGGCGCATCGTACTCCGGCAGGTTGAACTGAACCGGTATCGAATCGTCCTTGAGCTGCAGATGCACGGGCTGGTCCTCCTCGTGGAGGGTGTTCGACAGGTACACGGACGACAGCTTGTCGAAGGTGATCTGCCCGTCGGGCTTCGGATACTCGATCTTCGGACTCTCGGCGGCCTTTTTAAGGGATTCATGATCGGCGTGGCGGTGGCGCAGGGTCCAGGGGGCGCGGTTGCGCAGCACGTAGGTATCGAGCCCCGCGTAGGTGATGCCGCCCCACAGCCCCCAGCGGAAGCTCGGGCGGATGTTGCGCACGGACTTGAGCTCGCGCCACAGCCAGGTCTGCTTGAGGCGCTCCGGATAGGCGGTCACCTCGCGCCCGGCGCCCTGATCGAGCGTCTCGAACACCGCCTCGGCCGCCGTCATTCCGGACTTCATCGCCGTGTGCGTGCCCTTGATCTTGGGGACGTTGAGAAAGCCCGCGGTGTCGCCGATGAGCGCGCCGCCCGGGAAGGTGAGCCTGGGCAGGGACTGGAAGCCGCCTTCCACCAGCGCCCGGGCCCCGTAGCACACGCGGCGCCCGCCTTCGAAGGTCGCTCGCACCGCCGGATGCAGCTTGAAGCGCTGCATCTCGTCGAAGGGACTGAGGTGCGGGTTCCAGTAATCGAGGCCGACGACGAACCCGAGCGAGACCTGATGGTTCTCCAGGTGGTAGAGAAACGATCCACCATAGGTTCTGGCGTCGAGCGGCCATCCCACCGTGTGCACCACCAGCCCGGCACGGTGCCTGGCCGGATCGACCTCCCAGAGCTCCTTGACTCCGATGGCGTAGGTCTGCGGATCGCGCCCCTCGCGCAGCTTGAAGCGCTCGATGAGGGTTTTGGTCAGCGAGCCGTGGCAGCCTTCGGCGAACAGGGTCTGCTTGGCGTGCAGCTCGACGCCGGGCTCGTAGCTCGGCTTGCGGCTGCCGTCACGGGCCACGCCCATGTCCCCCGTCGCCACGCCGCGCACCGCGCCGTCCTCGTCGTAGAGCACCTCGGCGGCGGCGAAGCCGGGAAACACCTCGACCCCCAGCGCCTCGGCCTGCTCGGCGAGCCACCGGCAGAGGTTCCCCAGGCTGATGATGTAGTTGCCCTCGTTGCGCATCTGCGGCGGCGTCGGCAGGCGAAAGGCGCGGCTGCGCGTCAGATACGCAAAGCGGTCCTCCGTAGCGGGCGTGTGCACGGGGGCGCCCTTGTCGTTCCAGTCGGGGATGAGCTCGTTCAATGCGCG
The DNA here is from genome assembly GCA_964585725.1 of uncultured Ectothiorhodospiraceae bacterium. Lineage (GTDB taxonomy): Bacteria > Pseudomonadota > Gammaproteobacteria > HK1 > HK1 > CAZPFD01. The sequence goes on along the minus strand of CAZPFD010000126.1, from coordinate 6,251 downwards.
GGGCTCGAGGACGGCGCCGGACAGGATGTGGGCCCCCACCTCGGAGCCCTTCTCCAGCACGCACACGCTGATCTCGCGGTCGCGCTCGGCGGCGAGCTGGCGCAACCGGATCGCGGCTGCGAGCCCGGACGGACCGGCGCCCACGATGACCACATCGAACTCCATCGCTTCGCGTTCCATCAATGCCCTCCCTTCAGGGTCATGCCCCAGGCCGTGGACACGCACGCGCCCGGCCCCGCTCGCCGCAGCGCGGCGTTTCGCTCACGGGGACGGTCTGCCAGCCGGTGACATCGCCGGTGGAGGAGAGAACGGCGTGATTGACGGCGCGGGTGTGCGCGGCATTATAGTCTCACCGGTCGAGGCCTTTTATTTTACCCAAGTGACCTCCTCGTGCGCCCGAAACCACTGGCAGGCCTGCGCATACTCGATCTGACCCGGCTTCTGCCCGGCCCGATGTGCACCCTGCATCTCGCCGACCTGGGGGCGGACGTGATCAAGGTGGAAGATCCGGGCGCCGGGGACTACGCGCGCACCCTCGCTTCGAGCTTGTTCCGTCTCGTGAACCGGAACAAGCGCGCGCTCAAGCTGGATCTGTCCAAGCCCGCGGGCCGCGAGGTGTTCACGGAGCTCGCGCGCGGGGCGGACGCGCTGGTGGAGGGCTTCCGCCCCGGGGTCATGGAGCGGCTGGGCCTCGGCTACGACGCGCTGCACGCGGAGCATCCGCGGCTGGTGTACTGCTCGATCACGGGGTACGGGCAGGACGGTCCCTATCGCGCACGGGCGGGGCACGACATCAACTACTGCGCCTACGCGGGGATTCTCGAGCAGAGCGGGGCCGCCGGCGGGCCGCCGGCACCGGGCAATTTTCAGATTGCGGACCTGGCCGGGGGCGCGCTCAGTGCGGCGATGGGGATTCTTGCCGCCCTCCTCGAGGTGCAGCGCGGCGGCGAGGGCCGCCATGTGGACGTCTCCATGACCGACTGCACGCTGGCCCACGCCGTCGTGCCCTTGGCGAGGTGGCTCGAGGAGGGCGCCGCTCGCCCCCGCGGCGCGGACATGCTGAGCGGCGGGCTGCCGTGCTACGGCGTATACGAAACCCGGGACGGCCGCTACATGGCGCTCGGGGCGCTCGAGCACAAGTTCTGGCGCGCGTTCTGCGAGGCGGTGAGCCGGCCCGACCTCGCCGACCGCCACCTGGTCTCGGGAGACGAGGCCGAGGCCGTGCGCGCCGAGGTTGCCGCCATCTTCCGTTCAGACACCCAGGCGCGCTGGAGCGAGCGGCTCGCGCAGGTGGACTGCTGCGCCGCGCCGGTGCTCGACGTCGGCGAGGCCATGCACGACGAGCAGCTGCGCGCGCGGGGCGCCTTCGTCACCACGCGGAAGGACGGACGCGCATTCACCCAGCTCGCCTTTCCACTCAAGCTGAGCGAGTACGCGTTCACGGTGGAGCTGCCGGCGCCCGGTCACGGGGAGCACAGCGCCGAGATCCTCGCCGAGTTCGGGTACAGCGACGAGCGCATTGCCGGCCTCGCGCGCGACGGCATCATCTGAAAGCGGACTAGGAGCGTGCAGGGCATTGGACGCTCTCCCACTTCCTCGCTACGCCCGCCAATGCCCGGCACGCTCCTGGAGCCCGCCTCAAATGGCGCCGTAGACGAGCCCCGCCGTGATCGCCCCGAGCAGGGCGAACCCGATATACGCTGCGAACACCGGCCGGCGCGCGATGGCATACACTGCGATCGCGGCGGGGATGCTGGTGACGCCGCCGGCCAGAAGAAACGCCATCGCGGCGCCGGGCGCCATGCCCTGCTCCATGAGGCCGCCCGCCAGGGGTAGTGCCGCGTAGCCGTTGAGATACGCGGGAATGCCGACGAGGGCCGCGCCCACCACCTCCAGGTAGTCACCGCGTCCCGTGATCGCCGTCACCGCATCCGCCGGCACGTACGCCAGCATGACGCTCTCCAGGACGAAGGCGAGGGTCAGCCACTTTCCGAGAAAGATCAGGTTGGAGCGTGCATCGGTGGCGAAGTCCCTGCGCCGGGCGGGCTCGCGCCAGAACCGCCACGCCACCGGGCGGGGCTTGCGCACGACGGCTCCCGCGCACCCGCCGTCGCCGACTCCCGCGCGCAGCGGCGTCCCCAGCAAGCCTGCGCCCTGCACCAGCCACACCCCGAAGCCGCCGAGCAGCCCGATGCCTGCGGCCGAGGCCGTCTTGGCGATGGCGAAAGGCAGGCCGAGGGTGCCCACCGTCAGTGCGAACATGGACGGGTCCATGAGCGGGGATGCGAGCCAGAACGCCATGACCGGGGCCAGCGGAACGCCCATGGCCAGCAGCGCCGCGATGAGCGGGATCACCCCGCACGAGCAGAAGGGCGAGAGCGCCCCGACCGCCGCCGCCAGCGCCACCATGACCGCCGTGCGTCCGTGAAACGCGCGGGCGATGAGGTGGCTGGCGCCGCTCGCCTTGGCGTAAGCCGCGAGAGCGATGGAGAGCAGCAGAAACGGTGAGACGCCGATGAGGGCATCGAGCGTGAATGCGAGCGAGCGCTCGAGCTGAGCCGGTGCCAGCGCGAGCAGCGCGGCGAGGATGGCGGCCAGGCCGACCCACGCCGGATCGAGGCTGCCCGCCCGTGCGTACCATCCGACGCGATCTAATTGCTGCGTGCTCATTAGACTATATCCTTAGATAAATAGTTATGTTGTTCGCAATAAAAGCGGGCCAGCGCCCGCATCCCCGTGTTACGCCACGTCGTTCGTCGTCTGCTCGACGCCGGCGCAGCACTCATCGGTGAGATACGCGACGAGCCCGCCCACGGCGTCGTAGTTGGCGGTGCAGACGACCTCACGGCCTTGCTTCTGCTGCCCCACCAGCCCGGCCCGCGCGAGCGTCGCCAGATGATGGGCCAGGGTCGAGGCCGGGATGCCCAGATGGCGCTGTAGCTCCCCGATGATCAGCCCCTCCGGCCCGGCGCGCACGAGCAGCCGGAACAGGCGCAGGCGCGTCCGGTTGCCAAGGGCGGCCAGGCCTTGCGCCGCCTGCGATTCGTCGGGTCGTCTGCGCTTGGCCATGCCGCTATGAAACTAGTTTTTTAGTTGTTTGTCAAGCCCGCACGGGCGGCTGCCGGCAGGCGCGACCGTCATGCCGCGCCGTCACGCACGCCCTCGATGACGTAGATGAGCACGGCGTAGCGCCCGCCCTTGCCGAGCGCGGTCAGCACGAAGAACACGTCGAAGCGCACGCGCATGAGCCCGGCTATGAATGTGAGCGCGTCTCCGCCCACCGGCGCCCACGCCATCAGCAGCGACCACACGCCGTAGCGCTGGAACCAGCCCTGGGCGCGCTCCACCTGCCGGCCCCGGAACGGAAACCAGCGGCGGTCCTGGTAGTGCACCAGAAACCGGCCGAGCGCCCAGTTCACCGCCGCCCCGAGGGTGTTTCCCAGCGTCGCGGCGGCGAGCAACGCCTCCGGATCGGCGCGCAGCGCGAGGGCCCCGGCGACCGCGAACTCCGAGTAGAAAGGGACCACCGTGGCGGCCAGGAAGGCGGAGCCGAAAACCGACAGATAGATGGACATTCAGTTTCAGCCGCCTGGCGACGTGGCGCGCGTCGCCGCCCGCTCGCGGGCCGCCAGGCGCTTGCGCGCCGCCGCCACCAGGGCGCGGAAGATGCGGCGCTGTCGGGCCTGGTAGATCAGGTACTCGGGATGCCACTGAAGCCCCTTCAGGAACGGCTGCCCCGAGTCCTCGACCGCCTGCACGATGCCGTCGAGATCGCGCGCCGTGACCCGCAGCCCCCGTCCCAGGCGGTCGATGGCCTGGTGGTGAAGGCTGTTGACCTTGTAGCGCTCGCCTCCCGCGATGCGGTGCAGAACACTCTCGGGCTCGACGATCACGGTCTTGCGCGGCAACACCGTGCGGCGGTTCGAGGTGTGGACGCGAATCTTGCGAAGATCCTGATGCAGGCTCCCGCCGAGCACCACGTTCAGCAGCTGTGCGCCGCGGCAGATGCCGAGAACGGGCAGGCCTTCGGCCAGCGCTTCGCGCAGCACCTGCATCTCGAAGCGATCGCGCGCCGGATCGCGCTTCGCCTTGCCGTCGTCGAGGCCGGCGTAGAGCTCGGGTTCGATGTCGTCGCCGCCCCCGATGATGACGCCTGCGAGCGGGCCGGGGGGCCGTGGGCGGGTGGGCGTCAGGTGACACGCGCGCCCGCCGGCCAGGGATACGGCCAGGCGCGTGCACCACCATGCCAGCGGCAGGCGGCTGTCGGGACCGGTGACGCCGATCAGGATGCGGGTCAAAGCTCTCGCTCGCTGAGCAGCCACTGCTCGCACGCCCTGGCCCAGTCCCCGAGAAGGCTTCCCACCGGGCGGTCGAGGAAGTCGGCGAACTCGCGGCAGACCCGGGCGAGACGTTCGCCGTCGCTGGCGAGGTGCTCGACCTGAAGCCAGTGGCGCCACGCGCCGAGCACGCCCCAGCCGCTCTGGTCGATATCGCAGTTGGGCAGCCGGTAGTGAAGAGCCGGCCGCGGCTTGACCCGCGGGTCCGCCACCGCGCGGCGCACCCGGGCATGATCGAGGTGGTCGAACAGCGGCAGCATGTCGAGCGCTCGATTGCGCTCGGGATTGGCGTCCAGATAGTCCTCCATGAGCTGCTCGCGCTCCGGTGCGTACCCCTCGTCGATGATCCGGCGCACGTACTCCCTCGGGAAGGGACGGATGTAAGGCGTCAGGCGCCGGCTCCAGTCCACGTCGCCGGTGCGCAGCAGCCAGTCGTAGAGGCACAGAAACGCGCGCAGGTATGCGAGGATGGTGGCCGCGTCCAGCCGCGGCAGCTCCGGGTTCATGTGCAGGCCGAACGCGTAGAGCACCGCGTGCCGCGTGCCCAGGGCACCGGCGTCGCGCAGCCGCCCGATCAGCGGCTCGAGGGCGCTCAGGCGATCCAGCGGCAGCGGCGGCGTAACCACCTCGAACGGCACCACCTGCCTCGCGAGCATGGCCAGCAACTCCTCGGGCAGTCTGTCCAGGTCGAAGGCGCTGTCCTCGCGAGCACCGCTCTGCCGGCCCAGCTTCTTGAGATACGCGAAGTCGAGCTCGATCACGAACGTGCCCAGGGGCGTTTCCTTCACGCGGCACTCGTAGGCGCTGAGGTGCTCGATGGTGCCGCCCAGCTCGGCCTGGGTCAGGGTGGCGATGGTTTGGATGTCGAGGCCCGAGAACTCGAACTCGACGCCGCAACGGCGCACGCGCCCTTCGGCGGTTCGGGACCACGGCGGCAGGGGAACATGCTCGAGGCGGGCCATCGAGTGCGCGAGCTTCCTGGGTCGGATCAGCGGAAAAACGACGCGTTTCCGCGAAGTTACCCGATGCGGCGCGGGCCCGCCAGGTGCACATCGACCGCGCCGCCGGGTCCCCTCTCAAGCGGATAGCAGCGCGGGATCGACGATCCAGCCCTCGGCGCGGTCAACGCCTGCGGGTATGCCGTAGCCCGCCTCGCGCCGCGTCCAGGCCCACGCCGCCTGGAGCGCGCACAGCAGCGCGTCCAGCTCATCCGCCCTCGGTTCCGCCACCAGCGCCTCGGCGAGCTGCGCCGGCAGGCGCACCTCGACGCCGTAGGCTTCGCGGGCCGCGCCGGACTGCAAAGCCCGCACGATGGCCTCCCGGGCATCGCGCCGCGCTGGCGTCTGCTTGTGGGGCGCGTCGCTCTTGTAGCTCTCGCGTCCCACGAAGCGCCGGGCCACGAGGGCGGGGTACGCCTCCACCGCGACGCGGCCGTCGACGTTGCGCCGGCAGGGCAGCACGCACGCCGGGGAGGCCAGCAGTCGCGGCGCGCCGCGAAAGAACATCTTTCCGACCGGTACTCCGTGGAGCATCATCGGGCTGCGCGCGCCGGCGCGCCGATCGGCGATGCGCAGATGGAATTTGCGCCCGCCGGGGCGTGCGTCGCAGTAATCGCGCAGCAATCGCTCGAACTGCGGCAGGCGCAGGCGCGAGACATCGCGCACGTAGCGCCCCCAGCGGCAGCTCCATCCCAGATCCTCGAGCAGCCGGCGGGGCAGACCGAAGGGAAAGTCCAATCCCGCGGCCCACGGCCCGGGCGTCGCCAGCAGCCGCTCGAACGCGGCGAAGTCGGTGAGCGTCTCGAACGCGTCCACCGCGAGCGAGCCATCGTCCCGGTAACGGCAGTTCGCCACCGTGATGGCCTTGCGCGCGCTCGGGGCGCTGGTGAAATCGACACCGTAGATGCGCACGGGG
>CAZPFD010000125.1:0-10778 GCA_964585725.1 uncultured Ectothiorhodospiraceae bacterium | reverse complement strand
TTCGAGCCGAGCGAGTCCCGCCAACCTAGCGAAGCGGCAGAGCCTTGTATAGGCCTGACCGGCCTGCGTGCGGCTCCGGAAGCGCATGGCGGAAGGTGATTTGCCCCCGGGGAGGTCGCGGACACACGCCTGAGCAGGGGCCGGGAGAGCCGCTCAGCGCGCCGACTCCCAGCCGATGGCGCGCGGCAGCCACAGCGCGATCTCGGGGAAGATGGCCACCAGCCCGAGCCCGATGAGCTGAAGCAGCACGAAGGGCACGATCCCGCGGTAGATGGTCTGGGTGGTGATGCCGGGCGGAGCCACTCCCTTCATGAACAGCAGGGACCAGCCGAAGGGCGGGGTCAGGAAGGAGGTGTTCAGGTTCACCGCCACCAGCATGGCGATCCAGGTCAGTGGGACCTCGGGGCGCAGCTCGGTGACGAAGGGCAGCAGCAGCGGCAGCACGATGTAGGAGATCTGGATCCACTCGAGGAAGAAGCCCAGGATGAAGATGAGAACCATCATGAACATCAATGCGCCCCAGAAGCCGCCGGGCACCAGCTCGAACATCGCCCCGATCAGGTCCTCGCCGGAGAGGCCGCGGAAGGCGAGCGCGAACACCTGGGCGCCGATGAGAATGAAGAAGATGGTGGCGCTGATGCGCAGGGAGCTGTAGCAGACGTCCTTGAACACGGGCCAGGTGAGGCGCCCGAAGGCCGCGGTCAGCAGCAGGGCGCCGACCGAGCCCACCGAGGCGGCCTCGGTGGGCGCCGCGAAGCCGCCGATGATCGAGCCGAGCACGGCGACCATCAGCGCCAGGGGCGGCACCACGCTGACCATGAAATCCTTGGCGAGCTGGCGCATGGACACGGCATCGCGCTCGTCCTGCGGTATCGGCGGCAGGGCCTGCGGCGCCACCACCACCATCCAGAAGAGATAGAGCAGGTACAGCCCGGCCAGCATCAGGCCGGGCATCATGGCCGCGGCGAAGAGGGTGCCCACCGACAGATTCAGAATGTCGGCGAGCACGATCAGCACCAGGCTCGGTGGAATGATCTGGCCGAGCGTGCCCGACGCGCACACCGTGCCGCAGGCGAGCGACGGGCGGTGGTTGCGCCGTAGCAGCGCCGGCAGCCCGATCAGGGTGAGCGCCACCACCGAGGCGCCCACGATCCCCGTGGCGGCCCCCATCAGCACCCCGACCAAAATGACCGCGAGGCACATGCCGCCGGGCAGACGCCCCGACAGGTGCCCGATCACGTCGAGCATGCGCTCGGCGATCTTCGAGCGCTCCAGCATCAGCCCCATGAACACGAACAAGGGGATGGTCAGGAGGGTGTAGTTGGTGAGTACGCCGTAGATCTTGGAAGGCAGGATGTTGAAGATGAAGCCTTCGCCACCGAGAAAACCGAACACCAGACCTACCGCCATGATCCCGAACCCCACCGGCATCCCCGAGAAGAGGGCCACGAAGAAGAACAGGATCATCAGCAGGGCGTAGAACTCGGGAGCCATCACCTACCCTTTCTCGTCACGGGTCCATCGCCTCGGCGGGAATGGAGGCTGTCCGCGGGCTACGAGGTGGGCGGCGGCGCCGGCCGCTCGTATCCCAGAAGCTCGAGGCCCGATCGGATCGCGGTCGCCACGCCCTCGAGCACGATCAGCGCGAATCCCAGCGCGACCAGCGACTTCGGTACGAAGCGAAACGGCAAGCCTCCGGGGTTCGGCGAGCCTTCGAGCATGTCGAAGGCACGGTCGACGTAGGGAATGGCGACCTTGATCATGAACAGCGAGCACGGGATCGCGATCAACACCGCGACCAGCAGGTTCGCCCACAGCTGCACGGTGCGGGTGTAGCGCTGGGAGAGAACGTCTACGGCGATGTGATCGCCGTGCAGCCAGGCGTATGCCAACCCGAGCGCGCCTTGCCCCGCGAGCAGGTGCCACTCCAGCTCCTGGGCCCACACCGGGCTGAAGGAGAAAGCGTAGCGGTTGAACGCGTTGAGGAAGACCAGCGCCACGGTGGCGAACAGGATCCAGCCGCCGACTCTCCCGGCACGGTCGACGATCACCTCCAGCGCCGAACAGGTTCGTGTCAGAAGCTCGACCATCGACATCCTCGATGCCCCCGCTGCGAGCGCGCGCCGCGGGCCGCGGCGCGCCCTGCCCTCGAGGCGGCCCTGAACGCAGCGCCGCCCCGCGGCGGGACGGCACGCTGGTCCGCAGTGCGCATCCATTCGCCGCCGCGGGCGCGCCGCGGCGCGCAGTGATTACGCGTGTGTTGATCGGCGCGCGCACGCAGGCATGGCGCGCCGCGCGCTTCCCGGCGTGCGAGCGGACCGGCCCCCTGCGCACGAGGTGCGCAGGGGGCCTCGGCGTCGGTCAGCGCGAGCTCGCTGCCGCGCTCGTGGCTCACACGATCAGCTCGTCCTCGTTGGCGAGGTCCCGGGATCCCGTCTGGAACGAGGTCTCGCTGGCGTTCTGCCACTCGTCGTGGGCTTTCTTGAACTGCCAGTAGCTGTTGTTGACCTTCTTGATGAGCGGGTCCTTCGCCGCCTCCTCGCGCAGGAAGTCCCGCGTGGCGGCGTAGAGCTCCCTCTGCACGGACTCCGGCACGCGCTTCACCTGCACGCCCTGGTTCTGCACCAGGTCGTTCAGCGCTTCCGCGTTCTTCGCCTCGGAGTGCATGTGCGCCATCAGGTGGCACGTGAGCGCGGCGTTCTCGACCACCGCCTTGAGGTCGTCGGGCAGCTCGTCCCACGCGCTCTTGTTGATGGCGACCTCGGTGGTGGTGGCCGGCTCGTGCCAGTCCACCGCGTAGTAGAACTTGGCGGCGTCGTGCAGCCCGAGGCGCTGGTCCTGGTAGGGTCCGACCCACTCGGCGGCATCGATGACGCCGCGCTCGAGCGCCGGAAAGATCTCGCCGCCGGGCAGCAGGCGCACGTTCACGCCGATCTGGCTGTAGATCTTGCCCGCGAGGCCGGGGATGCGGAAGTTGAGCCCCTTGAGATCGTCCACCGACTCGAAGGGCGCCTTGAACCACCCGCCCATCTGGGTGCCGGTGGATCCAGTGGGAAAGGCCACCATGTTGAAGGGCGCGTAGACCTCGTTCCAGAGCTCGATGCCGCCGCCCTGGGTCAGCCACGCGGTGTGCCCCTGATAGCTCATGCCGAAGGGGACCGTGGTGAAGTACTGGGCGGCGAAGGTCTTGCCGGACCAGTAGTACGAGTTGGAGTAGTGCATGTGGATGTTGCCGGCGGAGGTGTTATCGAAGACCTCGAAAGCCGGCATGATCTCCCCGGCGGAATAGACCTTGATGTCGAGGCGTCCGCCCGACATCTCGCGAACCCGCCGCGCGAAGTCCTCCGCGCCCCCGGGCCCGACCTGATACACGGGCAGACCGGCCGGATAGGACGTGGCCATGCGCCAGCGGAAGCTCTTGTGCTCGGCCGCCCGCAGTACCGCGGGTGCGGCCAGACCCGCGGTCGCCGCCGTCGTCGCCGCCGCGCTCTTGGCCAGAAACTGTCGTCGGTTCACGCTCATCGTTGCCCCCTCCTCTTGTTGGTTGGGCTTCGGATCTCCGGACAGACCGTTCCGTCTCGATAAGGTGGACTACACAGGCTGGCTGCCTGGCATGCGCGAGAGCGGATCGGTCACCGGCATCTCCCCGCGGCGGCGAAAAGCATTCAGCGCCCGAGGCGACAACGTCGCGCCCGGTATCGCCGCCGGTAGATGTGGGTGTCGGAGCAGAGCTGATTTCTTGGTATATCGTATGCCACTATAAGCGGCCGGCCCGCCGCGGTCCACCTCCGCGCCTCTCAGCGGCTCAGCACCTCGACCAGCGGCTCCTCGGCGCGCATCGCCGCCAGCACCACGCGCTCGAAGCGCCGGGTGCGCCCCAGCGCCTCCAGCGCCGCCTCCCGCGCCAGCGCGTGGCGCTCGCGGTCGTCCACCATGTTGATGAGCGGCACCACCGCTGCGTCCCCGACCGATCGCAAGGCCCCTTCCCGTGAGCTGAGCAGGCGTGCCACGTGGCTCGCCGTGACGGGCTCGCCGGGCGCGGCGCCGGTCACCTCCGCGATGCGCTCGACGCGATGGGCGATGCGCTCGCAGAGCGGCTCGCCGATGGCCGCCGCGGACACCACCGGGATCACGGTGTCGGCATCCTCGGGGATCTGGGGCTCGTCCTGGGCCGGGGCCTTGATGAGGCGGCTGCGCGCGCCGTCGGCCTTGACCAGCGTGACCTCGAAGCCCGCGGCCGCGTGAATGCGGCGCACGAGGCCGGGGCGCAGCCCGGCGCGCCGGCCGCGCTTCTGCGCCGGCTGGGCGAAGGCCACCACGCGGGCGCGCTCGGCCGCCGAGGCCACGGCGAACTCGAGCTGCGGCTCCTCGGCCAGGACCACCTCGGCCTCCAGGCTCTTGGGGAACATGGGAATGAACACCGTGCTGGTGATCCCCACGCGTCCGGGATGGATTGCGCCCAGCCGGTAGAGCGTGGTCTTCTTGCCCCCGGCTCCCACCAGGCAGACCAGCCCGGTGCGGGCATTCAGGGCATCGAGCAGCGCCAGGCTCACGGCTCAGGCCTCGGACGCCACCCAGGCGCTGACGCAGAGCACCCGCGGCAGGAAGCCGGCGATCTGCTGCCAGTGATCGCCGCCGTCGGCGCTTGCGAACAGATGTCCGCCCGAGGTGCCGAAGTACACGCCGCCCGGGCTCAGACCGTCGGTGGCGAGCGCCTCGCGCAGAACGGTCACGTACACGTGGGCCTGGGGCAGCCCCTCGGTCAGCGCCTCCCAATGCGCACCCGCGTCGCGGCTGCGGTATACGCGCAGCTTCCCTTCCACCGGAGCGCGCATGTGGCTGCCTTCCTCGGGAATCACGAACACCGTGTCCGGGTCGTTGGGGTCGGTGTCGATGACGTAGCCGAAGTCGCTGGGCAGCCCGGCCGTGATCTCGGTCCAGGTCTCACCCCGGTCGTCGCTGCGGTAGGTGCCGTTGTAGCACTGGCGGTAGAGCCGCTCCGGGCGCCGGGACGGCATGTGCAGGCGGTGGATGTTGTGTCCGCTCTCGGGCCTCGACTCGGGCAGGTTCTCCGCGCGCACGCCGCGGTTGATGGGGCGCCAGCTCGCGCCCGCATCCTCCGAGCGGAAGGCCCCGCCCGCGGAGACGGCCACGTAGAGGCGCTCGGCGCGCGTCGGATCCACGTGGATGGAGTGCACGGCGAAGACCCCGCGCGAGGGCTCCCAAGTGGTGCGCGTGGGGTGATCGTTGAGCGCGCCGACGGGCTCCCAGCACGCGCCGGCGTCGCGGCTCACGAACAGCCCGGGCGGGTCGATCCCCGCGTAGAGCACGCGCGGGTCGTGGGGATCGCCGGGCGCCAGGTACCACAGGGACTTGATGCCGGGGCCGTCGGGCCCGGGCTCGTAATGGGGCGAGCGCGCGAGCCAGCTCCAGGTGCGCGCGCCGTCCTCCGTGGCGTACACATGCGAGCCCCACACGCTGTGGTTCGCCGCGGCGTATCCCCTGCGCGGGTCGCGCGGATCGAGCCACGCGTGGGTGATCTCGCACCCCGGGATGAACGGCCCCTCCAAGGTCCAGCGCGCGCGTGCGCCGTCCGAGTGCACCCGGAACAGTCCTTTCTGCGTTCCGACCAGCAGGACCACGCGCGTCCCGCCGCCGGATCCGGAAGGGCCCGACATCCTCGTCCTCCTTGCCGATGATCGCCGCCGCGGGCTATGGCATCACCCCGGGCACCCGGGTCGAACAAAACACTCGGGAGATGCGCGCTCGCAGGGCGGAAGCGCCAGATTTAAATCCGCCGCTCGACGCGACGCAAGGTGCGCCGCCGCCCCCGAGGCACGGCGACTGCCGCCGGTCGTGCCCTTACGGCACGCTGCCCGCCGGCCCGCGCAATGATGGCGGAGAGCTGCCGGGGCCGCCCTTGCAGCCCGGCTCAGGCATCGAGCTCGCGGAAGGGCAGGAAGTCCACCATGGCGCCGCGCTCGAGGCGGGTGAGGTCTTCCGGCAGCTCCACCAGGCCGTCGGACTGCGCCATGGAGGTCAGTACGCCCGAGCCCTGGCGCGGAAACTTCACCGCCACCGGCTCGCCAGCATCGTCGACCTCCAGCCGGGCGCGCACCCATTCTCGGCGGTTCGGCTTCTTGCGGTGCGCGAACCCCGCGCGCACCCGGAAGTGCGCGGGCCTCACCGCCTCGCAGCCCATCAAGCGCAGCACCAGCGGGCGCACCACGCGCAGGAAGGTGACCATCACCGACACCGGATTCCCCGGCAGGCCCACGAAGGGCACCCGCCCGAGCTGACCGAGGGCGATGGGGCGCCCGGGCTTGATGGCGAGCTGCCAGAAGTGCAGCCGCCCGAGGGCCTCCACCGCGGCCTTCACGTGGTCCTCCTCACCCACCGACACGCCGCCCGAGGTGACCACCAGATCGTGCTCTTCCGCGGCCTCGGCCAGCGCATCCCGAATCACGTCGCGCCGATCCTCGAGGATGCCGAGATCCGTCACGCTCGCCCCGAGAGCGGAGAGCAGGGTCGCCACGGTATAGCGATTGACGTCATAGATGCAGCCCGCCTCGAGGGGCTGGCCGGGCTCGCGCAGCTCGTCACCGGTGGAGAACAGGGCGACGCGCAGGGGCCGTGACACCTCGAGCTGGCGCCGGCCCACCGAGGCTGCGAGACCGATGTCCTGGGGTCGCAGCCGGATCCCGGCGTGCAGCACCACGCTGCCCGCGGCGATGTCCTCGCCCCGGCGGCGCACGTTGGCGCCGCGCTCGATGCCGGGCAACAGGCGCACCGCGTCGCCCTCGGCGCGGCAGTCCTCCTGCATCATCACCGTATCGACCCCCGGCGGCACGGGCGCGCCGGTGAAGATGCGCACCGCCTCGCCGCGGGGCACCTCACGCTCCAGGGGATGCCCGGCGCTCACGCGCCCCGTGACCGGCAGCCGCGTGTCGGCTCCCGGGTCCAGGTCCTCGAAGTGCACCCCATAGCCGTCCACCGCGGAGTTGTCGTGGGGCGGAACGTCACGCGGCGCGACCACGTCCTCGGCCAGCACCCGGCCCGCGGCGCAGCGCAGGGGAACGGCCTCGGAGTCGGTCACGGTGATGAGCGTGCGGCTCAGCAGCTCGAGCGCACCCTCGAGCGTCAGGAGCTGGCCGCTCGCGGCAAAACAATCGTCGGAGAGCTGGGCCATGCCAACGCCCTCGCCTGGGCTCGACCTGCCGGGGCTTGGGCCCGCGTAGCGCCACGGCCCGCACCCATGTCAGGAGCGAATGTTAGCCCGAACGCCGGGCCCCTCACACGCGCGCCGGCGGCATGCCCTCACCGGCGCGCCGCGACGAGAAACTCGGTGATGCGTCGGCTGAGCTGCGCGGGCTGATCGGCGTGCACCCAGTGCCCGGCGTGCGCGATCTCCACCACGGCGGCGCGCGGAAACAAGCGCTCGATGACGGGGCCATGGTCCGCCTTCACGTACGGCGAGCGCGCGCCGGCCACGAACAGCGCCGGCCCCGGATAGGCGGCGCCTTCGGGCGCGGGGAAGTCCGAGAGGGCGCGCAGGCTGCCGAGAACCGCGCCCAGGTTCACGCGCCAGTCGAAATGCTCGTCCATCTCCGGCAGCGGCGCCGGCAGCAACCCGCGCAGCACCCGCGCCGGGACCGGGCCGCCCAAAGGATAGCGCCGCGAGAGGGTCTCGCGCAGGGCGCCGAGGTCGATGCCCGCGAGCCGCGGCACCCAGTCGAGCTCCTGCGGATAGGCCACGGGGGCGATGTCGACCACCACCAGCGCCGCCACCTGCGCGGGCTCCTCCAGGGCGAGGCGCATGGCCACCTTGCCGCCCATGCTGTGGCCGACGAGCGCCGGGGCCTGCAACCCGAGCCGCGCCAGGGTGTGGCGCACGTCGGCGGCCATCTCCGGGTAGGACATGGTCGCGTCCCACGGAGATTCGCCGTGGTTCCTGAGGTCCAGGGTGTACACGCAGTGGCTCGCCGCGAGGCTGGCGGCGATGCCCTCCCAGTTGCGCGCGCAGCCGAACAGCCCGTGCAGGATGACCACCGGCGGTCCCGCGCCGTAGCGACGATGGGAGAGCTCCAGCGCCATGGCGAGGCCCGGGCGGGCGCCCCGGGGGCGTCAATCCCCCGCGACGCCGGCCAGGTAGCGCTGCCAGTCCACGGAGCCGTCGCCGAACACCAGGAAGGGCGGATTGATCACCGATTCACCCGTGTTGTAGCGCAGGGGCCGCAGCGCGATGTCGGTCAGGTGCCCGCCGGCCTCCTCCACCACGCACTGGGCGGCGGCCGTGTCCCACTCCGAGGTCTCGCCGAAGCGCGGATAGACGTCGGCACGCCCCTCGGCCACCAGGCAGGTCTTGAGCGAGCTGCCGATGCTGATGAGCTCCACGTCGCCCAGCTTGTCGATGAAGCGCTGCGTCTTGGGGTCCCGGTGCGAGCGGCTGCCCGCGACGGTGATCGTGCCCTGCGGCAGGGAACGCGCGCGGATGCGCACGGGGGCACGTCCGGGCTCGCGCTTGTACGCGCCGAGCCCGCGGCCCGCGAAGTAGCACACGCCGGTCACGGGTACGTACACCACGCCGAGCACCGGGCAATGGTCCTCGATGAGCGCGATGTTCACGGTGAACTCGCCGTTGCGCTTCACGAACTCCCGCGTGCCGTCCAGGGGGTCGACCAGCCAGTAGCGCGTCCAGCCCAGGCGTTCCTCGGGGGGTGTCTGGACGGACTCCTCGGAGAGGATCGGCAGCCCCGGCTCGATGGCGGCGAGCCCGGCGGTGATGGCGCCGTGGGCCGCCAGGTCCGCCTCGGTCAACGGCGACCGATCGTCCTTGCGCTCCACCGCGAAATCGGTCTCGTAGATCTCGAGGATGCGCCGGCCGGCCTCCTCGGCGATGGCCATGACCTTCTCGAGCAGCGTCTCGTCGATCTCCGGCATCGCGTGCTTCCGCTAGGCTGTCCCGAAATGGATGGACGAACAGAATCCCTGATTACCGCGATGAAAGCCAGCCACCATCTCGCGGGTCGGCGCGCTGAGGTCCGCGCGTGATCAAGGAAGCGAAAGGATAACGGATCGACGAAGCCCGCGCAGGGTCGCGGCGCGGTGCTTGCCGCCTCGGGCGGGCGCGGGTAACGTGCGCGCATGATCCCGTGGGATGAGATCGGCACCGTGCTGCTGGACATGGACGGCACGCTGCTCGACCTCCACTTCGACACCCACTTCTGGCTCGAGCACGTGCCGCGCCGCTACGCCGAGGCGCGCGGGCTCGACGTCTCCGCCGCCAAGGCCGAGCTCTACCCGCGCCTGAGCCGGGTCGAGGGCACCATGCAGTGGTACTGCCTGGACTACTGGAGCCACGAGCTCGACCTCGACATCGCGGCGCTCAAGCGCGAGGTGGAGCACCTCATCGCAACCCATCCCCACGTGCGCGACTTTCTGGAGGCTGTGCGCCGCGGCGGGCGCCGCGTGGTGCTGGTGACCAATGCCCACGCGCGCAGCCTCGAGCTCAAGATGGAACGCACCGGGCTCGCCGCGCATTTCGATGCGCTCATCTGCGCCCACGATATCGGCATTCCCAAGGAGAACCCGCAGTTCTGGCCGCGCCTGCGGCGGCGCGAGCCCTTCGACGCAGCGCGCAGCCTGCTGGTCGACGACAACCTCGCCGTGCTGCGCTGCGCACGCGCCTACGGCATCGCCCATCTGCTCGCGGTGCGCCGTCCCGACAGTCAGGCTCCGCCGCGCGAGGTGCGCGAGTTCCCGGCCATGGAAAGCTTCCGGGATCTGCTGCCTCCGTAGGGCGGGATGGAGCGCGCCGCAATCCGGGCGGAGCCCCAGCGGAGAGCCGTAGCGCCGTAGGGCGGGATGGAGCGCAGCGGAATCCCGCCGGAGGAGCCTCTGGGAAACGCCGCCAAAGCGCGGCGGCGCGCGGCGAGCACGCCTGTCACCCGACGGCGCCCTGCGGCGCCACCCTCTCGAAGAGCAGATCGCGCACCGGGTGGCCCAGGCGCTCGCCGCGGCGCTCGAAGCGGCTGGGCGGCCGCTCTCCGCGCTCGCGTGCATAGCGGCCCGGGCCGGCGACGTTGGCGAGCCGCGGCTCGGCCTCGAGGACCGCAAGCATGTGCTCGGCGTAGTCCTCCCAGTCCGTCGCCAGGTGCACCCGCCCGGCGGGCTTGAGCTTGGCCGCGAGCAGCGCCGCGAACGGCGCCTGCACCAGGCGCCGCTTGTGGTGGCGCTTCTTGGGCCAGGGATCGGGGAAGAACACGAGCACCGCATCCAGGCTGGCATCGGGGATGCGCCGCTCCAGCACCTCCACCGCGTCCCCGCGGATGACGCGCACGTTCTCCAGGGCGCGCTCGGCGAGCTGCGCGAGCAGACGCCCGATGCCGGGATCGTAGACGTCGATGCCCAGGTAATCGCGCTCGGGATGCGCCTGCGCCATCTCCACCAGCGCCTCGCCCATCCCGAACCCGATCTCGAGATAGCGCGGCGCGCGCCGACCGAACACGCGATCGAGGTCGAGGCGCTCGTTCGCGCCGTCGACGCCGTAACGGGCCCACTGCGCGGCCAGCGCGCGGCGCTGGCCTTGGGTCATGCGGCCCTGACGGCGCACGTAGCTGCGGATGGGGCGCCGCCGGGCGGGCGAATCGGCGAACCTTCGCTGGCCCCTAGCCCGCATTTCTCACCAGCCCGCGAAGCGAGGGCGCGGAGATGCCCGTAGATGCAAGGCGCGCAGAGGAAAAGTGGTGTCAGACACTACTTTCCCTGGGCACCCTGCT
>CAZPFD010000124.1:5391-10849 GCA_964585725.1 uncultured Ectothiorhodospiraceae bacterium | reverse complement strand
CGCCGCGTTCCACCACCTTCGCGTCTCCCTCACCCGGCACGGCCGATCACGCGGCGGCGCCGGCGCCCGCCGCGCCGGCCAGCACGGCGAGGGCGAGGCACCGCCACCCGGCTCCCGGCCCGCGCAGGGGCGCCAAGGCCTATCCGTCCAGGTCGAGGGCCATCTGGCTGCGCGTCGCATACACCACCGCGCGCCCCCGGCGCCGCGCCTGGGGGTGGGGCTCGTGGGCCTTCACGACCCCGGCGTCGATGAGATGCTCCACGGGCGTGCCCTGGAGCGCGAGGAAGTCGGCGATGAGCGCCCGGTGGCAGTGCTCGGGCAGGCGCTCCGCGCACATCAGGGCCACGCGCCGCGACGCCCCCAGGGATTCGATCTCGGCGGCCGCCGCGGCGAAGGCGTCACTGTGCATGTGATCGGCGTAGGCGCGCATGTCCCCCGAGCGCAGGGCGGTGTGCTCGGCGCCGGCGGCCGCCGCGCGCCGGCCGCCCATGGCCTCGCCGCGCCACAGGTAGTCGATGCCGCGGGCGGCCAGGGCCTTGGCCAGGCTGCCGCGGTTGAACTGCGGGTGGCGCCGCGATCCGGGGTAGCGGCGCACGTCCACGAGCACCTCCACGCGGGCGCCCGCGAGCAGGTCCAGGAAGCCCTCGGGGGTCCGGTCGCTGTGGCCCACGGTCAGAATCGCCATCGGCCCGCACGCTTCTCGTTCGCGGCCCCCGGGATTACAGTCGGGCCCACCGCCTGCCGATATTCGTTCGTGTGGCTCGAGCTGCGCGCAGAGACATCAGAGGAGTGAGTTTCATGGACTGGTTTCGCCGCAAGATCGCCGTCTACCTCGTGGCCCTTGCCCTGGTCCTGCCGGGCGCCGCGCTGCAGAGCGCCGCGGCCGCGGAGCCCATCGCCGACGCCGAGCCCTCGGAGCTCGACATGGCCGTCGACGGGCTGATCATACGACCCATTGGGTTTGTCAGCATCGGGGTGGGCGCCATCGTGTACGGGCTCACATTTCCCTTCCACACCTTGACTCTTAGGAATCCCGGTGCCGCGTGGGAGAAGCTCATCGCAGAGCCGATCGAGTTCACCCTTTACCGCCCGCTGGGCCAGTTCGACCGCTAGCCGCATCTCCGCGCCACGCTCGCGGATGGCGGGGCCCGCGGGCCGCCCCCCGCGGCCGATGGAGTCCCCGGCAGGGGGCTCAATCCACCTTGATCACTTCCAGCTCGAAGGTGAGATCCTCGCCCGCGAGCGGGTGGTTGGCGTCGAGGGTCACGGTCTCGTCGGAGATCTCCGTCACCCGCACCGGAATGGCCTGGCCGTCGCTCTGCTTGATCTGGAGCTGATCCCCGACCTGGGGGTCGAGATCGTCGGGAAGCTTGGTGCGCTCCACCGTCACCACCCACTCCTCGCGGTGCGGTCCGTAGGCCTCGTCCGCCGGGACCGCCGCGGTCTTCGATTGCCCTTCCTCCATCCCCAGGAGCGCCTCCTCGACCCCCTTGATCACCTTGCCCTCGCCGAGAGTGACCTCCAGCGGGTCGCGGCCCTCGGAGGAATCGACCACCGAGCCGTCGTCGAGCTTCGCCTTGTAGTGCACCTTGACCGTGTCGCCCTTGTTCGCCTGGCTCATGCTTCTCGTCCTCGTCGTCGCGATCATCCTGACCCGACACTAACGCCTCGGCCGCACGGACACAACCGCGCGCAGGGTCCTGCGGCCGCAGCACCCCCGTGCCGCGTTCCCCGCGCACGCATCTAGCGCGAGCGCACGGATCGGAATCCGGCCAGCACCGTGCGCCAGTGCTCGGCCGCGCCGGCCTCGCCGTCGCGCTCCGCCGCGGCGATGTCGTCCTCGATGTAGCCCTCGATGACGTCGCGTCCCCGGGGCGTGCCGAGCAGACTCGTGCCGATCTCCACGGCGACGATGTTGGGGACCCGCTCGTGCACCGCGATGGCTCTCACCACCTCCTCCGGGAGATCGCAGAAATCCAGGCAGTCGCGAAAAGTGAGCATGGTTCGTCTCCTCCCGCAGGCGTACTCTCGTTCTGATACCGCGCTTTCATGACCGTATCATTGCCGAAGCGTGAACAGTTTGCGCGTCAATTCTTGCGGGTCAGGTCGACGCGCAGCGGCGACGCCCGCACCGGCCACTGCCCTTTGAGAACGTTCTGCGGCTCCGCCCCCGCGAACGCCAGGTAGCTGTACTTCCCGTAGTGCGGGAGCTTGCGCGCGAGCCCCGCGAAAGCCGCCGCCACCTCGCATCCGAGCCACGCGAGGGGCGCAGCGTTCGGGTCGGAGGCGTCGCGCCGCGCGCTGAGCACGACGCAGTGCTCGCTGCGCGCCAGGGTGCGGCCTTCGACGCCGAGCGCATCCCCGTCCGAGGCGATGTCCTCGGCGGCCAGCGCTTCGCGCAGCCGCGGCCGGTGGCGGTTGTCCCACCCGAGCAGCCACACCGGGCGCTGCGCGGGCAGCCCGGCGAGCGCTGCATCGGTGGTGATCTCGGCGGCGCCGAGGGCCTCGGCCAGCGCCCGGTAGCGCTCGCGCAGCGCCGGTGCGGCCTGCGCGGGCAGCACGAACAGCACGTCGCGGGCGCCGAAGAGCTCGCCCAGCGCCGGGGGGATCTCCGCCCGCGACAGGCGCCGGAACAGGTCGAACTCGGGGTCGATCTCGAGGCGCAGCGGGCGCGCCTCGACGCCGAGATCGAACGCCTCGTGCTTGGCCTCCGTGCTCAGGGTGCGCCGCACGGGCTCGCGCTCGCCGTCCACGTGCACCGCGATCGGGACGCGCAGCGCGTAGGCGGGCCCGGGCTGGGTCTGCACGAGGGCGCCGGTGATGCGGTACCCGTGCGCGCCGCGCCCCGTGCGCACGTCGGCGAGCGCGAGCGCGGGCGCCCCGGTGCGCTCGATCCACTGCGCGAAGAAGCTCCCCAGATCGGCGCCGGCCTCGGCCTCGAAGGCCGCCCGCAGATCGGCGTAGCCCGCGCGCCGGAAGCGCCACTCGCGGTAGAAGCGGCGCAGCCCGGCGAAGAAGCGCTCGTCGCCGAGCCGCCGGCGCAGCATGTGAAACACCATGAGGGTCTTGTTGTAGCCCACCGCCTGCGTGGCGTCGCCGTGTCCGCCGCGAAAGTCGCGCAGCGCGAAGTCCCGCGCCTCGCTCGCGTAGTTGCGGTACTTCTGCAGCGCCTCGCGCCGGTAGGCGGCGCCGCCCCCGCGCCGGGCCTGGATGCGGTGATCCGCCAGGTACGCGGTGAGGCCCTCGCTCCAGTTCCCGCCCGCGGTGTCGACGTACACGCCGTTGCCCCACCAGTTGTGCAGGATCTCGTGGGGATACGACGAGTGCAGGATGAAGGGCAGGCGGATCACGCGCGAGCCGAGCAGCGTGAAGGAGGGCATGCCGTAGCCCGTCTGCTCGAAGTTCTCGACCAGCGCGAACTTGGCGTAAGCGTAGGGTCCGATGAGCCGCGCGTACTCCTCGAGGTAGCGCGGGGTCACCTCGAGATAGCGCCGTGCCAGGGCCGCGTCGGGCGTGCGCAGATACACCAGCGCTTCCACCTCCGCGGCCGCGCCGCGATAGGTTGCGAAGCGCCCGGCGACCAGGTAGATGTCTTCCTGGGCGTGGTGCTCGGTCCACACCACGCCGTGCGCCCCGTCTCCGGGCGCGTGCTGTGCGCCCTGGCTCACGGCGCTCCATCCGGAGGGCAGCGCCACGGCCAGCGAGAAGCGCATCAGCGCATCGCCCGTGCGCGGGTACCAGCCGTCGGCGCCGCTCAGGAACACACCCTCGGATCGGATCGCCTGGGGCAGCACGCCCGCGTAGCGCAGCGTGAAGGCGTGCGCGCCCTCGGGCAGGATCACCCGATGGCGCCTCCAGCGGCTGGAGCCGGAGGTGTCCAGGGATTGCAGCACGGCCCCGGCGGGCGCCTCCAGCGACGGCGAGAAGGCGGCGTTCAGCGCCACCGTCACGCTCGAGCCGGGCGGGGCCGCGGGCAACCGAACCCGATCGCGCACCGCGATGCGCCCCGCGCCGGGGGCGAGCTCGACCTCGAGGGCGTGCTCCACGATGCCGGCCGCGCTCGCAGGGGGTGCGAGCGCCAGGAGAAGCATTGCCACCAATCGCAGCGCCATGGTTTTCAATCCTACGGCGTCATCGTTCCCGGCCCCATCCGGGAGGTCACGTAGAGCCACGCCGCGTGGGATGTCATATGGTGGGTGGAGCCCCGCCCCTACCACCCACAGGGAGTTGCCCATGAATGGATTGTCGCGTTGCACCGCCGCTGCCCTGGTTCTCCTCGTGTCGATCACCGCGGCCGGTGCGGACACCGGCGCAGCGCCCTGCTCCCGGGCGGCCACGGCAGCCGGCTGGAAGCCCCCCGCCGTTGCCAGCGGCGGCGCGGCGCTGGATTTCACCGCCTTCATCGACGCCCTCGAGGGCCGGCGCGCGGTGTTCATCGGCGAGACCCACGACCGCTACGCGCACCACCTGAACCAGCTCGAGGTGATCTGCCGGCTGCACGTGCGCGGCGAGCCGCTGGCCGTGGCCATGGAGTTCTTCCAGCAGCCCTATCAGGACACGCTCGACGCCTACGTGGCCGGGGACATCGTCCTGGACGCACTGCTCGAGCGCTCCGGGTATTTCGCGCGCTGGGGCTTCGACTTTCGCCTGTACGCGCCCATCCTGCGCTTCGCGCGCGCGCACCGCATCCCCCTGGTCGCCCTCAACGTGCCCTCGGAGGTCGTGCGCAAGGTGGGGCAGGGCGGGCTGGAGGCGCTGAGCGCGGAGGAGCGCCGGTGGGTCCCCGCCGACATGGGCCGCGCGGACGAGGCCTACCGCGCGCGCCTGCGCCGGGTGTTCGAGGAGCACCCCGAGAACGAGGCGCGCAGCTTCGAGCACTTCGTGCAGGCGCAGCTTGTGTGGGACGAGGCCATGGCCGAGCGCGCGGTGCGCCGCCTGCGCGAGCACCCGGAGCAACGGCTGGTGGTGCTCGCCGGGCAGGGCCACGTTCTGCCCGGGGGCATCCCGGCGCGCGTCGCGCGCCGCATCGAGGCGACCCTGGCCACGGTGGTGCAGGGCGAGGGCGCGGACCTCGACGGGGCGGACTACCGGCTGCGCACGGCGGAGGTCGAGCTGGCGCCGCCGGGCCGGCTCGGCGTGATGATCGAGAGCACCGCCGGGGGCGTCGTGATCCGCTCGGTGGCCGAGGGCAGCGGGGCCGGAGCGGCGGGGCTGGTCGCAGGCGATCGCCTGCTCGCGGTGGCGGGTCGTTCGGTGGAGACGTTCGACGACGTGAAGATCGCGCTGTGGGACAAGCGCCCCGGCGAGACGGTGAGGGTGCGCGCCGAGCGCGCGGGTGAGGACCGCATCCTGGAGCGGCGCGTGGAGCTGCGCTGAGCCCCGAGCGCGGGCTGCGTTTCTGCTACGCTGTCGTCCCCGAGCCCCTGACAGCGCACGACGGCACGCGCCATGGCCGGCG
>CAZPFD010000124.1:0-5291 GCA_964585725.1 uncultured Ectothiorhodospiraceae bacterium | reverse complement strand
CATGGCCGGCGACACCGACATCCAGCGCGTGTTCAACGTGATCACCGTGCAGATGGGGGCGCAGGTCATGCTCGCCGCCAAGATCCGGCTGCGCGAGCACCTCGATGTGGGCCAGGCGAGCGCGGCCATCAACCGCCTGGAGGCGCGCCTTCAGAGCCAGTTTCCGGAGATCGCGTGGTGCTTCATCGAGCCCGATGTGGAGGATTGAGCGGGCGCCGCGGGGCTTGGCACGTGTAACCACCCGTCACGCAAGCGCTTTTCTGTCCACGGCCGTGAAGTGAGTGGTAACTCCTTCTCGCTCAAGGCGTTACGGGCCGCAGCTCGAGCGGTTTCTCGGCGCCATGCGTCACCCCTTGTCCTTGCGCACCAGGGCGATGCCGACGATCTCGATGACGAGCCCCAGGAGCAGCATCACGTAGCCCCCGATCCACTCCGGCGTGAGCACCATCAGGCTCGCGCCCAGCACCACCAGCGCGACGGCGATCGCTCGTCGGGCTCTATGGCGCATGCATCACACGCGACCCGGCGCACCGGGTTTCGTTTAAACTACCCTGCATCATGATCTACGTTTGCTGCCTCGAGGAGATGCCCCGCTACGTGTCGTCGTTGCGGCCGAGCCATCTGGTGTCGGTGATCGCGGCGCAGGACATGCCGCGCACGCCGGTGTCCATCCCTGCGGAGCGGCACCTGCGTCTGAGCTGCGACGACATCATCGAGCCCATACCCGGGTTCTCGCCGCCGGACCACGCGCACGTGGAGGAGCTCATCGACTTCGCGCGCGGCTGGGACCGCGCGGCGCCCATGCTCATTCACTGCCTCGCCGGGGTCAGCCGCTCGACCGCGGCGGCGCTCACCGTGTGCGCGGTGCACGCCGAGGGCCGCGAGGCGGATCTGGCGCGCCGGCTGCGCGCGGCGGCGCCCCATGCCCACCCCAACCGCCGCATCATCGCGCTGGCGGACGAGCTGCTCGGCCGCCAGGGCCGGCTGGTCGCGGCGGTGGAGTCGATGGGCATGCCGGACTTCATGGTGCCCGCCACCGGACCCCTGATCGAGCTCACCCTGGACTGACTCCCGCTCAAGCGTAATCCACCGGCGTGCTCCACGCCGGATCCTCGTGCTTCGCCCAGTACAGCTTGCGCAGGCGCACGGTGATCGGCCCCGGACGCCCGTCGTCCACGGGCTGGCCGTCGACGCGCGTCACCGGCATCAGGCCTCCCGCGGTGGACGACAGGAACACCTCGTCGGCGCTGCGCAGATCCGCAGGCGAGATCGTCCCCACCGTGCAGCACACGCCGATCTCCGCGCACAGCTCCATCACCGTGCGCCGCGTGATCCCCTCGAGCACCGTGCCTCCCGGGGTGAGCACGCGCCCCTCTTTCACGCAGAACACGTTGAAGCCCGGCCCTTCGGAGACGTTGCCCTGCGCGTCTACCAGCACCGCCGTGTCGCCCCCGCGCTCCAAGGCCTCGAACAGCCCGCGCGTAAGATCGGCCCAGTGGTAGTTCTTGACCGTCGGGTCGACGCTCGCCGGCGGTATGCGCGGCACCCCGGAGATGATCAGGTGCGCGCCCCGCTCCTGGTGCTCGGGCGGCACGATCCACACGAATGGAATCGCGAACGCGAAGAACGCGTTGCGGCACGCGCGCGGGTCGCGCGATCCGGGCGGCGGCACCCCGCGCGTGCAGATCATCTCCACGTAGGCGTTGCGCAGCCCGCTCAGGCGCACGCACTGGTTGAGAACGGCGCGCAGCGCATCGCGCTCGTGGGGCGGGTGCAGCCGCAGCCGCTCGCAGGAGCGCTGGAAGCGCTCCAGATGCTCGGACAGGCGGAAGAACCGCCCCCGCCAGACGTGGACCACGTCGTAGGTCGCATCGGAGCGCAGAAAGCCCCAGTCCAGAATCGGGATCCGCGCCTCGCCGATGGGCGCGTAGGCCCCGTCCACGTAGGCCGCCCCCGCACCGTACACCGCCGCCTTTTTCTGTTGTTTTGCAATGGCGCTCATGCCGGCAATCCTCCCCGCCGCCTCCGCGCATGCTATCGCACAAGCGCCCGCCGTCGGAGCCCCTTCGGTTCCCCATTTTCCCCGCGGTATGTGCCGAGTAGCCGAGTAGGGCGGGATGAAATCCCGCCGAATCCGGGCGTGATGCGAAGGGGACGGATCCATTTCCGGCTACACGCGGTCCGGCTCGTCGTCGCGGTCCGCGTCCGGCTCGGGTGCGCCGTTCTGGTTGCGCGCCAGCAGGCAGCCGGCGAGCCCGGCCACGATGCGGCGCACGAGCTCCGCCTGGCGGCGGGTGCCGGTCTTGCGAAAGAGCTGGCGCAGGTGCGAGCGCACGGTGGTGATGCCGACGCCCATGCGTTGCGCCGCCTCGCTGGGATTGAGCCCCTGGGCCATGAGCCCGGCGAGGCGGGCTTCGGTGCGCGTGAGGCCGTGCACCGACACCAGCAGCTTCTCCACGTTGCCGAGGGAGCGTTCGGCGTCGGCCACGAACACGAAGGCGAGACCGTTGCGGTGCCCGTTCAGGTGCGGAGTGACCAGCACCTCGAGCGGCGACTCGCGGAAGGTGCGGGGCACGGGCAGGGTGCGCTCGTGCTCGGCGCGGCTCGCCTCCCCGGTCGTCGCCTCCCTGACCAGGGCCTTGAGCTCGCTCTGGCCGTGCTTGCCGCGCACCGACAGGCGATCGCTCTCGAGGGCCACGCCGTCCGCCGCCTCGAGGATGGTTGCCGCGGCGCGGTTGGCGTAGCGCACGTGTAGATCCGCGTCCACCACCAGCATGCCGATGGCCAGCCGATCGAGCCCTTCGCCGGCGAAGGCATCCTGGAGCTCTTCCTGCGCCAGCGTGCTGAGATCGTAGCCGTAGATGTGCACGCCCGGTTCGCCGTCCGCGGCGCGATAGGTCCACGCGAGCCGCCGGCCGGCGACCGTGCTTTGCGCGCGCTGCACCGTGTGGCTGCGCACGCACGTCTCCACGAGGTCGTCGTGCTCCCCGGGAAGGAGGGCTTCGGTGGCGATTCCGAGCTCCGCTGCGATGTGCTGGGCCGCCGGATTGACGTAGGTGAGGCGGCCATCCGCGGCCGCCGCGAGCACCGGGTTAGGATTCGTGTCTGGCAGGGCCGACAAAGTCGCCTTCTTTCCTTCCTCCGGCATAATCTCCCTCTCGCAGCCGCTCCGCGCGACAAAGACGCGCACTCGTGTCCGTGCGGCGAGATTGCACGGTGTTGTTTTTCTCCGGCGGCGCTCCGGATGCCAGAATCCTAACGTTCTTGTTCTTAGGCAATGCTTACAGACGCATCACCTCCGTGTAACAAACTTAGGCAAACATGCCGGCCGTGCCAAGTTTGCGCTGGATGCGAAGTCCGTGCGTAATCCGTTTGAAGGAGAGCCGAACGAGGTTGTGCATTTAGGATGTATGCAGCGCCGTTACGTCGGTTGCATGGTAACGTGGGGCATCATGCGCTATCGATATCCGGGTGCAAAAGCACGGTGAATGGGACGTATGGTCATCAGGAAGACGATCACACGTTCCTTGGGAGGAGAGGGTCATGTACGCGAGCATCCGCCGATACACGACACGTCCGGGCTCCGCGCAGGCGGTGGCGAGCCGCGCCCGGGAGCGCTTCGTGCCGGTCATGAGTCAGCTGCCGGGATTCAGGGCGTACTACATCGTCGACGCCGGCGAGGGCGTGCTGCTCAGCATCAGCATCTTCGACGATCGCGAGAGCGCGGAGGCGTCCAACCGCGAGGCGCGCAGCTATGTGCAGGAGAGCCTGGCCTCGTTCCTGCCCGACCCGCCCGAGATCACGGCGGGCGAGGTGATCGCGCACTGCGAGCGCTAGGACGTGTTACACGCTCCTTGCCGATGCGGGCTTGACGCCGGCGAATGGGCTCGTGCCCAGCCACGATCCGAACCGGCGGCGCAGCGCCGCGGGACCGATGAGCTCGAGCATCCCCGAGTCCACGGCGCGCGCCACGGTCAGCTCGCCCAGCCAGATGCGCGTGAGCGAGCGCACGCCGGTGACCACGTACAGGTCCACCTCGAAGCCCGGATCGCTCACGCACAGATCCACCTCGGGCGATTCGCTCACCAGCCACCAGTGACGCTTGTTGCGCGGCGCGTCCGTCAGCACGAGCGCCACCACGGTGCGCCCCGGCGGGAAGCGTGCGGGGTCGGCGCGCCGGCGGATGTCCCACAGGAGCAGGCCCGGGTCGAGATCCTCGGGCCCGAACTGGCTTCTCACCCAGCGCTGTCCCCATTCCCCCAGCATCTCGATGATGGGCTCGAGCTCGCGCGCCGCCGCCGTGGGCACGTACTCGGACGCGCCGCCCGATCCGGCGCGCCGCTGCACCAGGCCCGCGCGCTCGAGCTGCTTCAGGCGCTTGGAGAGCAGCGCCGGCGACATCAGCGGCACGCCGCGGCGCAGATCGTTGAACCGTCGGCTGCCGGCGATGAGCTCGCGCAGCACCAGCGGCGTCCAGCGCTCGGTGAGGATCTCCGAGGCCTTGGCGATGGGACAGAACTGCCCGTAGCCCTTCATGCCCGAGAGGGTAACGCCGCCGGAATCCCGGAGACCAGTACAGATCGTGTACTTGATGCGCCAGGCCCGTGTCCCGAAAGTGGGTGTCGAGGAAACGACGCGGAGGCTCACCATGACGCGAATACAGGTGGCGACCAATGGCGGCGGCGAGACCACGCTTGATGCGGGGACGATGGAGGCGCTGGCCAGGCGCCTGCGCGGGCCCCTGTGCCGGCCGGGCGAGCCGGGCTACGAAGAGGCGCGCCGCATCTGGAACGCGATGATCGACAAGCGTCCCGCCCTGGTCGCGCGCCCCAGCGGGGCGGCGGACGTCGCCGACTGCGTGCGCTTCGCGCGCGAGCACGACCTGCTCATCTCGGTTCGCGGCGGCGGCCACAACATCGCCGGCACCGCGGTGTGCGAGGGCGGGTTGATGATCGACCTGTCCACGCTCAGGGGTGTGCACGTGGATCCGGCCCAGCGCACCGTGCGCGTCGAGCCCGGTGCGTGCTGGGGCGACGTGGACCGCGAGACCCAGGCCTTCGGTCTGGTGGTGCCCGGGGGCATCGTCTCCACCACCGGCGTTGCCGGCTTCACCCTGGGCGGCGGCTTCGGCTGGACCAGCCGCAAGCACGGCCTCGCCTGCGACAGCCTGCGCTCGGCCGACGTGGTCACCGCGGAAGGCGAGCGGGTGCGGGCCAGCGCCGACCGGCACCCCGAGCTCTTCTGGGCGCTGCGCGGGGGCGGGGGCAACTTCGGCATCGTCACCTCCTTCG
>CAZPFD010000123.1:0-10853 GCA_964585725.1 uncultured Ectothiorhodospiraceae bacterium | reverse complement strand
ATCGAGCAGCCGGTGCAGCGCGCTGCGCTCGTCCGACTCGAGCAGCAGCTGCGCCCGGTAGCGGCCCGCGCGCCGCTCCATGGGCGCCGGCACCGGGCCGAGCAGGCGCACCCCCTCGCCGGCCCACCGCCGCGCGAGGGTGCTCGCCTCTTCGAGGAAGGCGAAAACCGGGTCGCGCCCCGGCGCCTCGGCGCGCAGCAGCGCGAGCGCCCCCGCCGGCGGCAACCCGGCGTCGCAGCGCTCGGCAAGGGCGGCCTGGGCAAAGCGTGGATAGCCGTCGCGGATGAGGGCCTGGAGCAGCGGGTGCTCGGGGTGGTGGGTCTGCACCAGCACGCGCCCCGGGCGTGCGCCGCGGCCGGCGCGTCCCGACACCTGCACGATGAGCTGCGCCATGCGCTCGCTCGCCCGGAAATCGGCGCCGAACAGCCCGCCGTCCGCATCCAGGATGCCCACCAGCGTCACGCGCGGGAAATCGTGCCCCTTGGCCAGCATCTGCGTGCCCACCAGGATGTCGATGCCGCCGCTGTGAACGCTGTCGAGCACGCTCTCCAGGGCGCCCTTGCGCCGGATGCTGTCGCGATCGAGGCGCGCGATGCGCGCCTGCGGAAGAATGCGCTCGAGAGCCTGCACCACCCGCTCCGTGCCCACGCCCAGATCGCGCATGTCCTCGGCGCCGCATTCGGGGCAGGCCGGCGGCGAGGCACGCTCGGCGCCGCAGTGATGGCAGCGCAGCCGATCGGCGCCGCGGTGATGCACCATGTGCGCATCGCAGCGTGCGCAATCGGCCACCCAGCCGCAGGCGTGGCACAGACGGACCGGCGCATAGCCGCGCCGGTTGAGGAACAGGAGCGTCTGCTCGCCGCGTGCGAGATTGTCGTGCAGAGCCTCCCGCATGGGCCCCGACAACCCCTCCTCGAAGGGGCGCCCGCGCAGGTCGATGATCTCGATGCGCGGCGCGGCGGCACCGCCCGCCCGCGACGGCAGGATGAGCTCCGTGTAGCGGCCCCGGGCCACGTTGTAGAGGCTCTCCAGGGAGGGCGTCGCCGAGCCGAGCAGCACCGGCACGCCGCTCTGGCGCGCGCGCACCACGGCCAGATCGCGCGCCGAGTACCGAAAGCCCTCCTGCTGCTTCAGGGACAGATCGTGCTCCTCGTCCACGATGAACAGCCCCGGCGTGCGCAGCGGCACGAAAACCGCCGAGCGCGTGCCCACCACCACCGGGACGTGCCCGTCGCGCGCCCACACCCAGGCCGCGAGCCGCTCTTCGTCGCCGAGCCCCGAGTGCAGCACCGCGACCGGCACGTGCAGGCGGGCGCGAAAACGCCCCACCAGCTGGGGCGTGAGAGCGATCTCGGGGACCACCACCAGTATCTGGCGTCCGAGGGCGGCGATGCGCTCGATGAGCTGAAGGTACACCTCGGTCTTGCCGCTGCCGGTCACGCCGTGCAGCAGGAACGCGTGAAAGCCGTCCCGCTCCGCGTAGACGGCCTCGATCGCCGCGCGCTGCGCCGGCTCCGGGGTCACCGCCTCGGGGGCGTTGTCCTCGGCCTCGGGCAGCGGCTGCGTCGTCTCCGCCGCGACCCAGCCCTTGGCGGCGAGGCTCTCCAGCGCGCTGCGACAGTCGCCGGCCACCTCGCGCAGCTGCGTCCACGCCATGCCCTCGGGGGCCTTCTCCAGCATCCGCAACAATGCCGCCTGGCGCGGCGCACGCGCGAGCGCCGCCGGATCGGCGTCGCGCCCCGCGTCCGTGAGTCGCCAGCGGCGGGCGGGCCGTATGCGGGCGGGGCGTCCCCGGCGCAGGGCCGCCGGCAGCGCGGCCTGAAGGACTTCGCCCACGGGGTGGTGATAATAGGCACTGGCCCAGGTCAGGAGCGCCAGCGTCGGCGACGGCAGAAGCGGCGTCTCCCCGTCCAGAGCCTCGACGATCCCGCGCAGGCGCTCGCGCTCGACGCCGCTGCGCAGGGGACGCTCGAGGACCACACCGACGCGGGTGGTACGGCCGAACGGCACGCGCACGCGTGTGCCCGGCGCCAGGCACGCCGCGGGGATGTGCTCGGGGATGCGGTAGTCGAAGCTGCGCCGCAGCGGCGAGGGCACGGCCACGCGCACGAGATCGCCCGTCACCGGCTGCGTCGCGTCAGTCGAGCTGGCCGCCGAGTGCTTCAAACTTGGCCAGGCTCAAGCGACGCATGGGCTTGCCGTCCACCGGGCTCAGCGGGGACTGGCGGCGTCCGTTGTGAGGGAAGACCACCAGCTCGATGGGCACCCCTTCCGCTACGAAGCGGTAAGTGGGATACGCCTTGAACTCATCCACGGATACGCGCAGCCGTTTTTCCCCCATCTCGCACGGGATGCGGTGGTCGACGAGAAACAGGTTCACCTCCTCGGGCGGATCGGCGAACAGGTGCAGGGTGACCTCGCTGTGCTCGTCGGCGGTGCCGCGCAGCACCGGTCCCACGAGGCACGGCTCGAAGGCGGCCAGGAAGCGCATCGCACGCAGAGCCACCTCGCGCAGCTCGCGCAGGCGGTGGGGCTGGCGATCGGCGCGGAACAGGCGCTGGTACTCCTGCATCGCGCGCTCGATCTCGTCGTTCCGGGGCAGCTGGCGCGCGTCCTCGGCCCGCAGCTGCTGAGCCGCCTTGCGTTTGGCGACCCCGAAGTCACGCACCCCGTCCTCGATCATGAGCCGGGCCGCCTCCTGTGCCAGACACTCTCTGAGCTGGGATTTGCGAAGATTTCTGCGCGGTTTCATGGCTTCGAATGGCGAGGAAGGAAGTCGACATGCTCGTCTCGTGTTCGCTGCGGCGCGGCGAGGGCGACACGGCGTGTCGATACGGGCACCTTCGCACCCTCGCTTCGCGCGCTGGAAAAATGCGGGCTAGAAGAGCTGTTGCGTCACACCGCCCTCGTCCGGGGAGGGCGAAGAGTGCGTCGACTGCGCCGGCGCCTCCGCCAGGCGCCGCGGCACATGGTCCACGCGGAAGGTCTCGAAGATCGCATTCGGATCCCCGGCCGACGCCAGGGCCCCGGTCTCCGGATCGATGCGCACGGTCACGAGCCCTTCCGGTTGCTCCAGGTGCTGCTCCTCGACCCCCTGCAACGCTCCCCCCATGAACCCCATCCAGATCGGCAGCGCCGCACGCGCACCGGTCTCCCGGCGGCCCAGCGGCTGGAGCTTGTCGAAGCCCACCCAGGCGGTCGCCACCAGGCTCGGGTTGAAGCCCGAGAACCAGGCGTCACGCTGGTCGTTGGTGGTGCCGGTCTTGCCCGCCAGGTCCGAGCGTCCGAGCTGTGTCGCCCGCCGTCCGGTGCCGCGTTTGATCACGTCGCGCAGGAACGAGTTCATGAGCCAGGCGTTCTGGGGTGTCAGCACGCGCGGCGCGGCACGGAACGCGCGCGCGGCCTCCTCGCCGCGACCTCCGCTGGCGGAGACGCGCTGCAGGGCACCCGCGCAGCTCCGGCACACGCGTGCGGGGCGCGCCCGCAAGGTCACCAGCGCGTCGCCTTCCTCCACGCGCTCGATGAAGTAAGGGTCCACGCGGTAACCGCCGTTGGCGAACACGGCGTAGCCGCGCGCGAGCTCCACCGGGGTCACCGTGCCGCTACCCAGCGCCAGCGAGAGGTTGCGCGGCAGCCGCTCGGGGTCGAAGCCGAAGCGGCGCAGATAATCCACGGTGAAATCGATGCCCACCGAGCGCAGGAGCCGGATGCTGACCAGATTGCGCGACTTGAAGAGCGCCTCGCGCAACCGGGTGGGGCCGAAGAAACGCCCGCTGTAGTTCTCGGGCCGCCAGGTCGCCTCGAGGCCGGGGTCGTCGAACACCACCGGGGCGTCGTTGATGAAGCTCGCCGCCGTGAACCCGCGCTCCAGGGCGCCCGAGTAGATGAAGGGCTTGAAGCTGGAGCCCGGCTGGCGCTCGGCCTGCACGGCGCGGTTGAACTTGCTGCGCTGGAAATCGAAGCCCCCGGTCAACGCGCGGATGGCACCGTCGTCGGGATCGAGCGCCACCAGCGCACCCTCGACCTCGGGCAGCTCGGCCAGCAGCCATTGATCCCCCCGGCGCTCGATGCGCACCACGTCCCCGGGCGCGAGGATGTCGCCCGCCGTCTGCGGCTCGGGACCGACGCGATTCTCGGAGACGTACCCGCGCGCCCACGAGAGCGCCTCCCAGGGGAGCACGATCTCTCCCACGCCGCCGCGCCCGTAGACCGTGGCCTGCTGCTCGCTCGTCGCGAGCACCACCGCGGGGACCAGTCCGCCGATCACCGGATGCTGGGCGAGCAACTGGTCCAGCACGGCCGTGTCCTCGGTCTTCTCGGGAAGCTTCACCCGCGCCAGCGGCCCGCGATAGCCGTGGCGCCGGTCGTAGTCGAGGAGCCCGTCGCGCAGGGCCTGGTTGGCCCGGCGCTGGAGGCCGCTGTCGATGGTCGTGTACACGCGCAGTCCACGCGTGTAGGCCTCGGCCCCCTCGCGCGCCTCCATCTCCGCGCGCACCATCTCCGCCACGTAAGGCGCCTCCACCTCCACGCTCAGGGCGTGCAGGCTGGCGCTCACCGGGGCGTCCGCGGCGACTTGATACGCCTCGTCGTCGATGAACCCGAGCTCGTGCATGCGCCCGAGGACGTAGTTGCGGCGCTCGACCGCACGCGTGGGGTTGACCACGGGGTTGAAGCGAGACGGCGCCTTGGGCAGCCCCGCGATCATCGCCAGCTGGGGGAGGGTGAGCTCGTTCAGGGTGCTCCCGTAGTAGACCTGGGCGGCGGCGCCGACGCCGTAGGCACGCTGCCCGAGGAAGATCTTGTTGAGATAGAGCGCCAGGATCTCGTCCTTGCTGAGCTCGCGCTCGATCTTCAGCGCCAGCAGTATCTCGTTGAGCTTGCGCAGGTAGGTATTCTCCCGGTCGAGGAAGAAGTTGCGCGCCACCTGCATGGTGATGGTGCTGCCGCCCGGACCCTTCTCACCGGTGCGCACGAGGTACCACACGGCGCGCGCGAGCCCTTCCACGTCGACGCCGGGGTGCCGGTAGAAGTGCTCGTCCTCGGCCGCGAGCACTGCCTTGATCATCGTGTCGGGCACCTCGGCCAGCTCGACCGGCGCGCGCCGCTTCTCGCCGAACTCCGCAATCAGCTTCTCGTCCCGGGTGTAGACCCGCAGCGGGACCTGAAGCTGCACATCCTTCAGGCTCTCGATGGACGGCAGCCGGGGGACGAAGTAGGCCACCATGCCGACGGCGACCAGGAGCCCGATCAGAGCGCCGATCAGGGTCAGACCGAACAAGACACGGGCTAGCTTGGACATCTAGGGGCTCAACTCAGCTCGATGGGACAGTCGCCTTATCGGTCGCCGCTGGCGGGGGTTCAGCGGACTCCTCCGGGCGCGGGTAAAAGAAACGCGAAATCTGCCGATAAGTCCCATGCTCGGTTGTCGGGTGACCTTGGCCACCACGTCCGTGAGGGGGACGCAGAAGCGACCGACGGTGCTGGGACATTTTAGTACACGCACTACCGCCTTCGCCCGGGACCTTCGTCCGTCCACCCTCCAGATATCTCGTGTATTGGCCGATAAGCTGCCACTACGTTAGCAGAAAGCCGGGAAAAAGTCCGTGAGTTTCAGTCTCTTTGGGAGAAAATCGGCGCCCGTCATCGGCCTGGACATCAGCTCGACGGCAGTGAAGCTGCTCGAGCTCAGCCGGAGCGGCGACCGCTACAAGGTCGAGAGCCACGCGGTGGAGCCGCTGCCGCCCAACTCCGTGGTGGAGAAGAATATCACGGAGGTGGAGGCGGTGGGCGAAGCCATCCGGCGCGCCGTGAAGCGCTCCGGAACCAAAACCAAGAATTCCGCCCTCGCGGTGGCCGGATCGGCCGTCATTACGAAGGTCATTCCCATGCCGGCGGACCTCTCCGAGGAGGAGATGGAGAACCAGATCCAGCTCGAGGCCGATCAGTACATTCCGTATTCACTGGAGGAGGTGAACCTCGACTTCGAGGTCGTGGGGCCCTCCGAATCCGACCCCGACCGCGTCGATGTGCTGCTCGCCGCCTCGCGCTCGGAGAACGTGGACGTGCGCGTGGCGGCCGCCGAGATCGGGGGCCTCACCGCCAAGATCGTCGACGTGGAGGCCTTCGCCCTGGAGAACGCCTTCAGCCTGCTCGCGCAGCAGCTTCCCGGCGGCGGCATGGACGAGACCATCGCCCTGGTCGACATCGGCGCCACCATGACGACGCTCAGCGTGCTGAGCGATCTCAAGATCATCTACGCCCGCGAGCAGGTCTTCGGCGGCAAACAGCTCACCGAGGAGATTCAGCGCCGATACGGGCTCACCTACGAGGAGGCGGGACTCGCCAAGCGCCAGGGCGGCTTGCCCGAGAACTACGTGCCCGAGGTGCTGAACCCCTTCAAGGAGTCCATGGCGCAGCAGGTCAATCGCTCGCTCCAGTTCTTCTACTCCTCGAGCCAGTACGGGCAGGTGGATCGCATCGTGCTCGCTGGAGGCTGCGCGTCCATACCCGGCGCCGCCGAGGTCATCGCGGACAAGGCCGGGACCGAGGTCATTATCGCCGACCCGTTCGCCAACATGTCGATCGCGTCCAAGGTACGAGCCGATGTCCTGGCCAATGACGCGCCTTCGCTCATGATCGCGTGCGGCCTGGCGATGAGGAGCGTGCACTAGATGCCACATATCAATTTATTGCCGTGGCGCGAAGAGCTGCGGCGACGGCGCCAGAAGGAATTCGGGATCCGCGTGACCATGGCGGTGGTCGCCATGCTCGGCATCGTGGCGCTGGTGCACATGCAGTACAGCAACAAGATCTCCTTCCAGAAGGAGCGAAACGAGTTCCTCCAGGAGGAGATCAAGAAGCTCGACGAGAAGATAGCGGAGATCAAGGCGCTCGATGAGGAAAAGGAGCGACTGATAGCGCGCATGGAGATCATTCAGGAGCTTCAAGCGAGCCGCCCCGAGATCGTCCATCTCTTCGACGAGCTGGTGGCGACCCTGCCCGAGGGCGTCTACTACAAGAAAATCACGCAGCAGGAGAGGACGCTCACGCTCCAAGGCATGGCGCAGTCGAACGCCCGGGTGTCCTCGCTCATGCGCAACCTCAACGACTCGGATTGGCTCAAGAGCCCCTCGCTCATCGAGATCAAGGCCGATGAGAAGAACAGCCCGCAGCAGTTTCGTCTCAGTGAATTCAGCCTGAAGGTTCAGCAGACCAATCCCAGCGAGGGCGAGACGATAGAAACCGCAGAAATATCCAAATGAAGTTAGACGACCTCAAAAAGCTCGACCTCAACAACGTCGGCAACGCGCCGATACCGATCAAGATCGGCATCATCCTGATCGTTTCGGTGGCGGTTCTGCTGGCGGGCTACTGGTTCGACACCAAGCATCAGATCGCCGAGCTCCAGCAGTTCCAGGAGAAGGAGACGGAGCTCAAGCAAACGTTTGAAGCAAAGCAGCGTCGGGCGGCGAACCTTGAGCCGCTGAAGGAGCAGCTCCAGCAGATGAAGCAGTCGTTCGGCGCGCTGCTCAGGTTGCTGCCCAACCGCACCGAGATCGAAGGCTTGCTCGTGGACATCTCTCAGGCCGGTCTCGGCGCGGGGCTGGAGTTCGAGCTTTTCAAGCCCGAGCAGGAAAAACCGGCCGAGTTCTACGCGATACAGCCCATCACCATACGCGTCACGGGCAAGTATCACGAGTTCGGCGAGTTCATAAGCTCGGTCGCGGCGCTGCCGCGCATCGTGACCCAGCACGACATCAGCATCACCCCGCGAAGGAGCAAGGACACGGGCGCCAATGAGCTGGTCATGGACATGACGGCCAAGACGTATCGCTATCTCGAGGAAGAGGAGATGGCGCAACAGGCCAAGGATGACGGCAAGAAGAAAAAGAAGAAGAGGCGGCGGTGACCGCGGAAAACCAACGCAGATTGATTGTAGCCATGAGTTCCAGCACCAGAATCGGACCGATCGTTGGCGAGCCAGCCACAGCGCGCCGGCTCGCCGTCTCGGGCGCACGGCGGATTCTGCCCCTGGGCCTTTGCTTCGTGCTCGCTGCGTGCGGCGGCGACTCCATGCGGGACCTGCGCGAATATGCGGCGGAGGTGCAGGCGCGTAAGAGCACGAAAGTCGAACCGTTGCCCGAGTTCAAGCGCTACGAAACCCACGCCTACCGGTCGAGCGACAAGGTCGACCCGTTCCAGCCGTTCTTCCAGGAAGACAAGGTGGGTGTCGCCGAGACGCGCACCGACACCGGCCTCCAGCCCGACCTCGACCGCAACAGGGAAGAGCTGGAGAGTTTTCCCCTCGATTCACTGCGCATGGTGGGCACGCTGGAGCAGGACGAGGTTACCTGGGGGATCATCAAGGACCCCGAGGGAGTCGTCCATCGTGTGCAAGTGGGCAATTACATGGGCCAGAACTACGGAAAGATCATGCACATCCAGGAGAACCGCATCGAGCTCCTGGAGATCGTGCCCGATGGTCAGGGCGGGTGGATGGAAAACGAAGCGGCAGTGGCTCTGGCCGAGTAGGTGAGACACACAGGGAGCGCCTCCATGACGACGATCCACCCTTTCCTCCGATCCCTGCTTTCGGCTGCGACCGCACCGCCGGCCGGCAACGGCCGCCGCGCCGCAGGGGTCCGCTTCGCTGCCACGTGCATCGCCCTGGCCCTGCTCGTATGGGCGCCCGTCGGGTTCGGGCAAAGCGAGGTGACGCTCGACTCCATCGGCTACTCCTCGCTGCCGGGGGACAGGGTGCGCATCGAGCTCGAGCTCTCCGGACCGGTCCAGGAGCCCCTCGTGTTCGCGGTGGAGGACCCACCGCGAGTGGCCATCGACTTCACCAACGTCGGGCTGAACCTCGAGCGCAAGAGCCAGACCGTGGGTATCGGAATGGCGCGCAGCATCACCGCCGTGGAGGCGGGGGGCCGCACGCGCGTGGTCCTGAATCTCGTTCGCCTCGTGCCCTACGAGATGCAGGTGCAGGATTCCTCGGTGCTCATCACGCTGGAGAGCAGCGCCGCGGCCGCGGCGCCCTCCGTGCAGCGGCGAGCGACGGCCATGGGCGGCGGGGCCAGGCCCGAGGAGCGGGTCGAGAACGTGGACTTCCGCCGGGGCGAGTCGGGTGAGGGCCGCGTGCTGGTGACGCTCTCGGATCCTTCGGTGGTGGTGGATATGCGCCAGGAGGGCGCCGATATCGTGGTGGACTTCCTCGGCGCGACGCTGCCCGAGAGGCTCGAGCGGCGACTCGACGTGGTCGACTTCGCGACCCCCGTGAGGTCCATCGATACCTTCGCACAGGGCGACAATGTACGCATGGTCATCAGCGCGAGCGGGCGCTTCGAGCATCTGGCCTATCAGTCGGGCGATCTGCTCACGGTCGACGTCAAGCCCGTGACCGAGGAGGAGATCGAGGCGCGCAAGGAGGAGTTCACCGGCGAGCGCCTGTCGCTGAACTTCCAGGACATCGAGGTTCGGGCGGTGCTCCAGGTGCTGGCCGAGTTCACGGGCCTCAACATCGTCGCCAGCGACAGCGTGGGGGGCAACCTGACCCTGAGGCTCAAGAACGTGCCCTGGGACCAGGCCCTCGACATCATCCTCAAGAGCAAGGGCCTCGCAAAGCGCCAGACCGGCAATGTCATCATGGTGGCGCCGGCCGAGGAGCTCGCGGCGCGCGAGCGGCTGGAGCTCGAGGCCCAGCAGCAGGTGAACGATCTGGCGCCCCTTCAGACCGAGTTCATCCAGGTCAACTACGCCAAGGCGAGCGACATCGCGACCCTGCTGAAAGCGGAGCAGAACACGTTGATGTCGGAGCGCGGCAACGTCACCGTGGACGAGCGCACGAATACGCTGCTCGTGCGCGACACCACGGAGAACCTGGTCGACATCCGCCAGCTGGTCACCAAATTGGATGTGCCCGTCAGGCAGGTGCTCATCGAGTCGCGCGTCGTGATCGCCGACGACACCTTCACGCGCGAGCTTGGCGTTCAGTTCGGGTACTCGCGCACCGAGGAAGGACCCGGCGATAACGCCTTCTACTCCATCGGCGGCGGCCTCCCGGGAGAGACCGAGTTCCAGGTGGACACCGACGGCGATGGCCTCGCGGACCAGGGTGTCATCACGGCATTCGGCCAGGACGATATCGAGAACCTGATCGTGGATCTGCCCACGGCAGGGCCTTCGGCTGCGCTCAAGTTCGCCATCGGCACGATCGGCAACAAGCTGATCCAGCTGGAGCTCGATGCCTTGCAGGCGGAGGGGCGCGGGGAAGTGCTGTCGAATCCTCGCGTCATCACCTCCAACCAGAAGGAGGCGGTCATTGAGCAGGGCACGGAGATCCCCTTCCAAGAGGCCTCCTCGAGCGGCGCCACCTCCACCTCGTTCAAGAAGGCGGTGCTGAGCCTGCGCGTGACACCGCAGATCACGCCCGATGATCGGATCATCATGGACCTCGAGGTGAGCAAGGACAGCGTGGGACAAACCTTCGGGGGCGTGCCGAGCATCGATACCCAGGCCGTGACCACGCAGGTGCTGGTGGACAATGGCGAGACGGTCGTGCTC
Source organism: uncultured Ectothiorhodospiraceae bacterium (assembly GCA_964585725.1). Taxonomy (GTDB): domain Bacteria; phylum Pseudomonadota; class Gammaproteobacteria; order HK1; family HK1; genus CAZPFD01. The sequence goes on along the minus strand of CAZPFD010000123.1, from coordinate 290 downwards.
GGCGGCATCTTCGAGCAGACGCTGCGCGAGGACATCGAGAAGGTTCCGTTCTTCGGAGATCTGCCGTTCTTCGGCCGGCTGTTCCGCAATACCTCCACGCGCGACGACAAGAACGAGCTGCTCATCTTCGTCACGCCGAAGATCATCAAGGAGGCGCTGGCGGTTCGCTAGGCACCGCACCGCCCGCCGCGCACGAGACCGCCCCCGTCGGGGACCCCGGCGGGGGCTTTCTTTTGGTTCTTCGCGGATTTCCGGGGAGTGGGTGGTTTGTCGGACCGAGGCTGGGTCCC
>CAZPFD010000122.1:0-10905 GCA_964585725.1 uncultured Ectothiorhodospiraceae bacterium | reverse complement strand
TTCGGGGCTTGCGACGAGGAGGCGCATACCCCGGGACCCAGCCTCGGCCCGACAATCCGGGGAACGGCACCGATGGGCACCCTTGGAAACGGCGCCTCGGGTACGCGCCGCGCACTCGCAACAAACCGCAGTGAGGATCGTGATGAAGACCGTGCTGATAATCGATGGCTCGCGCATGCAACGTTTGATCGCGGAGTCGATGCTCGAGCGCAACGGGCTCATGCCCATGTCGGTCGGCGACGCGCGGCAGGGCCTGGACCTCGCACGCACGCTGCAGCCCGATCTGATGCTGGTGGACGCCGCGCTGCCCGACAACCTCGGCATCCTGCGCCGCATGCTGTCGCTTCCGCGCACCTGCGACATCCCCGTGATCGCCACCGGCCCCGAGGCCCTCAGACGCCGTGCGCTCCTGCACGGCGCCCGGAGCTATCTCGCCAAGCCCCTCGAGGAGCCCGACTTGATGCGCGCGCTGGCGCGCCTACTGGGCGAATCCGCACACCTGCCAGCGGCGTCACTGCCCACCGTGTCGCTGCGCTGAGCGCACCTTGGACGCAACGCGGCGCCGGCATGACCCCTCTGCGTGGAAGTTTGACACCCGGCCGCAGTCGGTTACGCTGAGCGCTCACTCGAGCGAATTCCCCAGCGGATGTCGAGAGAGCCGGCTGCCGAAGCTGCATCCTTCGAAGCTATCGAGTCGACGCCGGCGCTACGGAGCGCATGTCGATCCTGGCGGCGGGAGCGACTGCTCGCTCTCGATACGGAGTTCGAACGATCGCGCACTTACTATCCCCGCCCCGCGTTGCTACAGGTCGCGAGCACGACCGGCAATTATCTGATCGACCCGCTGAGCGTACCGGACCTCGAGCCGTTCTTCGCGCTGCTGCGCGACGAGGGCATCGTGAAGGTGATGCACTCCGCGAGCGAGGATCTGGAGATTTTCTTCCGCATGGCGCACGCGCTTCCCCGGCCCATCTTCGACACCCAGGTCGCTGCGACCTTGAGCGGCCACGGGCACGCACCGGGCTACCGGCGGCTCGTGGCGGGGATGCTCGGTGTCGAGCTGCCCAAGGACGTCACGCGCTCGAACTGGCTGAGCCGGCCCCTCTCGCCCGCCCAGCGCGCCTACGCGGCCCTGGATGTCGCCTACCTGCCCACCCTCCACGAGCGCCTGGCGCGCGAGCTCGCTCGAGCCGGCCGCGAGGCCTGGGCCCGTGAAGAGTTCGAACGACTCCTCGACGAGGGGCGCTTCGACCCCGATCCGGACGCCGCGTACCTGCGCGTGCGCGGTGCGGGAGAGCTGTCGCGCCGCGAGCGGGCGGTGCTCCAGCGACTGTGCGCCTGGCGCGAGCGTGAAGCCCGCCGCCGCGACCTGCCCCGGGGCTTCGTGGTTCGCGACCCGGTGCTCCTGGCGATGGCGAGGCGTCCACCCCGGACCGCCGCCGAGCTCGTGGAGGCGGGCCTGCACCGGCGCGAGGCGGCGCGCAACGCAGGCGAGCTCCTCGCCCTGATCCGCGCCGCGCTCGACGCTCCCGAAAGCGAGCTGCCGCCATCCGGCCCGGCGCGCGTGGACCCCCGCGAGCACGGGGCGCTGCTCGCACGACTCAAGGGCATCGTCGCGGCGCGGGCCGAAGCCCTCGACTTGCCGCCCCCGTTTCTGGTCCCGCGGGACAGCATCGAAGCACTGGTCCGCGCCTGGCGCATCGAAGGCGAGAAGGTGCTGCCCGCGGAGCTGACCGGGTGGCGACGCTCAGTGATCGGCGACGAGCTGGTAGCCGAGCTCGAACGCGGGCAGTGACGCCGCGGCGTCGGCCAGGCCGCTCTATAACACGAAGGACACGAAGATCACACGAAGACCACGAAGAAAAACTAGAAGAAGAAAGAGCAGAACTTCGTGTTCTTCGTGAGCTTCGGGGTGGAATGAGCGGGGGGGATGGGCACCGCCAAAAAAAATGGAACCACGAAGCGCACGAAGGTCACGTACACACCGGACTAGTCTAACGCAGTCTGTCTTTTTGAGCTTTTTGTAGTTCTTCTTCGTGGTCTTCGTGTGACCTTCGTGTCCTTCGTGTTAGAAGACGGCGTCCGTGTATGGCACTCGCTCAACCGCGGTGCACGGGTTCGCCGGTGAGGCCGCCGTCGCTCACCGCGGTGATGCGCACCGGTACCATGCCGGGGCGCCCGGCGGCGCCTTCGACCTCGACGCGCAGGTAGTTGTCCGTCCAGCCGGCGCTATCCTCGAGCAAGACCGGCATCGTGCGCCCCACATGCGCCTCCCGGAAGACGCGATTCTTGTCCCGGGAGAGGCGCTTGAGGGCGCGCGTGCGCCGCTTCTTCACGTCCCCGGGGACGGGATCGCCCAGCGCTTGCGCCGCCGAGCCCGGACGCACCGAGTAGGTGAACGGATGCACGTAGGTGAACGGAAGCTCGACCAGGCGATCGAATGTCTGCTGGAAATCCTCCTCCGTCTCGCCCGGGAAGCCGCAGATCACGTCGGTGCCGATGCCGGCCTCGGGGACGCGGGCGGCAATGCGCTCCAGGAGCGCGGCGAAAGCCTCGATGGTGTAGCGGCGGTTCATGCGCTCGAGCACCGCATTGCTCCCGCTCTGGAAGGGAATGTGAAAGTGACGCGCGAACTTCTCCTCGCACGCCATGAGCTCGATGATCTCGTCGTTGAGCGTTGAGGGCTCGATGGAGCTCAGGCGCAACCGCTCGAGCCCGGGCACGGCGAGGATGCTCCGGATGAGCGGCGCGAGCAGGGGCCGGGCCCCGTCCAGGTCGCGCCCGTAGTCCCCCACATCGACACCGGTCAGGACGATCTCGACGTAGCCCCGCTCGACGAGGCCGCACACCTGCGCGAGCACGCTCTCCGGGCGCCTGCTGCGCGAGCCGCCCCGGGTCTGGGGAACGATGCAGAAGCTGCATTCCTTGTTGCAGCCCTCCTGCACCTTCACGAAAGCGCGGCTGCGCTCCATCATCTCGGTGATGGGCACGTCCAGGAAGGCCTTGGCCTCCGTCACCGGGGACACCGCGGTGCGCAAGTCCCCCGCGCGCATGCCCGCGACCTCCTCCACGATGCGCGCACGGTCCGCAGCGCCCACGATGAGCGAGACCCCGGGCAGCTCCGCGATCTCGTGCGCCGCGCGTTGCGCGTAGCACCCCGTCACCACGATCTTCGCGCCGGGGCGCTCCGCATGGATGCGGCGGATGGCCTTGCGTGCGCTGGCGTCCGCGCGCGCGGTCACGCTGCACGTGTTCACGACGTAGACGTCCGCCGCCTCCTTGAACGGCACGGTGCGCCAGCCGCCGTCGCGCTCGAGCAGGGTGCGGATCGTTTCCGTGTCGTACTGGTTGAGCCGGCAGCCGAAGGTGCAGTAGGCGATGCGTTTGCTCATGCCGGTAAGATCGGGTTCGATGACCGTTGCGAGAGCGCGTGATCTTATCACGCATACACGACCCGAGCGCCAGGAGACCCGCGCGCCGATAATCAGGCAGCAGAATGAGTGAGCCCCGCCAGCGGCGGGGCTCGAGTCGGAACACAGCGCAGCAGGATCAGAAATCGATCTGCGCGCGGAGCATGAAGCCGCCCGGCTCGGAGCCGTCGAGCTGCGGGTCGCCGGTCTTGTCCAGGTCGAGCACCTGGACGTAGTTGGCCATGAGGCGGATCGCGGGGTTCAAGTACCAGTTCACGCCCACCGTCACGTTGTCCTCCTCGCCGCCCCGGACGCCGCCGTCGCTCAGGTCGAGGCTGCTGAAGCGCACGCCCACCTCCCAGGCCCCCCAGCCGCCGTTGCGCAGGCTGAAGTTCTGCTGGGGCTTGACCCGGCCGAAGGTGCCGCTCTTGGCGCTGTAGGCGCGGGAGTCGCCGGTCAGGAAATAGCTCCCGTACACGTACCAGCCGCTGAAGTCGGGATCGTCCGCGGGCGAGGAGTCCACCATGGTCTGAATGTACTCACCCTGAAGAGACAGCGGTCCCCAGACGCCGGCCGCCTCGACACCCCACTTGGTCGTGTCCTCGGTATCGCCGATGGTCCCCGTATCCACCAGGCGCGTGCTGGTGGCGTGTATTTCCGGCCTCGAGCGGAAGCGCACCGCATCCTCGGAGTTGGTGTTGCGGAACTCGAAGTTGCCGCCGAGGTGCACGACCCGTGTCTTCTCGGCGATGGGCACAACGGTGAGGCGCCCGGCGATACCGTAACCCTCGTTGATGGAGTCGCCACCGCCGTCCGTCGCGTCATCGAAGCCCTCGCCGAAGAAACCGAGCCCTCCGGTCCAGGTGCCGTTCATCGCGGCACCATGAGTATTGACGCCGATACCCAGGTTGCGGCTCGGCGCGAATGCCTCCACCACCATCGAGCGTTCCATGAACGTGATGTACTTCGAGCTGGTCAGCTCCTCCAGGCTGAAGGGCTCTTTGTAGTGTCCCAGCGTGATGGGGGTTCGATCGAAGCCCGCATACCGGATGTAGGCATCCTTGACCTCCACCTCGTCGCCGGGCGCGAAGTCGAACTGTCCCTTGTACTTCCAGTCGTTGTAGACCTTGCCTTCCAGGAAGATGCGTGCCCGGCGGATCTCGGACCCGTCGCCCAAGCGCGCGTCGGGCGAGCCGTCCTCGTTGGCGATGAGTCCGTCGATCATGAGGCGGCCGCCGACCCGAATGCTGTGCTGGCCGTCCGCCGATTCGATCTGCAGCTTCTTGGGGTCGAACTTCGGTGTCGAGGCCTTCTCCTGCTCCATCTCCTCGACTTTGGCCTCGAGCTCCTGCACGCGCTGCTCCAGATTCTGAGCGCGCGCCGGCACCGCAGCCAGCAACACGACGGCGGCACTCGAGAACGCCAAAACCGTCCACGCACGATGGTGAGACATATCGGACCTCCCTCTTCCCGCTGGTTGAGATGCGGCGCAACAACGCGTGAACAGTGCGCCGCACGCAAAACCAGCGTAGGGGGACCGTATGACACTCGGGTGACGGATCCGTGACGAGGTTGTTAAGGGCGCCAGCGCCGCCCGGCGCCTCGCACAAGAGCTTTCACGGCGGGATTACGCTGCGCGCCATCCCGCCCCACCCGACGAGGAGGCGCGTACCCCGGGACCCAGCCTCGGCCCGAGAAACCACCGGTTTCCCGGAATTCTGCGCAGAACCAAAAAAAAGCCGCGGGGCGCTGGCGCGCCCGGCGGCATCAAGGGAGGAGGAACTGAAGACTGCTGGGTGCCTTAATTCCGCGTTACGCGCGGGGCGTCCTACAGCCGTTCGAACAGCGCGGCGATGCCCTGGCCACCTCCGATGCACATCGTCACCAACGCGTAACGCCCGCCGATGCGCCGCAGCTCATAGAGGGCCTTGATGCTCACGATGCACCCGGTGGCACCGATCGGGTGCCCGAGCGAGATGCCGCTGCCGTTGGGATTCGTCAGATCCCGGGGCAGACCCAGATCGCGAATGACCGCCAGGGCCTGGGCCGCGAACGCCTCGTTGAGCTCGAAGACGTCGATATCCTTGAGCGCCACGCCCGTCTTCTCCAGCAGCTTGCGCACCGCCGGCACGGGGCCGATGCCCATGTACTTGGGCTCGACCCCGGCGTGCGCGTAGCCCACGAGTCGCGCCAGCGGCTGAGTTCCGTGCTTCTCCGCGGCGCTCCGCTCCATCAGCACCACCGCCGCCGCGGCGTCGTTGATGCCGTAGGCGTTGCCTGCGGTCACGGTGCCGTCGCCTTTGAACACCGGCCTCAGCTTCGCCATCCCCTCCACGGACGCATCGGCGCGGATGTGCTCGTCGCGGTCGAAGACGATCGTGCCCTTGCGGGTCTTGAGCTCGATGGGCAGGATCTGGTCCTTGAAGTACCCGCTCTCGGTGGCGTGAGCGGCCCGCCGGTGGCTTTCCACCGCCAGCTCGTCCTGGTCCTGGCGCGTGATCTGCCACTTCTCGGCGACGTTCTCGGCCGTGATGCCCATGTGACAATCGTCGAAGGGATCGCTGAGCGCCCCCACCATGGCGTCCACCACCTTGCCGTCGTTCATGCGCTGTCCGAAGCGCATGGCAGGCAGCCAGTACTGGCTTCGGCTCATGCACTCCGCCCCGCCGGCCACGGCGCAGTCGGCGTCGCCCTGCTGGATGATCTGAGCGGCCGATACGATGGCCTGCAGTCCGCTGCCACACAGTCGATTCAGGGTGAACGCCGGGGTCTCCACGGGCAGACCCGCCTTCACCGCCGCCACGCGCGCCAGGTACATATCGTGGACGTCGGTGTGAATGACGTTGCCGAACACGCAGTGCCCCACGTCCGTGGATTCCACCCCGGCGCGTCCGACGGCCTCCCTGGCGCAGGCCGCCGCCAGCTCGGTCGGCGGTTGATCCTTGAGCGACCCGCCGTAATCGCCCACGGCCGTGCGCACTCCGCTCAGCACCACCACTTCGCGTTCGTTCGTCATGCTCCATCCCCCTCGCTACGCCGGTACACGATGCCACTGCACCGCGGCCTCGCAGCCGGATTGCTGCGCCGCAGCATACCCAAACCACCGCGCACCTGTCAAACGCGCCCCACCCCTCCTCCCGACGCGGAGCGCTCCCCGGCTATATTATGCCGAGAACCGGGAGCCCGCCTCTGAGCCGCATCGAGATACACGAACTCCGTGCCCCCGGTCTCGGACCGCTCAGCGTGACGGTCAGAGAGGGCGAATGCCTGGGTATCTCGGGGCCCTCCGGAAGCGGCAAGACGCGCCTGCTGCGGGCGATCGCCGATCTCGACGTCCACGAGGGGCGGGTGTCCCTGGACGGCGTGCCGCGCGAGCACTTCCGACCGTCGGACTGGCGGCGGCGGGTGGGCCTGCTTCCCGCGGACAACCACTGGTGGCTCGAGCGCGTGCGCGATCATCTCCCGGGCGAGATCGACGAGGAGGCACTGGAGCGGCTGGGGCTCGAGCCGGATCTGCTCATCCAGCCCGTGGCGCGCCTGTCCAGCGGCGAACGCCAGCGCTTCGCATTGCTGCGCCTGCTCGCGAACCGCCCGGCCGTGCTGCTCCTCGACGAGCCCACCGCCAATCTGGACGCGCACAGCGCGGCGCGCGTGGAAGAGCTCCTGGGGCGTTACCGCACGGACGCCCGTGCCGGCGTGCTGTGGGTGAGTCACGACCCCGAGCAGATCCGCCGGGTGGCGAGACGCCACCTCCGGATGGCGGGCGGCCAGCTCCGCGAGGCCCCGGAGTGAAGCGCACGTGATCCTGCTGAGCCCGTTCGACCTCGGTCTGGCGGCCCTGCTCGTGCTCGCCGCGGCGATGCTGGGCCACGTGCTGCACCTCGGCACCACTCGCGCCGTGCTCGTGGCCGCGGTGCGCACGGTGCTGCAGCTGCTGCTCATCGGCCTGGTGCCGGAGACCCTGTTCGGTCACGCCGCGCTGCACTGGGTGGTGCTGCTCGCCGCGGTGATGCTGCTGGTTGCCGGACGCGAGGTGTGGGCACGCCAGAACCGGCCCCTGACCGGGTGGTGGACCTTCAAGCTCGGCACGCTGTCCATGTTCGTGTCGTCCTTCGCGGTGACGGTGCTGGCCCTCATCGCAATCATCGGCGCGAACCCCTGGTACGCCCCCCAGTACGCCATTCCGCTGCTCGGCATGCTGCTCGGCAACACGATGACGGGGGTGGCGTTGGGCATGGACCGGCTGACCCAGAGCGCGTGGGAGCAGCGCGCCGTCATCGAGGCGCGCCTCATGCTGGGCCAGGACTGGAACGAGGCCATCGGCGACGTGCGCCGCAACGGCATACGCAGCGGCATGATCCCCGTGATCAATGCCATGGCCGCGGCGGGGGTGGTCAGCCTGCCCGGGATGATGACCGGTCAGATCCTGGCGGGCGCGCCGCCGGTGGAGGCGGTGAAGTATCAGATCCTGATCATGTTCCTCATCGCCGCCGGTACCATCCTGGGCACCATCGCCGCCGTGTGGCTGACCTCGCGGCGTCTGTTCGACGCCCGCGAGCGGCTGCGGCTCGACCGGCTGGCGCCGGGGCGGGGCTGACGTCCGCCGCTGGCAGGGCTGCGCGCTCCCGAGCGGATGGCCGCGCCCTCAGTAGCAGGGGGGAAACATGCACACCTCGCCGATTCGCAGCACGCGGGCCGCAAACTCGACGAAGATGAACAGCGCCGTCATGGTGGTCACGATGGCGACGCCGAACTGCGCTCCGCGCCGCACCATCTGCCGCGTGCGGGGCAGCCTTGCCACCCCCAGGGCGACGGGATCGAGCTCGCCGCGGGCGTTCTGGCTGTGCACCAGGCGCGCGAAATGACGGACCCAGACGGGGACCCTGCGGCGAAACATGTACGCGGCGAACCGCCTTTCGAGCAGCTGCTCTTCCGCCCGCTGCCCGTGCCAGCGCAGGTAGGCGAGGTGGAACAACTCGTACTCGGTGACGTCCAGAACGGCGGCGGCCTGGAGGACGTCCTCGATGTCCGGCGGCAGATTTTCGTCGAAGGGCATGAGACCACGCGTCGCTCGGCCGCGCCCGGCAGGGCAATGGCGCGCACGCTGCACCGGCGCTGGAAAGGCACACGCGCGCCGCGCCTCTGTTAGAGTTTAGCGCATCGGGCCCGCACCGGGCCCAAGGAGGAGGATGGTGCTGAGCGACCACGACCGGGCGTTCCTCGCGCGCCGGCGCGCCTCGGTGCGCCTGTTCCCGGGGGCCGTGCTCGTGTGCATTCTCGCGTGGCTCGGACTGTGGGGCTATCTCCTCGTGACCCGGCCCCTGCTGAGCAACCCCCTGCACTTCCTCGCACACGCCGCGAGCGTGGCGGAGCACGATCTCGCTCCTCTGGCCGCGCTCGCGCCGCTGGCCGTCTCGGCGCTGTTCCTGACCGTGCTCGCCTTCCTTCTCATCGCCCTGGGACTGCTCCTCGACCAGCGCCGGCTCGTGCGCCTGCTGGACACGCTGGACGCCCCGGCGCCCGAACGGGGTTCCTCGCACGGGTAGAGCGGCCCGGGGCGCTCGCCGGGAGGTCCTGCGGGCGGCGCGGTTGCCGCCGCTCCCGCTCGATCGGTATCCTTCTCCAATCGGAGCCGGGCGTTCAGCGTTCGAGACGTTCGTACCGCCGCTCCGGCAAGAAGAATCGACAGGAGCAGGCATGGATCCCGCAGAGGCGCTCGAACGAAAGTTCGGTCTGAAGACCGTCGCCTACAAGCACAACCTTCCCAAGGATCAGCTCTTTCACGAGGCCATCGCCAACGACCGCGGCCGACTGCGCGTCGGAGGATCCGACGACGAGCAGAAGGCGCGGGCGACGGTGCTGGGCGTGAAGGGACCGCTGGTGTTTCACACCGATCCCACCTGCACCGGACGGCCGGTCGATGACACCTTCGCGGTGGCGTGGCCGGAGGTGGAGGGGGACATCTGGTGGAAGCCGAGCTTTCAGAGATACGACCCGGACAAGTACGCGGGGCTTCTGCGCCGCGTGGTGGAGCACCTGAACCAACGCCGCGCGCAGCTCTACGTGCAGGACGTGTTCGTGGGTCACGACCCGGCGTACTCCGTGCCCTACCGTTTCGTGGGCGAGTACGCGACCCACGCCATGTTCACCCACAACATGTTCCCCAAACGCGTCGAGGGCATCGAGAACGCCGAGGACAAACGCTGGACGATGCTCAACGTGCAGTCGTTTCGCTGTGATCCGGAGCGCGACGGCAGCCGCTCGGATCGCGCCGCCATCATCGATTTCCGCAACCAGATCTGCCTGGTCGTGGGACGCGCCGACTACTGCGGCCTGGTGAAGAAGTCCATCTTCACCGTGATGAACTATCTGCTTCCCAAGCAGGGATACCTGTCGATGCACTGCTCCGGGAACGTGGGCTCGCGGGGCGACACCGCCATCCTCTTCGGGCTGTCGGGGACGGGAAAGACCACGCTCTCCGCCGATCGCGACCGGCAGCTCATCGGCGACGACGAGGCGGGGTGGACCGAGCAAGGCGTCTCCAACCTGGAAGACGGCTGCTACGCGAAGCTCATCGACCTCGACAAGGAGGCGGAGCCCATCATCGCTGCCGCACTCTCCATGAAAGGCACGCTCATCGAAAACGTGCCGCCCCTGCCGGGCCGCGCGCTCGAGGAGACCGACCCGCAAGAGCTGGACTTGACCGACCGCTCCATCACGGAGAACACCCGCTTCTCGTATCCGCTCGCGTGCAACCCCAACGTGGCGGACGGCGCACGCGGCGAGCACCCGGAGACCATCGTGCTGCTCACCGCCGACGCCTTCGGCGTGCTGCCTCCGGTGGCCGTGCTCGAAGGCCACGAGGTGATGTACCACTTCGTGCAGGGATTCACCGCGAAGCTGGCCGGCACGGAAGTGGGGGTGACCGAGCCGCAGGCCGCCTTCAGCGCCTGCTTCGGCGCACCTTTCATGTCGCTGCATCCATCCGAATACGCGAAGCTGCTGCGCGAGAAGATGGAGCGCCACGAGGCCCGCTGCATTCTGCTCAATACGGGCTGGCGGGGCGGGCGCGCAGGTGAGGCGCGCCGCATCTCCATCCGGGACACGCGGGCCCTGCTCAACGCCGCGCTGGCGGGAAAGCTGCACAACGGCATGGAGTACGAGGTGCACCCCGTGTTCAACATGCGCATGCCGAAGAGCTGTCCAGGCGTCGACGCCGCGCTGCTCGACCCGCGAACGGCATGGAAGGATCCGTCCGCCTACGAGCAAGCGGCGAAGCGCCTGCGCGACATGTTCCGGGAGAACTTCGAGAAGAACGACTTCGCGAGCTTCGGCATCAAGCCGGTGATGTAGCGCGGCGACTTCGTTGCACGCCACCCTCTAACACGAAGAGCACGAACTGCGATCTTCGTGTCTTCGAGCGGCGTGTGGCGGGACGCGCTCACGGGCGGCGCCAGCGCAGGGTCTTGCCGGGCTCGCCCGGGCCCGCCTGGAA
>CAZPFD010000121.1:0-11015 GCA_964585725.1 uncultured Ectothiorhodospiraceae bacterium | reverse complement strand
GCGAGGCGCTGCTGCGCAACGCCGATATGGCGATGTACCGGGCCAAGGAAGAGGGGCCGAACACCTTCCGCTTCTACCAGGCGGGGATGAACGACAAGGCGGTGAAGCGCATAACGCTCGAGCACGGCCTGCGACAGGCGCTGGAGCGGGAGGAGTTCCTCCTGCACTACCAGCCGCAGGCCGATGCGCGCACGGGAGAGATTGTGGGCATGGAGGCGCTGGTGCGGTGGAACCGGCCCGAGCAAGGCATGGTCTCGCCCGGGGAGTTCATTCCGCTCGCGGAGGAGACCGGCCTCATCGTGCCGTTGGGCGAGCGGGTGCTCGAGGAAGCCTGCCGCCAGAACAAGGTGTGGCAGGACGCGGGGCTATCGCCGGTGCGAGTCGGCGTAAACATCTCGGCCCGCCAGTTCCGGCAGCAGAATATGTTCGAGGTCGTCGCACGCATCCTCGAGGAGACGGGCTTGGCCCCTCAGTACCTCGAGCTGGAGCTCACCGAGAGCCTGGTGATGAACGACCCCGAGCACGTCATCGAGACGATGATGAGGTTGAAAGGCCTCGGCGTTCAGCTCGCGCTGGATGACTTCGGCACCGGTTACTCCAGTCTGAGATATCTCAAACGTTTTCCGATCGACCGGGTCAAGATCGACCGCTCCTTCGTCCGCGACATCACCGAGGATGCCGACGACGCCGCCATCGCCCTGACGGTCATCTCCATGGGGCACAGCCTCGGCCTCAAGGTCATCGCGGAAGGGGTCGAGACCGCAGCACACCTCGAGTTTCTGCGAGAGCACGGATGCGATGAGATTCAGGGCTACTACCTCGCGCGTCCAGCCGCGGCCGATGAGGCAGTTCGGATGCTACGAGGAGACGGTTCGGCGCATAAGGCTCGCGCGAGCTGAGTCAGGATCCAGGCAGCCGTTTCCATGGCGGAAGGCGCGCGGCTGACGATGAGGCGCCGTCTATCGGCCACAAACCGCCAGCGAATCTCTTACAGTCCGCTCAACGCCGCCATCGAGCGCCTCGCCCTCTCGGCGCGGGCGCGGGATCGGGTGCTCAAGGTGGCGCGCACCATCGCGGATCTCGCCGGCGCCGAGCGCGTCGCGACCGAGCACCTGACCGAGGCCGTCGGCTACCGCGCGCTCGATCGCACCCCCATCGCGTAGGGCGGGATGGAGCGCATCGCAATCCCGCCGAATAGGCATGATGCAGTCCCGTCAAGCACAGGGCCGGATGGAGCACAGCCCAATCCCGCCACCACCCCTTGCAGACAGATAAGTCTCAAACCGCCCGTCATCCCACCACGTAGCCGAACCAGCGCGGCAACGTGAGTGTAAGGGCCGGCCAGTACGTCACGAGGAACAAAACCGCAACCTCCACGATGAGAAAGGGCACCAGACCCCGCGACAACCGCTCGAGCGAGATGTCAACAATGGGCGCCAATGTGTATAACACATAGCCTACCGGTGGGGTGATCATGCCGATCACCAGATTGATCGCCACGATCAAACCGAAGTGAATGGGCTCTATGCCCAAAGCCTGAGCCAAAGGCAGTAGGATCGGCACCAGCACCACGAGCGCCGCTCCGCCGTCCATCCATATGCCGACGAAGAGCAGCAAGAGATTCACGACAAGCAGAAACGTCAACGGCGTCGTTCCCACCTCACTGATCCAGTCGGCGAGTATGAAAGGAATGTCCGCGAAGGTAATGACCCAGCTCAGGAGGTAGGCGGTGGCAAACACGAACATGATCGCGCAGTTTATCAGGGCCGTCTCGAGCAGAATTCGCGGGATCGCCCGCAGCTTGAGTTCCTTGTACACGAATACGCCTATGACGAACGCGTACGCTACGGCCACGGCGGCCGCTTCCGTCGGCGTGAAAAAGCCCGTGAGGATGCCCCCCAGGATGATGATCGGCATGACCAAAGCCAGAGCGGCATCCACTGCGCTCGCAACGAACTCCCGCGGGCTGGGACGCTGGCCCCGCGGATATCCGTTCTTCCTGGCGTAGTAGTAGGCCACTCCCATCAGGGCGAACCCGATGAGGGCGCCCGGAACGACACCGGCGAGAAACAAGGCCCCTACGGACAGATCACCCACGACCGCAAGCAGCACCATGATGATGCTCGGCGGAATGATGGGTCCGATGACCGCAGCCGACGCCACGACCCCACAGGCGTACTCTGCGTCGTAGCCTTCCCGGCGCATGGCGGGCACCAGGATCTTGCCGAGCGCCGCCGCATCGGCCTGCGCGGAGCCGCTCAAGCCCGCGAAAATCATGCTCGCAAGGACATTCGTAATGGCCAGTCCACCGTGCACCCAGCCAACGATGCCTTGGGCGAAAGTGACCAGCCTCCGGGTTATCCCCCCCTCGTTCATGAGTGCACCCGCGAGGATGAAAAACGGGATCGCCCACAGAACGAACTTGTTCACCCCAACGAACATTCGTTGAGGGAAACCGATCAGAACTTCAGTCCCTACGCTTGGCACGAGCAAAAGCGCAGTAATTCCCAGCACGAACGCGATGGGGACGCCAAAAACGAGAAGGACAACGAAGCCCGCGGCGGCTATCACTCATGCTCTCCCAGGCTTTCCGCTATGGAAGAGACAACGTGGACCATCATCATGCTGCAGCCAACGACGATGCCCAGGTAGGCGAGTCCCATCGGGAGCTGGAGCGCCGGCGACGGCTGTCCCATCGCCGACGTGCTGAGCTGGATCCCGTACACCACGATGACGGCTAGAAACGCCAGCACTGCACACTGAGTGACTGCCGTGGCGGCGGCGGCGAGCCGCCGGTCGAGGCGATCGAGCACGATGCGCAGGCTGATCAGCATCCCCGCCTTCATGGCATGAGATGCGCCGATGAATACCAGCCACGTGCCGATGTAGGTGATAGCCACTTCCTCCATCCACGTAATCGACCGCCCCACGACGTTGCGCGCCACGACCTCGCACAAAACCAGCAGAACGATCATCCCCAAAGCGACCTGAGCGAAGACCTTCGCCGCGCGGTCGATGCTCTCGCTGAATTGCTTCAGTCTGTATAGCATTACACGACTATCAGATGACGCTTGCGCGCAGCGGTATCGGCGGGGCCTCCCTGCCCCGGACCGACGACGTTGTCAGCGACTTGGACTCCCCGGTCAAAGCGCCAGGGCCGCCCAGAGTGTCGCGATTCACGCCCAGGCTTTCTGGAGCTCCGCCACTACGTCTTGGCCGGACTTCGGCAGCTCCGGGACATACTGGTCATACACGGGCCTGACCGCTTCACGGAAGGGAGCCAGATCAAAGGGCCCTTCGTCCACCTGCACCCCCGCCGCCTTGATCTTCTCCAGGTTTTCCGCGTCCAACTCGAAGTACTTCTGGCTGATGAACTCATTGCCCTCAGCCGCAACGTTCTGGATCAGCGTCTGATGCGCAGGCGAGAGGGCATCCCAGCTCTTGCGGCTCATGTACAGGACGCACGTGTTGATGAACACCGGGAGGAGGGAGTAGTAGTCCATCACCTCGTGGAACTTGGGCGAGTAGACGCCCGTTGGCGTGTTCTCCATCCCGTCGATGACCCCTGACTGAGCGGCCGTGTAGACCTCGGAGTACGGCATCGCCACCGGACTCGCGCCGAGTGCGCGATAGCTGTCAATCATGATGGGGACCTGCATCAGACGTATCTTAAGCCCCTCGAAATCCGCTCGTTTTGTGATCGGATGCACGCTGTTCATTGGGCTGCGGAACGTTCTGATGTTGAAGCCCAAACCTTTGTAGCCAGCCGCGTCGGCGTCCTGCATGAGTCTGCGGCCCAGATCGCCGTTGTACACCGCCGCTGCCTGTTCGCTGTCGTTGAACAGGAATGGGAGCCCGAACAGATTCATGCTTGGCACGAAGCTGGCAGCGACCCCAGCCGTCAGGAGAACCATGTCGATGGTGCCGGCCTGAGCGAGCTCCGCGGTCTCCCGCATATCACCAAGCTGGGCCGACGGGTAGACCCGGATCTCGAGCGCACCGTCGGATTGCTTCTTGGTCATCTCGGCTATTTTCATCGCCCCGACGTGCCAACCCGAGGTGGTCGGGGAGTCATGGGCCAGTTTCAAGACCTTCTTCTCTTGGCCTCGTGCGACGCCTGTCCACAGCGACATCGCACCAAGGGCCGCGGTGGTTTTTATCATTTGCCGTCTTTTCATTGTCTGCCTCCTTCCGCTTCCGACTCATTCGGCGCCGCTGCGGACGCCACCCTCAAGCGAGCAAGCCTACCGTCGCTACGCGTTCTCCGGCGGCAACCGACGATAGAGTCGTCGTCCGCACAAACAACCCGCTGGCAGGCGCATGTACGCGCTCGAGCTCGTCCCCATAGACGCTCATGATGGAGGCGAGATGTTCGCCCTTCTCGACCATGGCTCCCAGGGGTCGTTCCGTGTAGAGGAGCCCTCCGCGCGTTGCCCGAATCCCCACGAACTCGCTCATTCTTATCACTTCGCAGGGCGCCACTGGTGAACCGGGGACCATCTTCAGGAAGTGCATGGCGTTGAGCACGCACTGAGTGCCTATGGTGACCATCTCTGGCTCGAGGCGTCCTCCTTCGCCGATCTCGAACGTGAACGCCGGTATACCCGCTCTCGTCGCCTCGACGGCAAGAATCCCGTCGCGCACGTACATCCCGTGCTCGCTCTTGATGATGTAGCCGGAGCCGAAGGCCTCGCCGAGTTCCTCCGCCCGAAACGCGTTATCACCCAGCCGCGCGGGTGGAAGAATGGTGATGGGGACGTAGCGCCCGCCACGCGTCGGCGTGTGCATATCGATCGCGTAGTCGGCCGTCTTGATCAGCTCGAATAGCTTGGCGGCCAGGGCTTCGGCAAACGACCCGTTCCGATTGCCCGGAAAGCAGGTCCACGGATCGGCGGGTGCCTGGTCGAGCGGTGACTTGAGATAGTGACCTAGCGCGATGCGGTGATCCGCGTGAAAGGCCAGGGGGTTTTGCACCGTCACGCACACGAGGCTCCCAGCCAGCTCTTCGGGGTTGACGGCGGCGACGACCTCGCTCGCTATGGCTACCCCGTCGGCCTCGTCACCGTGGATCGCTGCGCCCAGATAGAGCCGCGGCCCTGGCTTTGCCCCGTTGATGAGGACGATCGGGAGCTGGACGCGCAGGCCGTCGGCGAGCTCGATGAGCTCGAGCGTATGCTTTGCCGACGTGGCCGCGGGAACCTTGAACCCGGCGACTTCCATCATCTCAGCCATCTGGCCCTCCCAAGTAATCGAGAACGGCGGCGAGATGCACCTTCGCCACCGTGTACACCTCCACCTCCTCCACCGACTCGTCCGGTCCGCCCATGTTGTGGACGCTCGGCCCGTATACGGCGGTCGGAATGCCCGCGCGTCTGAAAAACCGCCCATCGGTGTACCCCGGGCGCACCACCGGCAGGGGCTGTATCCCCGCAACGTCCCGCGCGTTGTCGACGAGCGCGCGGACGATTCTTTCGTCGGGCGCGGTGACGTACGGGTCGCACTGGTTGAATGTCTCTACGTCCATGCCCTGCAGCCCGAGCGCCTGTAGATCTCGCTCGATTTGCATAAGGAGCGTGTCACTGGCGATCCCTGGCGGAAGTCGTATGTCCACCTCCGCTTCAGCCGCGTCGGGAATCAGATTGACCTGCGCGCCGCCGCGGACCGTGCCGATATTGACTCCGATACGATCCGCAAGCGCTCCGGCTCCGGGGCCCCAGTGCCTTTCCGCTTCTTGTCGCTGGCCATCGATGAGCGTCGCGATCCGGGGCTCGGCTTGCACCGGCACGCCGTGCCGGCGGGTGATGACCTCCAGAGCACCGAGAAGCTTGTTGACGGCGCTCTCGCCCAGCCCGTAGGCGGCATGGCCGGAGACCCCGGCCGCCTTCACCCGCAACCACAGAACGCCCTTCTCGCCGACACCGATGGCCCACGTGCCCGAGGACTCCCCGATCAGGCAGGCGTCTCCGCGCACTGCATCGATGTGCTCCAGCAGCCACTGCGTGCCCCACCGGCCTCCGGTCTCCTCGTCGGAGGCAAGAACCAGAGTGATTCGGCCACCCAGCGGACTGCTCAGCTCACGGAGGATTCCGCAGACCATCAGTGAGATTGCCATCCCGGCACGCATGTCTCCGGCGCCCCGGCCGATTATCCGCCCCTGCTCCACGGCGCCTGCAAACGGGGGAAAGGTCCAGCCCTCGCCCGCGGGGAACTCGTCCAGGTGCGACGCGAGCACAAGATTTCTCCCCCCACCGCCCAGCCGCGCAAGCAGATTCGGCATCGTCGGCTGGGGCGCATGGATCTCCGCCGGAATATCCCGGCTACGAAGCCAGCTGCTTACGAAGCCTGCGATCTCCCTCGTATCGCCCGGCGGATTCTCGCTCGGGATACGAACAAGAGTCGCACACAGTTCGGCGAGTTCGCCCCGCCGCTCCTCGAGCGTGGCCAGCGCGCGAGCTTTAGCGTCGGAAGAAGATGTCATGCCGACAAGTGCTTGTGCATGAAATCCGCCATGCTGGGCCGGCAGATGTGAGAGCGGTCATGAACGCAGTGGTAGCTGTCCTCCCAGAACAGAAGCTCGGTCGGACCACTCGCCTGCTCCTGCATCAGGGTGGCGTTCTCGGTCGGTGTGATATTGTCGAGCCCGCCGTGCACAATCATCAGCGGACAAGCAATGTTCGACGCGATCCCGTCAAGATCGACGCTCTCGAAGTAGGGACGCGCTTCCTCGAGACTCTTCGAACCCGTCACATCCAGGAATCCCGACTGCGTCAGCGGCGGCAGGGAAGAGTAGTTTCTCAAGTGATACATGGCTCCCCATGCCACGGCAGCTTTGACCCGCTTGTCCAGTGCGGCGATCCGGGGCGCGTAGTGGCCCCCGAGACTGCGGCCGATGACGCCGAGCCGCTCGCCGTCAACCTCCGGACACTCCTGGGCGAAATCGAGGACCGCTGCAACGGCCTGGTGGAACTCCGGGTTCAGCTTCATTTTGTAGTACGTTTCGCCCTGCCCCGGTCCGTCGAAGGAGAGCGTGGCCAGCCCGCGTTGAACGCACAAATTGCTGATGACGAGCTGCTCCTCCTTGGTCGTATCCAACCCGCCGATGAGAATGACGCAAGGCGGTCTGCGGCTTTCAGTGGGTACTCGAAGATAGCCCGGAATAGTGATCGGTCCGTACGGAATCTGCACGGGGCGCTGCGGAGGGTCGAGATACGCTGAAGCGCCCTTGAACGTCCGGACACAGTTCTGGTATGCAAGGCGCTTGGCGGACGGGTCACTCCAGAGCACAAACTGTGCGAAAAAGTAATAGAGGGAGGCGCGGGCGAGCTCGAGGCCGGTCGTCTTGGTGAATCCTTCCGTCAGCGCCCGGTCCGCGCGCTCTTCGGCTGCCCGCGCCCACTGCGACCAGACCGGGCACCACTCATCGAACTTCGTGACGCGCTCGCGCATGTCGAGGGTGTCGCGGTAATGCACGCCCTCCGCGAGCAACCGGTGCATATAAGTGTTCCATAGGAAACCGACATCCGGCTCGGTCATTGGTGTCTCCTCCGCAGAAGCTCCAGCAGCCGGGCGGGTCGGAGCGGCATTCGGTTCAGCTCAGGTCCGTCGATGCCGATCGCGTCGGCCACCGCGTTGGCGATGACGGCTTGGCCCGGAATGGTCCCGCCTTCGCCCGCCCCCTTGATACCCAGCGCATTGACCGTCGAAGGGCACTCCACGCTGCGCACGATGATCTCGGGAACGTCCATGGCACGCGGCAGACAGTAGTCCATCAACGTGCCGGTCAGAAGCTGGCCGCTGTCGTCATAGACGACTTCCTCCAGAAGCGCGCTGCCGATGCCTTGCGCCACACCGCCGTGCACCTGACCCTCTACCACCTGAGGGTTGATCTCCCGGCCCGCGTCATGAGCCACCACATACTTGAGCACGCGCACGACACCTGTCTCGGCGCAGACCTCCACGACGACCCCGTGAGCCCCCGCCGCCCAGGTGACGGACGGGGGAAGGTAGTAACGGGTCGCGCTCAGCCCGGGCTCCGCCTGCTCCCCGAGGAACTCGGACCCCTGGGCGGCACGCGCCACCTCGGCCAGCGTCACTCCGTGCCCCCGCACCCCCTTCACATGCACAACGCCTTGCTCGATGACCAGATCGTCGGCGGCGCATTCAAGCAGATTGGAGGCGACTTCCTTTGCCTTCTTTTGGACTTCATCGGTCGCCAGCATGATGGCCGGCCCGGACACGGCGGCGATGCGGCTCGCGAAGGTGCCGCTGCTGACCGGGCTCGCGGGAAAGCGCGCCGTGTCACCCGCGACCACCGTCACCTGTTCGAGCGGCACAGAGAGCCGTTCAGCGCATATCTGCGCCATCGTGGTTTCATGGCTCTGCCCCTGTGAAGCGGCTCCGATCGTTACCCTCACGCGCCCATGCTCATCTACCGACACCATGGCGCCTTCAGCGGGCGGCACGCCCGTTCCCTCCGTGTAAAGAGCGATGGCACACCCGAGCAGACGGCCGTTGCGCCGCTCCTGCGCCTGGGTTTCGCGGAACGCCCGGTATGCGATCATCTCCTCCGCGGCCTCGAGGAGCGCGGGATAGTTACCGGAGTCGTACACCACCGGAAGCCCGGGGCGGTACGGAATGCCCCGGTCGAGAGGCAGGTCCTCCGGCGCGAGGAGGTTACGGCGCTTGAGCTCCACGGGGTCGACCCCGAGTTCCTGTGCCGCCCGCTGGATGAGGCGCTCGGTGACGTACACCGCCTGGACGCGCCCGGCTCCCCGAAACGGGATGTTCGGCGTCTTGTTGGTCACGACGACCTCACCGACACACCGGAAGGCGTCAAAGCGGTATGGCCCCATGAGGTGAGCGACCACGTTGTTGGCGGTACGCGCCCCTCGTGGCAGATAAGCGCCGTTGTCGATGACGAAAACATCATCGAGCGCGGTGAAACGGCCGTCCCTCGTGAGTCCGAGCTTCGCCCAATGGACCTGGTCGTGACCATGGACGGTCGCCATCAACGATTCGCTGCGCGTCTCTACCCACTTGACGGGACGGCCAAGACGGCGGGCGAGCGCAGGCAGGATCAGTTCTTCCGGATACACGGCTCCCTTGGGCCCGAACCCACCCCCGACGTCGGGAGCAATAACGCGCACCGAGGTGCGAGGCAGGTCCAGCGCGGCAGTGATGTACTCGCGAACTCCGTAGGGCATCTGCGTCGAGGACCATACGGTAAGCGTGCCCGAAAGCTCCTCCCACGATGCCAGGACCCCGCGGGACTCCAGCGGCAGCCCCGTCATGCGTCCAATGTCGAAGCGCTCCGTAATCACGAGGTCGGATTCCGCCAGCGCTGCGTCCACGTGGCCGACCTCCACCTCGATCTTGCCGGCGATGTTCGTCCCCCAAGCCGAATGGAGTAGCGGTGCACCGGCTTCGCGCGCAGCCTCCACCTTCACCACTGCGGGCAAAGGCTCGCTGTCGACCTCCGCAGCCTCGACTGCATCGGCGGCCGCATGCCGGCTTTCGGCCACGACAGCCGCGATGGGTTCACCCACGAATCGCGTCACCTGGTCCGCCAGAGCGGATTGCCGGTAGGGCAGGATGGGCATCGCGTTCATGGTCGGAGGCGGGATAGCTCCTCGGAGCTCGGGGAGATCGTCGATCGTGAATACGCCCCACACGCCGGGGAGCTTCGAGGCTGCCGACGCATCGACGCCCCGAAGGCGCGCGTGCGCCTGATCGCTGCGGAGCAGTGCTACGAAAAGAGTTCCGGGCAGAACCAGATCGCCAACGAAGCGCCCGCCCCCTGTCACCAGGCGCCTGTCCTCGTTGCGCCTGTGCCGCCCACCAATCATGGCCGGACCCCAAGTTAAGTGGTATCTTATACTTCTTATAGGAAGTATGTGAACGATATCGCCAGGTGACCGCTCAGGTCAAGGTCCTGTACTCTGCCCCGGAGGCCGAATCTAACCATCACCAACCAAGGAGAGGACGGCGTGCCCAGACACCCCAGGGGTTTCCTATACCGGCAGGTAGCAGCCGAATTGCGGCGGCGGATCGACCAGGGCGTCTATACGGCTGGTGCACGAATTCCCAGTGAGTCGGCGCTGGTCCAAGACTTCGGCGTCAGTGCCATCACCATCCGCCGTGCCATCATGGAGTTGATGTTCGAAGGCGTCTTGTACGGTAGGCAAGGTCTCGGCGTCTTCGTTGCGGACAGGCGCAAGATCGTCCGAGTCCTGAGCGGTGCGGCCCCCGGGTCGATGGGCGACGAGATCCGCCGTGTCGGCCTCGTCCCCAGCATACGTGAGCTGTCGTTCGAGCGTATCCAGGCCGGCAAGGAGTTGGCTGACTGTCTGTCGTTACGCACCGGCGCCACGGTTTATCGGCACAAGAAGCTTGTGTTCGCAGACGACGAACCGGTAGCTCTCGACACTGTATTTCTCAAGCGCTCGCTGGCTGATCGGTTGCGTGGTCGGCTGGGCAGTGAATTCGCGTTTTCGCTCGTCTCCGAGCTCGGTATCGAGCTTGAGCGCACGGACTTCCGCTTTGAGGGAACGGCCGCCTCAGAGCATCAGGCTGAGATGCTCAATCTTGCACCGCGTGCGCCCCTCGTCGTCGTACACTATGTTCTGTACGATACGGATCACCGTCCCGTGATAGCCGGATATACGATTTCCCGCTCCGACCGCATGGTGTTCGAACTCTCGAGCTTGCGATCTGAGCGAGACCTGATGCAGCGCACTGAGGCTGCGAGCCCTCGCACAGTTCGTAGCCGTGACTGGAGTCAGGACGCCGAATTACCTCTTCCCAAGACTGGCCTGGACGGTCTGTCCAGCAGCTGACACGGAGAACGGGCGCCGGCCGCATCGCGACCGAGCACTTGACCGAGGCCGTCGGCTACCGCGCGCTCGATCGCACCCCCATCGCGTAGGGCGGGATGGAGCGCAGCGCAATCCCGCCGAATAGGCTACGAGAGAAAACGAAGAATCTCCGCCACAATCGCTTCGGGTGCGTCTTCCTGC
>CAZPFD010000120.1:0-11089 GCA_964585725.1 uncultured Ectothiorhodospiraceae bacterium | reverse complement strand
CAACCGTCCCGACGTGCTGGATCAGGCGCTGATGCGCCCCGGGCGCTTCGACAGCAAGGTGGTGCTGGACCTGCCCGAGAAGGCCGCGCGCATGGAGATCCTGAAAGTGCACACGCGCAAGGTGCCGCTCGCCGAGGACGTCGATCTAAAGACGCTGGCCCAGCGCACGGTGGGCTTCTCCGGCGCCGACCTTCACAACATGGTCAACGAGGCGGCCCTCCTCGCCGGGCGCGAGGACAAGAAAAAGGTCGACATGGACGCCTTCGCCAAGGCGCGCGACAAGATCGTGCTGGGCGATCAGCGCGAGAGCGTGCTGAGCGACGACGAGCGCGAGCTCATCGCCTACCACGAGTCGGGCCACGCGCTGATGGCCTGGCTGCTGCCGGAGGCGGACCCGCTCGACAAGGTGACCATCATTCCGCGCGGGCGGGCGCTCGGCGCCACCGAGCAGACGCCCGAGGAGGACCGCCACAACCTCAAGCGCGGCTACCTCCTCGATCGCATCACCGTGATGCTCGGCGGGCGCGCGGCGGAGAAGGTGGTGTTCGGCGACGTCACCACCGGCGCCGAATCGGATCTGAAGCAGGCGACCCAGCTCACCCGGCGCATGATCTGCCAGTGGGGCATGAACGAGGAGCTCGGCCCCGTCACCTTCCGCCAGGGCGAGGAGCACGTGTTCCTCGGCCGCGAGCTCGCACAGCAGCGCGACTTCAGCGAGCAGACCGCAAAGCTCATCGACGACGAAGTGCGCAAGCAGGTGAGCGCGCTCGAGGAGAAGGCCATCGAGCTCCTGCGCCGCCATCGCGGCAAGCTCGACGCCCTGGCCAAGGCGCTCCTCGACAAGGAGACCGTGGAGGGCGCCGAGCTCGAGCGCCTGTTCAAGGCATCAGCCGCGTAGGGCGGCACGAAATCCCGCCGAGCGCCGTAGGGCGGGATGAAATCCCGCCGAATGCTCGACTGCACCAAAGCACGCTCACGGACCCACGGCGGGCGCCCCGCCGTCCACCTCCTCCGCGCTCAGGAACAACGATTTCCCCAGGGCGCTGAAGAACTGCTGATAGAGCTCCGGGTCGTCCACCGGGTTGTACCCCGATTGGGCATTCGCCCGCACCGCGAGCTGCGATTCGCCGCGCGGGTACACGCCCACGGTCATGCGCAGAGCGCTGCCTGGCTTCGTCGCGCTCGCGGTGCCGAGGGTCGCATTCGCCTCGTGGATGATGAAGCCCAGATCCTGCAAGGTCGCGATCGCCGCCTGTAGCGTCTTTTCCTTGTCGCTGGTGGCGAACACGCGCGTCTGTATGCTGCGAAGCTGCAGCTGATTCTGGTTGCTGTCGAGGACGCGCTGACTTGTGGTCGCGCACCCCGCAATCGCGACGCTCAAGCCCGCAGCCAGAACGACCAAGCGTGACATTGTGCAGTCTCTCTCACTTATGGCTCCGGCTAGGGAGGCGTGCCTGTCCACCCGATCTCATCGCATCCCTCCGCCCATGGCCGGGACTCGCAGATGCCCCACAGCTCGGTCTTGCTTGGCTTGCGGCTGGCGGTGGGCGCGGGTTGCGATGTTTCGCTTGCGAACCCTGAGGGCTCCCGGTCGGCCTTTTCGGGTTCGGCCTCACTGCTCATCGCCTGCGCTCCGCCACCGCCGGCCCCACCGCCGCCGTCCACGGTCTGCGCCTCCAGGAACATCGACTTCCCCAGGGACGCAAAGAACTTCTGGTAAGGCTCGGGGTCGGTCACCGGCAGCGTTCCGAACTGGGCATTGGCACGCACGCCGAGCTGCGACTCGCCGCGCGGATAGACGCCGACCGTCATCCGCAGGGCGTAGTTATCGAGCTTCGTAGCGCTCACCGTGCCGACGGTTGCATCCGCCTTGTCGATGACGAAGCCCAGATCCTGCAGGGTGGCGATCACCGTGCGCAGGGTTCTCTCCCTGTCGGTCGTATCGAACACGCGCGTCTGCGCGCTGCGCACCTCGAGCTGACTTTGATCGCTGTCGAGCACGCGCTGGTTCGTGGTCGCGCAGCCCGCAGCTCCGACGCTCAAAGCAATCGTCAATGCGAGAGGCCGTATCATCGATCGATCTCCCTATAGCTCGTGGGCCGCGAGGAACACGGACTTCGACAGCTTGTCGAAGAACTCCTGGTAGATCTCCGGCTCCCTGATGCGTTGGCGCTTGCTCACGACGTTGGAATCGTTCCACACGATGCGCTGGAACGTGACCCGGACCCTTGTGCTCTTCGGCGCATCCCCGACAGGGCTCGTGACCACGCAGGCCCGGATCAATTGGTGTGAATCTCTGGGAATGTATACGCCGGCGATGAGCCCGATCACCTGCAGTGCCACCTGCTCGGCCTGCACTGCGGAGCGGGTCTTGGACCCGACCAGCACGCCCAGCTCCGGCTCGCTCTCGTCGAGATTGAACCCGAGGTCCTGGAGCAGCGCCGCCGAGGCTGTGAGCAGCCTGGCCTCGTCGCCGGTATCGAAGCGCCGGCTGCCGAGCTCGCGGTCCTCCAGGGACTCGGGCGTAAGCTCGAGCGCCTCCGGCGGGATCCTCTGTGCACACGACGACAGGCCGAGCACCGTGCTCGAGACGAGCAGCACGGACCAAAGAAACAAGGAACTCGGATATCGGTTTTTCATCTTCTTCGCCTCAGAAACGGGAGGTGTGATAGGCGAAATCGCGCACCTTGCCTTCTTCGTCGAACTTGATGATGACGGTCAGTGTTCGCTGGCTGGTCGACTGAGCCCCGGCGGAGGAGCTGTAGTAGCCGCTGGGAGCGCCGCCTGCGAGCGTGCCGCCGACGAGAGCGCCGACGACTACCAGCACGCTGGCCCCGCCTTCACTGGTGGAGTACACGCGATCGGTCGCGATCCGGTCGTAAATCCACACTTCGCGCCGCCGTTCGTCCGTGGACACGATGTTGGGCGAGCCGAGGATCTGCGCGACCTCTGCGCCCGACATGCCCGCGCGGATCTCGCGCTGGACCGTGCCGACGCTGAGACGATCGGCGTCGCCCTGAGCATCCTGTACGGCTTTGCTGTGATAGCCGGCTCCTTGACACGCCGAAGCGAGGAGCACGACGCATACGAGCCCCAAGCACGTGATCACCCTTCGGTTCATGGCCTGCACCTCGCTTCGAGAACGGACAAAGTCCGAGATCACCAAACCGATGTCGGCGCTCTCGGGCAACGGCGGCTCCACGGTTGCCTGCCGCATGCCGAGAAACCGGAATCCCGGGGAAAGTCTCACCCGCCGATGTCGGCAAGGTGAGTATAGGAGTGGGTCGAGAGGCGATCGGTTACAGCTCGCTTACAAAACGATCTCACCTTTCTGGGAAGCGAATTCGGAAACGCGCTGGCCGAGCGTGCGCGGTATGACACAGGGCGGATGCCGTCCCGCCGAACGCGGTCAGCACGCAAATCCGGACGTAGACTAGACGGGCTCAATCGACGCGAGCAAGCGCTCCACCGCTTCGCGGTGGCTTCCGTAATAATGCTCGCGAGTGCCGAGATAGAGAATCAGGTGCAGTCTGTCCTCAGCGTCCACCGCTCCCAGCCCCAGGGCCTGGTACGCCAAGCCATCGCGGTTCAAGTAGCCGAACTCGAAACGAAAGCCCGCCCACTCACCGAACGGCGCCGGACGCAGACTGTCGAGATTCACGTTGGTCATGCCCGCGATCTCGAAGTTGGTGAGAACGAAGTCGACGATGTCGTTGGCGCGCATGCCCCTCTCGTAGCGCGGCGCCTCCTCGGGAGCGCGCCCGGCGAACAGCGTCGCCCCGGGCTGCAAACCTTCGTAGAAACGCAGTTGCTGAAGCAGCGGACCGTCCACAGTCCACATCTGCATGCGCCCCTCGGCGCGTACGCTCCATTGGATCTGCGGATTCACACGGTAGAAGCCCCCGATCTCGCGCGGCCCAGGCTCCACCAGCGTGTAGTAGGCGCAGCCCGCCAGGGCCATCGCCAATCCCAGCATCAGCCATGTCCGGCGCATGTCGCTCCCCTCCCCGTTACTGAAGCCGCTCGACGTAGGAGCGGATCATGGCGCCGTCACGCGCCTCGGGCGCGTATGCCAGATAGCGCTCGAAGGCGTCGCGCGCATCCGGCACCCGTTCCAGGCTCCAGTAGGCGAAGCCGAGATCCCGCCACGTCTTGGCGGGTGCGCCGGGATACTCGAGCGCCTGGCGGTAGGCGGCGACCGCCTTCTCGAGATCGCCTTCGTCGCCGCGCCGCCGCAGCAGCTCCCCCTGGTAGTAGTGCAGCTCCCCGAGCCCGGCGCCCCCTTCCCCCTGCATGAGCCGATCGAGAAGCACCTGCGTGCGTGCGTAGCGACGGCGTTTGAGCTCCGTTTCGAGCCACTCGCCCCGATGCGGCCCGGTGATCTCCAGGAAGCGTTCGCGACCCCGGTCGGTACCGGGCGAGGCCATGTTCTCGGCCATGCGATTCAATGTCTCGAACCGCTCCTCCGACGGCGGATGAGTCGCGAAGAAGATGAAGGGCTCGTCGGCGTCGGCGGCCTCGCGCTCCTCCATCAGACCCTTCCAGATGCGGGACGCTTCCTCCGGCGCGTACCCGGCGGCCGCCATCATCTGGAAGCCCAGCTCGTCCGCCTCGCGCTCGTTCTCGCGCGAGAAAGCCATGAGCTGACCCAGCGCCACGAGCTGTCCCAGACTGCCGGCAGACCCCACACCGGCCATCGCCGTGGCCACGCTGAACACCATCATGGCGTTGCTCGTAGCGCGTACGCTGCGCCACATCTCGAGGGAGTGACGCCGCTGGTAGTGCCCGATCTCGTGGCCGATCACCGCGGCGAGCTGCGCCTCGTTCTCGCAGCGCAGGAGCAAGCCGGTCCACACGGTCATGAAGCCGTTGGGCGCCATGGAGGCGTTGAAGTCGGGCTGCTCGACGACGTAGATGCGCACGTCCTCGCAGTAATGCGGCGCCACCCGGCAGCCGATCTCGCGCACGTATTCCTGGAGCCGGGGATCGTCGGCGAGCTGCCCGGAGGTGACGAGCTCGCGTTCGACCCGATCCATGACCAGCCAGAGCCCGGCCTCGTCGGACTCGAGCGGGGGGCGTGCACCGGGCTCGATGTCCTGCTCGACGGTCGCGGCGCAGGCGCTGAGCACGAGCGCGGCCAACACCGCGGCTCCCGCACGGCGGCGGCCGGCCATCACAGAGGCAACCCGCCCAGCAGCTGGGCGGTGGCGCCCGCAGCCATCTCCGGATCGCGCAGATCCCCGCCCGCGCTGCTCAGCACGTTGAACCACACGATCTCGCCGCTGCGCAGGTGCACGAGCGAGGCAAAGCCCTCCTGGTGCCCGCCCTGGGCCGTGTACCCGAGCACCGCGGCGACCACGATCACGGCCGCGCGCCCGGCACTCGCGAAGCTGTCGCGAAAGGTCACGAACAAGGCATAGTCGGCGTCGTACGCGTTCCTCAGCGTCACGGCGCTCTGGCCGAGGGACCAGTCAAGGCCGCCCTGCTTGGTGGGCAGCGCCAGCTCCTGCACGTACTTGTGAGTGAGGATCGTGCGCCCCACGGCCTCGTGCAGCTTCACGAGCTGCACGTGATCGGGCTCGATCAGCGCCACCCCCGCCTCCGCGGCCTGGTACTCCACGATCTCTGCGTCGTGCAGCGCGGCCAGGCGCTTCTCCAGCGCTGAACGCACGTTGCGCTCGGCCCTCGCCGTCCAATCGGCGCGCGGCTCCGCCATCCCGGAGGCAGTGATCTCGTAGAGCTCGATGTCGGGGGGCATGAGCAGCACCCGCACTGTCCCCGTCGGGCGCTCGAAGTCGCCGCTGCTCTGGAAGGCCTGGGTCTGAGCACACCCGGCGGCCGCGAGGCCGATCAGCGCGACGATCAGCCACCGCCCGGGGCCCCAGCTCGTTGGCATCGGTATCATGGCGCGCACCTCCTCGCCAAAGGGAGTATAGCCGGGCGATCCCAGGACCCCTTCATCCGTCTGGATGGCGTGCGAGGTGCTCGCACGGCCGTCCCGTGGTGATGCCTCGACTCTAGCCCGATGGCTCCGTCGTCACCGGCTCGGTGTAGCGGAGCTCGAGCTCCACCGCCCTCAGCAGCGCGTCGTTGCGCACGCGCAGGGTCCGCTGCCCGGAGGTGCAGGGATGTTGAATGATCGTCAGCGTGTTCTCTCCTTGCCGAAGGAGCGCTCGATCCACGGCGACGCTGCGCGTCATCGATCCCCGGTAGCCCGGCCGCGCCACCGGATTCTCGAACACCCTCAGGACGTCCCCCTCGTTGATGCTGACGATCAGAACGCACCCGGCGTGCAGGTGCGCGACGTTGTCGAGCTTCATGAACAGGAACCCGCGGTCCGGCGGCTGCCTCAGCTCGAAGGTCCAGCGGTAGGCGCCCGCCGGATCGTCGCTCAGAAGCTCCAGGGGGACGCCCTCGAAGATCCCCCGCCGGTCACCCAGATGAATGGGCCGCTGCTCCTCCGTGAGAAACTCGACCACGCCGTCGTCCCCCGGGAAGAGCAGCACGGGCGATACCTCGGTGCGCGTCTCCCTGACCGCGCACCCCGCGAGCGCCCACAGGCAGACTGCGGCGGCTACTGCGAAACCGAGCGACTTCAGCATCTCTTCCCCCCGCTGGTCCAAGCGGTGTCAGACACTACTTCTTTGCTGCATCGCAGGAAAGGGGTGTCCGACCCCACTTCTTCTTCCCATTGCACGCTCCGTGTACTAGGCTTCGTCGAACAGGACACCAAACTGCGCGCGAGGGAACAAGGATGCTCCCCGATCACACCGCCGCGCGGGCGCGCCTGCCCGCGATCCTCACCCTTCGATCCCGAGCCCATCGCCTGGCGAGCAGCCTGTGTCTCGCCGGCGTCCTACTCGCCGAAGGCCTTGGCGCGCCCCCAACGCACGCCGCCATCACCAACCAGAGCGACGAGCCCCGGTTCAACACGTGGTCCGAGGGCTGCGACTCGGTGTTTGCGTTCTGGGGCGGCGAAGACTGGCGGCTCGTGCCCTACACGAATCCGAACATCAGGAACCGGCCGGGCCCGCACGGCTTCGGCTGTCAGATACTGGGC
Organism: uncultured Ectothiorhodospiraceae bacterium; assembly: GCA_964585725.1. Taxonomy (GTDB): domain Bacteria; phylum Pseudomonadota; class Gammaproteobacteria; order HK1; family HK1; genus CAZPFD01. The sequence goes on along the minus strand of CAZPFD010000120.1, from coordinate 4,029 downwards.
CGGTTGGGCTGGAACCGGCGCAGCGTGCTGTGGGCCCTGTGCGGTCCGGACGAGGACGTGAGCCTCACCGCCGAGGACGGCTGCGTCCCGAAGCGCGCCTCGCCCAAGAACCTGGGGGCCATCTCCTGCCCCCCGCTCGTGGGCAACCCCATCCACGCCGGCACCGGCAACAAGTTCGAGAGCGAGACCGACTACCGCGGACCCGGCCCCCGGGCGCCGCGCTTCGTGCGCTACTACAACAGCCTCTCGGAGCGCGCCTCGACGTTCTTCGGGCTGGGCTGGCGCTCCAACTACGATCGCTCGCTGTTCATCGGATCCCAGCCCCCGAGGATACGCGTGTTCCGGCCCGACGGCCAGGAGCTGGTGTTCACCCCGTCCGCGGGCGCATGGCGCTCGGACCCCGACGTCACCGGGCGTCTGGTGGAGCACGCCGACGGCTGGGAGTACACCGACGCCGACGACACGGTGGAGCGCTACGACACCAAGGGCCGGCTCCTCTCCATTCGCGCCCGGGACGGGTACACGCAGACCCTGTCCTGGGACCGCAGGCAGATCAGCGCGGTCACGGACTCCCACGGCCGCACCCTGCGCTTCGGCTACACCGGCCGCCAACTGATCTCCCTCACCGACCCCGACGGCCGCATCACCACTTACGGCTACGACGCACGCGGCAATCTCGACACGATCACCTATCCCGACGACACCCCGAGCGAGACCGACAACCCCACGCGCCGCTATCACTACGAGAACCCCGATTATCCGCACCACCTCACCGGGATCACGGACGCCAACGGCGATCGCTTCGCCACCTGGGCCTACGACGATCAGGGCCGCGCGGTGCTCGCGGAGCACGCGGGCGGCGCCGACCGGCTGAGCGTCACCTACACCGACTCCGGCAGCGCCGTGCTGACCGATGCGCTCGGCGCGAGCCGCACCTATGCCTTCGAGACGCGCTTCGATCTGATCCAGCCCCGCGAGGTGGCCGGTGATCCATGCTCCACCTGCGGCGCTCTGGCGCAGCGCTACACCTACGACGCCAACGGGTTCCCCGCGAGCCGCACCGGCTTCAACGGCGATGTCACCGCCTTCGTGCACGACGAGCGCGGGCTCGAGCGCTCGCGCACCGAGGCCGCCGGCACCCCCGCCGAGCGCACCATCGCCACCACCTGGCATCCGGACTGGCGACTGCCCGTGCGCATCACCCAGGCGGGGCGCATCACCACCTTCGACTACGACGCGAGCGGGCAGCTTGTCGCGCGCACGAAGATGGACGCGGGCACCGGCGACGCGCGCACCACCACGTTCACCTACACCGCGCAAGGGCTCCTCGCCTCGGTGGACGGGCCGCGCACCGACGTCGACGATATCACCACGCTCGACTACGATGCCCAGGGCAATCTGGTGCAGGTCACCAACGCCCTCGGGCACACCACGCACATCACCGCCCACGACCTCTCGGGGCGCCCCCTCGCCCTCGAGGATGCCAACGGGGGGATCACCACCCTCGCCTACGACGCGCGCGGGCGGCTGGTGCGGCGCACCCTCGACGGCCATGCCACGGAGTTCACCTACGACGCCGCCGGCAACCTCACGCGCACCACGCTCGCCGACGGGACGTTTCTCGCCTACGAGTACGATGGCGCCCATCGCCTGATCGCCGTCGCCGATAGCGCCGGCAACCGCGTCGAGTACACCCTCGACGCCCTCGGCAACCGGATCCGCGAGGACGTGGAAGATCCGGCGGGCGCACTCCGCCGTACGCAGTCGCGCGTGCACGATGCCGTAGGCCGGCTGATCGAGCACATCGGCGGCGAGGGCCAGCGCACGCGCTTCGCCTACGACGCCAACGCCAACCCGATCACCACCACCGATCCCCTGGGCAACGCTACCGAGCGCACCTTCGACGCACTGGATCGCCTGATCGCCACCCGCGACGCCCTCGATGGGATGAGCGACTTCGACTACGACGCGCGCGACAACCTGGTGCGCGTCACCGATGCGCGCGGGCTCGCCACCACGTTCGTCTACGACGGCCTCGACAACCGCATCGAGCGTGCGAGCCCCGACTCGGGGATCACCACCTGGACCTACGACACCGCCGGCAACCCCGTGACCGAGACCGACGCGCGCGGGGTGACGGCCCGCTTTCATTACGATGCGCTGAACCGGCTCACCGCCATCGACTACCCGAACGACGCCCAGGACGTTCGTCTCAGCTACGACGAAGGACCCAACGGCATCGGGCACCTCACCGGCATGGCCGACGAGAGCGGCGCCACCTCCTTCGCCTACGACGCGCGCGGCAATCTGACCGTGCAGACCACCACCGTGGACGGCGTCATTCACACCCTGCGCTACGCCTATGACGCCGCCGATCGGGTGATACGCATCACCTACCCGAGCGGGCGCAGCGTCGACTACGAGCGCGATGCCGCGGGGCGGGTCACCGCGGTCAGCACCACCTTGGAGGGCGAGACGCGCACGCTGGCCGGCGGCCTGAGCCATCTGCCCTTCGGTCCTCTCGAGGGGTTCCTCTTCGGCAACGGTCTCGCCCTGGAGCGCCGGTTCGATCTCGACTACCGCCTCGCCGAGCAGCGTGCCGGCGCCGTGCAGGACCTGATCTTCGACCACGATGCCAACGACAACCTCAGCGCCATCCTCGACAACCTCGCCCCGGCGCGCGATCAGGCGTTCGCCTACGATGCGCTGGATCGCCTGGTCTCCGCGCAAGGCGGCTACGGCCACATCGCCTACGCCTACGATGCCCTCGGCAACCGCCTGAGCCGCGATCGCGACGGAACGCTCGAGCGCTACAGCTATGCAGCCGACAGCAATCGGCTCATGGAGATCGGCAACGGCGCCCAGCATGCGTTCGCCTACGACGCCGCCGGCAACACCGTCGACGACGGCCGCTTCGCGTTCGAGTACGGGGATCGCAGCCGTCTGCGTCGGGTCCACGCAGGGGCCGTGCCCATCGCGCAGTACGCCTACAACGCCCACGGCGAGCGCGTGAAGAAGACCTTGGAAGGGGTCGCGACCTTCTTCTACTACGACCCCGCCGGGCGGCTGCTGGCGGAAACCGATGATCGGGGCGAGGTGTTGAAAGAGTACATCTATCTCGAGGGACACCCCCTCGCCGTGGTCTCCGCTGGCCGCGCCGGCGTCCCGCCCGCGGACACGCACCGGTTCGAGGGCACCGACCCCGCGAGCGGCGCGCCGGTCACCCTCGTCGCCGACGAGAGCGATCGCACCTTGAGTGTGGACAGCCCTGCCCTGCAAGGCGCCTACAGCGTCGATGTGCAGGACTGGAGTGCCGATGCGCAGGGTATTCGCATCACCCACCGGCCTGATGCGCGCACGCGGCTGGTGGCGCTGTTGCACCTCGACGCCCAGCCCGCGACGGGGTCTCTCACCGTCGCCACACGCCCGCGCCGCGCCGTCTATCACATGGACGCGCTCATCGGGCCGAGCACCTATCGCGGCCAGGATCGGAACGGCGGCGAGCTCAAGCTGCACCTCGACCGGGCCACGCGCAGCCTCTACCTCTCGGAGAGCGGTCTATCCACACCGCCTCTGGAGATACCGAAGCCTCATTGGACGGAGTGGCGATTCGGCTGGCTTCGGGCCATCCTGCTGCACTACCGAGCGCCCGGGCGCACCGTCACCGGCATCGTCTGGTCCGCAGGCAAGCGCATCCATGGCTCGGTATACGTGCGCGAAGGCCGCCGCGAGCGCAGCACCTACACGCTCACCGGCGCACCGCTCCCCGCCCCCTCCGAGCCCGCCGGTATTTTCTACGTGCACACCGATCATCTCGGCACCCCGCACGCGCTCACCGACGATGCTCAAGCAATCGCCTGGCAGGCCGATTACCTCCCATTCGGGGAAGCCACCGTGACCACCGAAACCCTCACCTTCAACCTCCGCCTCCCGGGCCAGTACTTCGACGCCGAGACCTCACTACATTACAACTACTACCGATACTACGACGCACCGGTCGGGCGGTATCTCCAGACCGATCCGATTGGG
>CAZPFD010000119.1:0-11143 GCA_964585725.1 uncultured Ectothiorhodospiraceae bacterium | reverse complement strand
CGCCGCAACACTTCCCCGATCTGATCCCCGACCGTCAACACCGGGTTGAGCGACGTCTGCGGCTCCTGGAATATCATCGCGATGCGCCGCCCGCGCACGCTGCGCATGGCCGCCTCCGACACCGCCAGGAGGTTGCGATCGCGCAACCGCACCTCCCCGTCCACGATGCGTCCGGCGGCCGGCAGCAGGCGCATGATCGACAGCGCGGTCATCGACTTGCCGCATCCCGACTCGCCGAGCAGCGCGAACGTCTCGCCCCGCCGCAGCTCGAAGTCGGCGCCGTCCACCGCGCGCACGATCCCCTCCGGGGTATCGAACCAGGTCTTGAGGTTGTTGACGGTCAGCAGCGTCTCGCTCACGTGGCTTCCTTTCTCAAGCGCGGGTCGAAGGCGTCCCGCACCGCATCGGCGAAAAGGTTGGCGGCGAGCACCAGAGTGAACATGAAGACCAGGGCCGCCGCCAGCGACCACCATACGACGGGCTCCCTGGCCATCTCCAAGCGGGCGCTGTTGATCATGTTCCCCCAGCTGTGGGTGGAGGGATCGACGCCGATGTTGATGTAGGAGAGCACCGCCTCGGCCAGCACCAGGGCGCTGAAGTCGAGCACCACGGTAATCAGCACGATGTGCATGACGTTGGGCAGAATGTGCCGCACCAGTATGGTGCCGTGGCTCACCCCGAATGCCACCGCCGCCTCGATGTAGTCCACGTTGCTCAGCTTGAAGGCCTCGCCGCGCAGCAGCCTGCACAGCCCCGTCCAGCTCGTGATGCCGAGGATGATGCACAGGAACAGCAGCCGCAGATCGGCGCGCTCGGCGACGCTCCCGAAGCTCTCCGGGTGATTCGCCATGTACACCTGGATCATGAGTATCGCCGCCGCGATGAGCAGCACGCTGGGGATGGAATTGAGCGTCGTGTACACGTACTGGATGGCGTCATCGACCCAGCCGCGGAAATAGCCGGCCGTGATCCCGAGCAAGAGCGCGAACGGCAGCATCACGAGCGTGGTCAGGGTGCCGATGATCAGTCCCGTGCGGATGCTCTTCAGGGCCTGATACAGGACGTCCTGCCCCACCTTGTCGGTGCCGAGGATGTGATACTTCACCCCGAGGCGCGCGAGCCACACGCCGAGGACCACCACCACGGTCGCCGTCACCACGATGGTCAGCCACGGGGTGCGGGTCTCGCCGCGCCAGATCCGGGCCGCTGCGCCGCGCGGCGTCGTCCGGTGCACGCGGGCGAGCCACAAGAGCAGCAGCGCCGCCCCGGCGGCCGAGAACGCCAGACCTTCCCCCAAAGCCCGCGCAGAGCTCAGGAGAATGTCCGGCATCCGCTTGTCGGGATCGGCCAGGTGCGCACCCCCGTAGGCCAGCCGGGGATGGATGCGCACCTGCTCCGCGCCCGCGCCCGGCGCAGCCTCCTTCGAGTACAGGTGGGTGGCGAACGGCGCGGAGTAGGTCTTCTCGGTTTGCCGGCGCAACGGAGCCACCAAGACGTCGAACAGGCTGATGACCTCCGCGGCGTAAGCGGATCGCTCCCCGGACGCATCCTCGCCGTCGAGGCGGGGATGGAAATGCACCGAGTCGAGCAGCGCCACGATGACGAAGGCGCCCAGCAGCACCGCCGACATCGCCGCCGCGCGCCCGCGCACCGCCCGGCGCCACGGCGCGCGCAGATGCTCGCGCCGCGCCGCGTAGAGGGCATAGGCCGTGACCGTCAGCACGAGCAGAAACAGCAGCCCGTCGGTCCACAGAATCACCGGCATCGCGTCAAGTGGACTCGGTCATTCGTCATTGGTCATCCTGATTACACATGTACCCTTCGCAAGGCGCTCCCCGCCCCGCTGCCACTAACGACCCATAGTTGCTCATTCCAGTCTGACCCGCGGATCGACGATGGTGTAGGAGATGTCGGTCAGGAGCAGACCGATGATGTAGAGCACCGACCCGAGGAACACCATCGAGCGCACGATGGCGAAGTCCTGGCTGTTGATGGCGTCGATGGTGTAGCTCCCGAGCCCGGGGATGCCGAAGAACGACTCGGTGATCAGGCTGCCCATGAACAGCAGGGGCAGCACGGCCACGATGCGGGTCAGAATCGGGATGAGCGCGTTGCGCAGCGTGTGGCGGAACAGAACGAGGCGCTCGGGGAGTCCCTTCGCGCGGGCCGTACGCACGTAGTCCTTCCCGATCTCCTCCAGGAATATGGTGCGCGACCAGCGGGTCTCGGTCCCGAAGCTCGCGAGCACTCCCACCGCGACCGGCAGCACCAGGAACTTCCACGCGCCCAGGCTGGCCTCGTAGCCCGAGATGGGGACCAGGTCCAGGAGCTTCCCCACCAGGAACTGGCCGAGGATGATGTAGAAGAGCGGGGAGATGGACATCATCACCACGCCCAGCACCACACCCCAGAAATCCACGTACGTGGCGCGAAAGAACACCAGCACCAGCGCGAAGGTGATGTACACGAGCAGGCCCACGATCAGGGTGGGAACGGCGATGGCGAGGCTCGGCCACATGCGCTGGCCGATGTCGTAGCCGATATCGCGTCCGTTGTCCGAGCGTCCGAAGTCGAAGACGAACAGGCTGACCGATTTGTCGAAGAAGATCGTCTGAGTGAGCTGCTCCGTTCCCTGCGCCTCGGCGTTCCACAGCAGCGGCTTGTGATAGCCGTGGTCCCGCTTCCAGTTCTCGATCGACTCCTGAGTGACGCGCTTTGCACCGAGGTGCATGCGCGCCATGTCGTCCGGGCTGTTGACCACGAAGAACAGGACGAAGGTGATGAGATTCACGCCGATCAGTATCGGAACGGCGTAGGCCACGCGGCGAACGATATAGGCGATCATAGAGCGGCGGCCCGTTCCCGCCGGCGGTAGGCAACGGCGGCCGGGATCAACCCCACCAGAAAGAGACCCAGCACGAGCACGAGCGGCCAGACCACCGGCCGGTTCCACTGCGCGCGCTGCTCGGCCCGCAGCGCGGGGTCGATGCGGATGTACTTCAGGGTGTTGTTGGCCATCAGATTGGGTTTGAAGTTCGAGTACCACTCATGATAGAGAGTGAACTGCATGGGGTAGAAACCCCACAGCCAGGGAGCGTCGCGCTGCACGATCTCCACCATCTGATCGATGATGCGCTGGCGCTCGGGTCCGTTGTCCATGTTCTTCATGCGCTCGAACAACCGGTCGTATTCCGGGTTCGAGTAGTTGGCGGCGTTCTCGCCGCCGCCCTCCACCTTCGCGTTGGGGCCGTAGAGCAGGAACAGAAAGTTCTCGGGATCGGGATAGTCCGCATTCCACCCCCACTGGAAGATCTGGGCGGTGCCCCGGCGCATCTTGTCCTGAAAGCGGTTGTAGTCCGTGGCGCGCACCACGAGCTGGATGTCGAGCTTCGCGAACTGCTTGCGTAGCCACTCGAATCTCGCGCGATCGTCCGGGCCCGTCTGCGTGGTGTCGAAGTGCAGCACGAGGGGCTCGCCGCTGGCCGCGTCCCGGCCGCTCGGGTATCCGGCCTCGGCCAGGAGCCGCCGCGCCTCCTCGACGGAGCGCCGGCGCTCATCGCCGTCGCCCCACCGGTAGACGTGCTCGTTCAGACCCTCGCGTCCCGAGCGATGCCCGAAGATGCCCGGCGGCAGCGGCCCCTGCGCGGCGACGCCGCGACCGTTGGCGAAGATGGAGATGTACTCCTCGTAGTCCACGGCGATGGAGATGGCCCGGCGCAGCTTGCGGGCGCGCTCGCTCGGCCCGCCCACCACCGGATCGAGCATGTTGAAGCCCATGTAGAAGATGGAGGTCTGCACGCTGGTCTTGAGGTTGATCCCTCTCTCGGCCATCGCCTGCGTCACTTCCGGGCTGCCCTGGCCGCTGAACTGAATGGCCTGATCGAAGCTGTCGGAGCTCACCCCGGACACATCGTAGTAACCCTGGAGGAACTTGTTCCAGTACGGAATGCTCTCCTTCTCCAGGCTGTACACGGCGCGCTCGACGAAGGGCATGGGCTTGCCCGCAGGGGCGAGCAGCCCCGCAGGGCCGTCGCCGGGCTCGCCCGTTTGCGGATAGCGCTCTTCGTGGAAGTTGGGGTTGGCCGCGAGCACCATGCGCCGGTTCGGGTTGTTCTCCACGAGCATGAAAGGCCCGGTGCCGATGGGATACCAGTCCAGCGTGATGTTGCGCTCGGCCATGCCCGGCTGAGCATAGAAGCGGTCGGCCTCCCAGGGCATGGGGGCGAAGAAGGGCATGGCCAGCCAGTAGCGGAACTGCGGATACTTGCCGCGAATGGTGATGCGATAGCGGTGCCGGCCCGCGACTTCGACCCCGCGCAGCGGGTAGTCCCTCAGGTCGAGGTACCCGCCCCCGTTCTGCTCGTACGCGCGTTTCAGCGTATCCGCGTACTCGTCCAGCCCGACGATGTACTCCTTCATCAGCCCCGAGATGGGCGAGTGCAGCCCCGGGTGCGCGAGGCGCTTGATCTGGTACACGTAGTCGGCTGCAGTGAGCTCGCGGCTCCCGGCGTGCGTGAAGTCATCGAGGGCGTGCACGCCCGCGAGGTCGCTGCCGGTGAGCGCGTGGTAGCGGTAGCCGCCGGCCGCGTCCCTGGCCAGTGCGGGGTGCGGCTGGTAGCGGATCCCGGGCTGGATGCCGACTTCGTAGACGCTGTACGCAATGGCCTCCGGCGCCGCCGAGGCCGGCAGCTGCTCGCCGGCGTCGTCGAAGTAGCGCACCTCGGGGATCCCCGTCGCAGTCAACGGCACCAGGCGATACGGTCGTTCGAGATAGTGATACTGGAGCGGCGGCTCGTAGATCTGCGCGATGAAGACGTACTCGTCGGCGCTGTAGGAGCGCGCCGGATCCAGATGCTTGGGACGCTCGCGGAACGACGAATAGAAGACGTTCGCGTCGGGGTCGTCCGAAGGGTACGGGCTGTTCCAGGGCCCCGCACCGCACGCGCTCGCAGCGAGCGCGAACACGCCCACGCCGAGACACCGGACCCGCTGCGCGAGCCGCCATGTACGCCCCGCTGCCTCGGCCCCTTGGATGCGTTTGCGTTTCCGCACGCGCGCCATTATAAACTGCGCCTGTTGCGGACACACTTTGGAGCCGTACGGCGACACGGGTCGCGGTACGGCTTGTGCGAACCAAGGTGAGAGCATGGGTTTTCTGGCCGGCAAGAAGGCGCTGATTGCGGGGCTGGCGAGCAACCGCTCCATCGCCTGGGGCATCGCCAGGGCGATGCAGCGTGAAGGTGCGGAGCTGGCGTTCACTTACCAGACCGAGAGACTCGGCGAGCGTGTGCGCAAGCTCGCAGCCGAGGTGGGCTCCGACGTCGCGCTGCCCTGCGACGTCTCCAGCGACGAAGAGATCGGGACGGCGTTCGATGCGCTTCGCGAGCGCTGGTCGCACCTGGACATCCTCGTGCACTCCATCGCCTTCGCGCCGCGCGAGGAGCTCGAGGGGGACTATCTGGAGAAGACCACGCGCGAGGGGTTCCGCCTCGCGCACGAAGTGAGCTCGTACAGCTTCGCGGGGCTCGCGAAGGCCGCGAGGCCGCTCATGCAGGGGCGCGACGGCGCTCTGCTCACCCTGACCTACCTCGGCTCCGTTCGGGTCGTCCCCAACTACAACGTCATGGGGCTGGCCAAGGCCAGCCTCGAGGCCAATGTGCGTTACATGGCGCAGGCCCTCGGTCCGGAGGGCATCCGGGTCAACGCCATCTCCGCGGGGCCGATTCGCACCCTGGCCGCGGCGGGCATCGCCGACTTTCGCAAGTTCCTCGACTACGCGGAGAAGCTCGCGCCGCTGCGGCGCAACGTCACCATCGAGGAGGTGGGAGATGTCGCCGCGTTCCTGTGCTCCGATCTGGCCCGCGGGATCACGGGCGAGGTCACTTACGTGGATGCGGGCTTCAATGTGGTCGGCATGGGCAGCACCTGAGAACGAAAGGTTCTTCGGGGATCTCCAGCAAACCGCGCCGACGCGCGCAAACGGCAATGGGTCCCGGGGCATGTGCCGCGAAGTCGCAAGCCCCGCAGCGCGGGGCCGAAAGTCGGCCCGGGCGCGATGGGAAGCCTTGATGGTCCAACCGAAGCCCGCCATGCGTCGGCAGGGCACCGCGCGGCCCCGCCTGAATTCGAGGTTCATGCGCGATTTCGGGGCTTGCGACGGAGAGGTGCGTGCCCCGGGAGCCAGCGGCGCTAACGTAGTCGACCCACGAACCTGTTCTCGTGCGGACCCGCCATGATGACGCGGCAGCCCGGCGACTCGCCCGTGCGTGGATACCGCCCGGGCGATCCGCTGCCGGTGCTCGCCACCGGCACGCGCCATCTGGCCGATGGCTCCGCGTGCCCCGAGACCATACATACGGGAATCATCTCGGTGCTCGACGGCGAGGGCGCGGAGGTTCTGGCGCTCGGCCCCACGCGCACCGCGTTTCCCCTGCGCTCCACCGCGAAGCCCTTTCAGCTCCTTCCCTATGTGCTCGACGGCCTGCACGAGTCCCACGGCGGGGACCTCGCCGACCTCGCGGTGATGCAGGCCTCGCACGCCGGCGAGCCCATGCACACCCGGCGCGTGGCGGACATTCTCGCGCACTGGGGGCTGCAACCCGACGCGCTGCGCTGCGGCGTGCACCCGCCGGCGCACCCCGCCACCCAGGAGGCGCTGCTGCGCGCGGGCACACCGCCCTCGGCCTTGCACTGCAACTGCAGCGGCAAGCATGCCGGGATGCTGGCCGTTTGCACGCACCGGGGCTGGCCGCTGGAGAGCTACCTCGACGCCGGGCATCCACTCCAGCAACGCATCCACGCTCTGCTGGCCGCGCTCATCGGGCGGCCCGAGAGCACCCTGCCCCGCGCCGTCGACGGCTGCGCTCTGCCCACGTTCGTCGTGCCCGTGGCCGAGCTGGCACGGCTGTTCGCGTGCCTCGCCCGGCCCGAGGCGGCGCCTGCGGTGGAAGGCCGCGACGTCGCCGGCGAGCTGGGCCTGCTGTTCGCCGCCGGCACCCGCTATCCCGAGCTCATCGCCGGAACCGGGTGCCTGGACACGCGCCTCATGCAGGCGCTGCCGGGCCGCGTCTTCGCGAAGGTGGGCGCAGCCGGGCTGCACGCGCTGGCAGTGGCGCCCGGTCCCGAGCATCCGCACGGGCTGGGCATCGCCATCAAGGTCGCCGACGGGGATTCGTCCGCCCACGTGCGCGGCGTGGTGAGCGCGGAGCTGCTGCGCCAGCTCGGCGTGGCGAGCCCCGCGCTGGAGGACGTGGCGCCGCGGCGCATCCTGAACCTGCGCTCGCAGGTGGTGGGGGAGCTGGCGCCCGCGTTCCGGATCTGATCAGCTCTCACGGCGGGCGTGGCACCGGGCTCCATGCGGCGGGATTACGCTGCGCTTGTTCCCGCCCTGCGGCACGTACGGGGTCGCCGCACGCTGCTCGTCCACGGCGGGATTTCATCCCGCCCTACCCGCCGGCGAAGCGGGTCTCGATCTTCTTCTGCTCGGCCGTCAGCTCGCGGCTCTCGAACTCCTTGTCCACGCGCTGGCAGATCCGGTAGAAGCGTCGCTTGAGCTCGTTCGCCGACTTGCCGCACGGCCCGGCCGGCAGCTCATCGTCGAACACGGCCACCAGGGGCTCCCCGTCGTAGGTTCCGAACAGATGGATGCGAAATTCGTCGGAGCCGCTGTCCATCCGGGCCTCGTCGAACGCGCCGAACGCACCCAGGAGCAGAACGCGGTTCCTGAGGAGATCGCGAAAAGCGAGCTTGATCCGCCCCGTCTGCATGAGGAAATGGTAGATGACCTCCACCGCAGAGTGTTCGTCCCGGCTGATCCCGTCCGCCGGACCGATGTAGAGGTTGGCGTCCATGTCCAGGACGTAGGGGTTCTCCTTGAACGTACCTTCGAAGGTCCGAGTGACGAAGCGCAGACCGCCGAGGAGCTTGCCGGGTGCCCTGTCCATTGTCGAAAAAGCCGTGGCTGCCGATAAAGTAAAGTAAAGTAGCCGTGCCCGGCCCGCGATGCAATTTTCTGCGCCGGCCGCGACCCGTCCGGCCATGGCGGACCCGGAGACGAGCGTACAGCGGACGTACACTGGTGCGACCTTTTTTGAATCCGGCGGAGATTTATGGAAAATATCCGCGACCCAGAACCGTACGAACCGTCGCCAGACGTGCCTGCCAGCGCCCTCATTCTGAAGCTCGACGTCACGGGACAACCGCTACGCTGGATCCCGTGGCAGGATGCGGTCGTGCTCCATACCCGCGCCATGATCGCGTGGAACGCGGGCCACACGGAGTTCACCTTCCGCGGAGGCGTGAGCCGGCTCACAGGCGCCCGCTCGACGGTCACGGTCAACTCCATCATCGCCGTCAAGGGAAGGTCGCAGCACGCCGGACGCCGTACTCTCGTCCCGCCCCTCTCCAACCGGAGCCTGTTTCACCGCGACGGCCATATGTGCATGTACTGCGGGCGGCAGCTTCCCGACCATCTGCTTACGCGCGATCACCTGCTGCCGCTCTCGCGCGGCGGCACCAATTCCTGGAAGAACATCGTGACCGCGTGCAAGTCCTGCAATCACGCCAAGGGGCCCCGCACCCCCGACGAGGCGGACATGCCGCTGCTGGCCATCCCTTACGTCCCCAACCGGGCCGAGTATCTGGTGCTGATGAACCGGCGCATACTCGCCGACCAGATGGAGTTCCTGAAGAAGCGCTTCGGGCGCGCGAGCCGCCTGCACACCTGGCAGTGAGCGCCTGGCGCCTGTGGACAACTCTGTGTACGAAAGGGGGGCTAGGGATCGGCGCCCGGGCTACCGGGCCTGCCGTGCGGGTGCAGCGAAGGCTACATATCCGCTTAGAATCAATGAGTTATCAGGCCTTCCGCAGGCCCGGCGTGACCTTGCTCACGCAAGCTGCGGTTCGATCGCGGTATGTGGGTAAGTCAGATGTTCTCGTCGTGGACCACGATCTCCGCCTGCTGCCGCAGCGCCTGCACGAAGGTGTCGTAGGCGAGCTGCCCGTGGTCGCGCAGCAGCGCCCTGCGCACCGCCTGACGGCGCTCGTCATCGAACTCCTCCGGGCGCCCGTCCTGCACCTCGTGCAGCGCGAGCACCACGAAGTCCCCCGATGACAGCGCCAGGCCGTCGTAGCGGGTTTGGTTCGGCTCCGGCCTCGGGATTGCGAACAGGGCCCGTGTCAGCTGGCGGGGCAGCGCGCCGCTTTCGCGCGTGACCTCGGCGCGCTCATCCCACGCGAGCTCGTGCGCGCCCGCCACCGCGCCCGGGTCGGCGCCGTCCCGCAGCGCCGCGAGCAGCTCCCGGCCGAGCGCCGCCGCCTCTTCGCGGGCGGCCTCCGAGCGCAGAGTGGAGACGATCTCGTCGCGCACCTCGTCGAGCGCCTGCGGGCGCGAGGGCTCGTGCTCGCCGACGCGCAGCACGACCAGCCGGTCGGCGCCGATCTCGAGCACCTCGCTGTTGTAGCGATCCTCGAGCACCTCGGGGCTGAACGCCGCCTCGACCACCTGCGGCTCGCTGGCGATGCCCTCTTCGGCGCCCGCGCGCGAGAACGGCTCCGTCTCCTTGACCTCCAGGCCCAGGCTCTCGGCCGCCACCGTCAGCGTGTTCGGATGCTCGAAGGCGAGATTCGCCAGCCGCTCGGCCTGCTCGAAGAACGTGCTCTCCGCCTGCTCACGCCGATACTCGCGCACCACCTCGGGCTTCGCTTCCTCGAAGCTCTGCGCCCCCGAGGGCTGGACCTCGGTGAGCTTGATCAGGTGCAGCCCGAACCGGGTCCGCACCGGCTCGCTGATCTCTCCCGGCTGCATGGAGAACACCGCCTCCTCGAAGGGCTCCGCCATGGACCCGCGACCGAAGAAGCCGAGATCGCCGCCCTGGCGCGCGGACCCCGGGTCCTGCGAGTGCTCGCGCGCGAGCGCCGCGAAATCGCCGCCCTGCTCGATCTGCTGCTTGAGCTCCTGGAGCGTCGAGCGAGCCTCGGCCACCGCTTCCTCGCCCGCATCCTCATCGAGCTCGATCAGGATGTGGCTCGCCCGCCGCTGCTCGGGCACCGCGAAGTTGGCCTTGCGCGCCTCGTAGTAGCTGCGAAGCTCCTGCTCGTCGGGGTTTATTCCGGCGGCGATGCTCTCGCGCGAGAGCTCCAGGTAGCGGATGCTCACGCGCTCGGGGGTCACGAAGCGCGACTCGTGCTCGGCGTAGTACTCGCGCACCGCGTCCTCGCTCACCTCGATGTCCGAGAAACGCTCGGCGGGTATGGTGAGCCGCGAGAACGTGCGCTTCTGCCCGACCAGCTTCAGCATCTCGTCCAGCTCGCGCGGCGTCACGAACGATGTTCCCGCGACGGCCGTGTAGAGCTGCCCCGCGAGCAGGGAGCGGCGCAGCTCCTGCTCGAAGCCGCTCGGGCTGAAGCCCTGGGTTTGCAGCCACTGCTCGTAGCGCTGCCTGGAGAACGCCCCGTTCTCGCGAAAGACGTCCAGGGACTGGATACGCTCGGCGAGCTGCGCCTCGGTGATGGTCAGCCCGCGCTCGCGGGCCGCCTGAACGACCAGCTCTTCCTCGATCACGCGCTGCAGAGTCTGGCGTCGCAGCCGCCCTTCATCCAGGGCGCCGATGTCGAAGCTGTCGCCGAGCAGGGTCTGAAGCCGCCGGCGCTCCTCCTGGTAGGCGCGCTGGAACGCCCGCAGGTCGACCTCGGTGTCGTTGATCCTGGCCACGGTGACCTGGGGGTTGGGGTCGAAGTAGCTCTGGATGCCCCAAAGCGCAAAGGGGATGGAAATGAGCCCGACCACGATCCAGGCGAGCCAGCCCTTCGCGTTGTCACGAATGCCCTGCATCAGGCTCATGAGGAATGTCTCGTCAGGGCCAGGAGCGTGTGGGGCATCAGTAGGTCGTTCAATGCCCTACACGCTCCTGGCGCCCCCTGCATGGTTCGGGATGGACCCGGAACCAGGGTGCGCGCGCAGGACGCGCCCTCCCGGGTGGAATGGCGGAGTGGACGGGATTCGAACCCGCGACCCCCGGCGTGACAGGCCGGTATTCTGACCAGCTGAACTACCACTCCGACTGCGACTGGTGGGTGCTGAGGGGCTCGAACCCCCGACCTTCGCCTTGTAAGGGCGACGCTCTCCCGGCTGAGCTAAGCACCC
>CAZPFD010000118.1:9907-11204 GCA_964585725.1 uncultured Ectothiorhodospiraceae bacterium | reverse complement strand
GTGACTGGCGGAGCGCGGCGTGCGGGGCGGAAAAGTCCGAAGGGAGCGGGCCAGGCATGGCCCGCTCCGAGCGTTTCTTGATTCACGCCGACTCGGCGCGTCGCGGTGCGGCGGCGTTGGGGAGGGTATCGGAGGCGTCGTCCCCGGCCGGCTCGAACCACGTGAGCTTGCGATGCAGCTCGACGACCCGGCCCACGATGATCAGGGTCGGCGCCCGCGCTGCGCCCGCCTGCACGACGTCGGGGAGCGTGCGCAGCGTGCCCGTGAATACGCGCTGGGCGCTTGTCGTCCCCTGCTCGACGAGAGCGGCGGGGGTGGACGCCGGCATGCCGTGGCGCACGAGCTCGCGACAGATGACGGGCAGGCCCACGAGCCCCATGTAGATGACGACCGTCTGATGCGGCTTGGCCAGGAGCTCCCAATCGAGGTTCACCGTGCCGTCCTTCAGATGGCCGGTCACGAAGACGCATGCCTGGGCGTGGTCGCGGTGGGTGAGGGGGATGCCGGCGTAAGCGGCGCAGCCCGAGGCGGCGGTGATGCCGGGCACGATCTGGAAGGGAATGCCTTCCTCGGCGAGGGTGTCGATCTCCTCGCCCCCGCGCCCGAAGATGAAGGGGTCGCCGCCCTTCAGGCGCATCACGCGCTGTCCCTCGCGCGCGAGGCGCACCAGGAGCTGGTTGATGTCCTCCTGGGGCAGCGCGTGCCGATCGCGCTCCTTGCCGGCATAGATGCGCCGGGCGTCGCGCCGCGCCAGGTCCAGGACCGCCGCCGAGACCAAGCGGTCGTACACGATGACATCCGCCTGCTGCATGAGGCGCAGCGCCCGATTGGTCAGCAGGTCCGGATCACCGGGCCCCGCGCCCACGAGGTAGACCTCGCCCACGGATTCGCGCTGTCCGGGGGGTTCCTCGAGCGCCGCCGCCAACGCTTCGTGCGCCGCCCCCTCGCGCCCCGCGAACACCATCTCGGCGATGGGGCCGGTGAGAACCCTCTCCCAGAACGCGCGTCGCGCGTTGGGCTCGGCGATGCGTTCCTTGACCGGCTCGCGAAAGGCGCGCGCGAGGTTCGCCAGGCGCCCGAAAGCCGCCGGGATCAGCGCTTCCAGCCGGGTGCGGATGAGGCGCGCGAGCACCGGGGAGGCGCCGCCGGTCGAGACCGCCACCAGGACCGGCGAGCGGTCGATGATCGAGGGCATGATGAAGGAGCACAGCTCCGGGCGGTCGACCACGTTCACCGGCACAGCCCGCGCCCGTGCCTGGGCGGAGACCTCGCGGTTCACCGCCTCGTCGGAGGTGGC
>CAZPFD010000118.1:0-9897 GCA_964585725.1 uncultured Ectothiorhodospiraceae bacterium | reverse complement strand
GGCCACCGCGAGCGTGCAATCATCGAGATCGGTGGGGCGGAATGCGCGCGCCGCATGCCGGATCCGCTCGCCGTGGCGCGCGTGCAGCTCGCGCAGGGCGGGACCGGCCGTGGGCGCCACCACCTCGAGCGCCGCGCCTGCTCTCAGCAGCAGCTCCGCCTTGCGCGCAGCCACCTCGCCGCCGCCGACCACGAGACAGCGCTTGCCCGAGAGATTGAGGAATACCGGCAAATAGTCCACGGCTCGACTCTAGCACGCACCCCGGGGGGTGCCAATCGAGCCCGCCGCGGGCTCCTCAGTCGGTGGAAGGCGAGAGCTTCTCGCGGCGCGAGAGGTACGTGTAGAGGGCGAAAACGGGCGCGCCCACGACGGCTGCGACCAGCAGCGGCTCGGTGAGCCCCAGGAATGCGCTCAGGGGAACGATAAGCATCGCGTCGTCCGGGTCGAAGCCGGCGACGCTCGTGAAATGCGCGCCGCGCTGGCCTTTCCGATCCTCGATGCGCAGCATCAGCCAGAGCACGAACCCGATGGCGGCGCCCGCGGCGAGGCCCATGGGGATGGCCGCGGCGCCCAGGGCCCCGTGACGCAGACCCACGCCGATGCCCACGAACACCAGGGAGTTGCACAGGGCGTCGCTCACCAGATCGTAGCTGTGCCCCCAGGGCGTGGACTTGCCGCCGATGCGGGCGAGCTCGCCGTCCGCGCGGTCGAGCAGCATGGAGAGCAGAAACAGCGCGCCCGCCCAGTAGGCATAGGGATCGGGTCCGAGGGCGAAGAGCACGGCGGCGCCGATGCCGGTCACGAGACGTACGCTCGTGATCTGGTTGGGCGTGACCCACGTGTTCAGCAGGGGTCGGATGCCGACCCGGGCCATGCGGTGGATCCAGGTGTCGTGGCTCATCTCAGCGTCCGTGCGCGGCGTTCTCGTGCATGATGCAGCCCCCGCGCAGGGCTACTTCTCGTAGGCGAAGGGCACCGCCGCCTCCGGCGACAGCACCAGGAAGGTGAAGCTCTCCTGCAAGTACAGGCGCACGCTCTTCGCGGAGTGATCGAGATAGCCGATGGACAGATCCTGTCCGACGGTGAGCTCGAAGTCTCCCCCGCGCAGGCTGAGCACCGCAGCGCCGTTCACCGCCGGCGCCCAGACGATGGGCCCATCGAGGATGCGGCGCACGTGCTGGATGACCGGGTATCCGCCGCGGCTGATGGTCTTGGCGAGCCCCGTGTAGCAGCGCGGGCCCAGAGCGATGGCGTAGGGCGGACCGACGCCCGCTTCGCGCAGCCGGTTGGTGGCCTCGGCCACGATCCCCGGATAGTCCTCGTAGTCATCGGAGATGGTGAGCGTATGCTCGGCGCGTTCGAAGATGCCGCGAATCCCGCCCTCGGGGTAGCCGTGGAAGACCGCTTTGTCCTCGGCGATGGCCGCTTGCCTGCAGGCGTCGATGACGGCGTCCAGATCCGGGTCCCGGGCGCCGCGCCCGAAGGCTTCCAGCTCGCTGCGCGACAGCTCGAACGGAACGCGCAGCTCGACCAGGGGCTGGGCTTCGCGCAGGCTCGTCTCCGTTCCCTCCACCGGGGGCTTCTTGAGCGGCTTCACGCGGCCGAGCCCGACCGACGAGGTATCCCAGCCGAGCGGGCCCACGAAGTCCACCAGCTTGCGCGCCGCCAGCGTCGCCTTCAGCGTGCGCTTGGCCTCGAACTCGATCTCGCGCCAGGCCTCGTCCGAGATGGGCGCGAGCTCCCGCAGCAGATCGTTCACGATGCCTCCTCGCGCAGACTCCCGATGCCGAGCGACCCGTCCCCGGCCGGGGCTTCACCCGCTTCTTCACTGCCGTGCTCCGCCGCCTCTTCCACCTCCAGGATGGGCCGGTCGGTGAAGAGATAGGTCCTGAGCTGCTCGTCGAGCGCGGGATCGCGCCGCCGCAGCCACTCGAGCACCATCGCCGCGTGCTCCTTCTCCTCGTCCCGATTGTGCGCCAGGATGGCCTTGAGCTCCTCGTCGGTCGCGGCGTCGATGCGCTGGTCGTACCAGTCGACGGCCTCGAGCTCCTCCATGATGGAGACGACCGCCCGGTGGCGCTCGATGGTCTCCGGTGTCAGCTGGGATGCGTCCTCGTGCAGGCTCGCGCTGGACTCGGCCATGGTGACAGCTCTCCCTCAGGGGCACGGCGGTAACGGGTGGGATGCGACGGTCGCCTTACTTGTTCAAGGCAATGCGTTGCCCGGACATCCCTGTCCTCTCAATAGAAAAACAGTAATGAATTTTACCGGGCCAGGCAACCGCTCACGGCCGACCCCCGGGCTCCGGTATCGGACTGCCGGGCCGCTTTGCAGCGTCCGTGCCTCGAAGGGCCTCACGCGCGCTGCGAACGCGACGCGCAATTCTCGACGCGGACCGTCACGGGACCGTCGATACCGCATCGAGCTCCACGAGCAGCTCGGCGGTGTTGCGCAATCGGGCGTAGCCCGCGAGCGTGCGCAGAGCGGCGTCGTGGGCGTGCTGGTCAGGGGCCGCGCAGGCGTCCGGCACCAAGGTGACCAGGAAGCCCCGATCCGCTGCGTCGCGTACCGCGGACTCCACGCACTGGTGGGTGTAGGCGCCGCAGATGGCGATTCGGTCGATACCCAGGTTGCGCAGCACGTACTCGATATTGGTGGCGTTGAAGACACCCGAGGCGCTCTTGGGCAGCACGATCTCGTCCCCGGCGGGAGCGAGAGGATCTATCACCCGTGCATCCTCCGAGCCCTTGGGGACGTGGTAGCCCGAGAGCTTGTGATCGAGGCTGCGGTCGCGCCCGTCGAGAGTCAGGCTCTCGATGACCGTGTAGAGGACCTCGAAGCCGCGTGCTCGAAACGCCTCTATGAGGAGCTTGCAGTTGGGCACGACGGTGCGCTCCAAGCGCGAGTAGTAGTAGTCGTCCGGCGGCGCCTTGAAGCCCGCGTCGTTTCCCCGCCCGCGCACGGCGCACAGGTTCTGCATGTCCACCACGAGCAGCCCCGAGCGTCCCGGCTCGAAGGGAACGTTTCGGGTCAACGGCGTTGACTTCGACATCTCGCTACCTCTTTACCATCGAACGCTATCTCGCGGGTCGGCGAGCCCTTGCGGGGGCGTGAGCATCCGATGCCCTGCGCGCACTCAGCGCGACCGGGTCCGCTGCGTGAGCATGATCACCGCGTAACCGCCGAGCAGCAAGAGGGCCGCGCCCAGGGTGGTGAGCGCGCCCAGCGTCGGAACCAGCGGCGTGTAGCCGGACACCATTTTTGCGTACAACCACTCGGGAATCGTCTGATCCGCGCCGGTCGTGAACAGCGACAGCGGGAAGTTGCCCCACGAGAGCAGAAAGGAGAAGAGGGCGCCGGCGAAGATTCCCGGCCAGAGCACGGGAATGGTGATCTCCCTGAGCACCTGAAAGCGGCTGGCGCCGAGATCGAAGGCAGCCTCCTCGAGCGCCGGGTCGAACCCGTACACCTGGATGGCCATCACCAAGGTGGCGATGGGCACCACCCAGATGAGGTGCGCGAATACCGCGGTGCGCCAGTCGGGAATGATGCCGAGCGCACTGAGCCACAGCAGCAACGCCAGCCCGAGCACCGCCTGGGGAAAGAAGATCGGCAGCAGCACGATGCGCTGGTAGAGCTTGCGCCCCCGCCACTCGAAGCGCGCGAAAGCGAGTGCGCCGAAGAAGGCGAGCACCACCGAGACGGCCGTCACCAGCGCCGCGATGGACAGCGAGGTCTCGAACAAGCCGCGCACCGTGAGCGAGCTGAAGGCCTTGCCGTACCACACGGTGTCGTAGTCGGGGATGGGGAACCGGAAGTACCGGTTCTTCGAGAGCGAGGCGAGCGCGACGCAGGCGATGGGCAGGTACATGAACAGCAGCATGCACGCCACCCAGAGGGTGATCAGGCTGCGCGTGATCCGCTTGCCCCGGTTCTCCATGCCGTCACCGCCGCCCGAGGATGACGTCGAGGTCGAGGCGCTTGAGCAGGTAGAGCACCATCGCCCCGACCAGCAGGATCAGCAGCACCGACAGCGCCGAGCCGAGCGGCCAGTTCTGGCCGAAGGTGAAGGCCGTCTCGATGTCGTCGGCGATCATGATGACCGCCTGGCCGCCGAGGATCTTCGACTCCGCGAGGGAGCCCAGGGAGAGCACGAAGGTGAGCATGGCGCCGATGAGGTAGCCGGGCATGGCGAGAGGAAGCTCCACCTCGCGGAACACCTGCCAGCGGCTGGCGCCGAGATCGGCCGCCGCCTCCGTCACCTCGCGTCGCACCATGGAGATGCCGAGCACCATCGGGAAAAGCATGAACGGTACGTAGACGTAGACCAGCCCGAGCACGATGGCCGGCACCGTATACATGATGCTCTCGGACGAGATCCCGAACCAGCTCTGGAGCGCGCCGAGCAGAACGCCTCCCTTGATCAGGAACAGCACCCAGCCGAAGAGACGGATGTTCTCGGAGACGAACAGCGGAATCACCAGCAGCAGCGTGAGCAGGTTAGACCAGCGCCCGAACAGCTTGGCCATGCCGTAGGCGAGGGGATAGCAGATGAGCAGCAGGATGATCACGGTGGTGACGGCGAGGCCGAATGCCCACAGGAACGAACGATAGTAGCTCTGGTTGACGATGGTGATGTAGTTCTCGAGGGTCGGCAGCTGCGTGAGCTCGAAGGTCCTCGCCGGCATGAAGCTGTAGCCGGCGACCACCGTCAAGGGCGCCACGAATCCGAGCAGCAGCAGCGTCAGCAGCGGCAGCGAGCAGAGAAGCCCCGGCGGCCTGAGCCGCACGGGAAGCCGCCACCCGCCCCGATTCGAATCGAGCGCGTGCGCCGGTGCCTGCTCGGTACGCGTATCCATCAATCGCTCACCAGAATACTGTCGCCCGCATCCCAGCCGACGGTCACGATCTCGTCCAGCTCGCCCTCGTAGCGCTGCTCTCTCAGCTTCTCGACTATGAAGACCTGATTGCCGACGCGTATCTGATACTGAATGCGCGAGCCGAGCGAGTATATGTTGTAGAGGGTTCCTTTCACGGCATTCTCGGCGCCCGCTCCGTTGGAGAGGAAGCGCACCGATTCGGGCCGGATGACGAGGTGCCCCGAGGTGAAGCCGTTCGGCATCGCCGGCGCCGTGAACTCGGCGGCGAGGCTCGGGCACGCGAGCGTGTTGTCCGCCGAGCGGGTCACCTCGAGCACGTTCACCTCCCCCATGAACTCGGAGACGAACTTGTTGAGGGGGCGGTTGTAGATCTCGTCCGGTGTCCCTACCTGAACCAGGTGGCCCGAGCGCATGATGCCGATGCGATCGCTCATCACCATCGCCTCCTCGAGCGAGTGGGTGATGTAGACGAAGGTCTTGGCGGTCTCCTTGTGAATGTCCTTGAGCTCCTTCTCGAGCGTCTTGCGCAGCCGGTAGTCGACGGCCGATAGCGGCTCGTCGAAGAACAGGAGCTCGGGATCGAAGGCCAACGCTCGGGCGAGCGCCACGCGCTGCTGCTCGCCGCCGGAGCACTCCGAGATGCGCTTGGAGTAGTACTCGACGGGCAAGTGCAGCTGTGCCATCAGCTGCTCGGCGCGCTCACGGCGCTTGTGCGCTGAAACACCCCTGACCTTCAGCGGGAACTCGATGTTCTGGCCCACGGTGCGGTGCGGGAACAGCGCGAGCGACTGGAACACCATGCAGGTGGGGCGGCGGTTGGCGGGTATGTCGTTTATACGCTTGCCGCGCAGCAGGATATCGCCGCGCGTGGGCTGCTCCATGCCGGCCAGCATGCGCAGCAGTGTGGTCTTGCCGCTCCCCGACGGGCCGACGACGGTGAACAGCTCGCCGTCGTTGATGTCGAGGTTGATGGAATCGACGGCCTTGGTTGTGCCGAAGTGCTTGGACAGGTCCCGGAGCCGCAGGACGACGCCGTCGCTCATATCCGGCTCCTTCCCGGGCCCCAGGACCTGTCCTTACGACCGCGAGCGGAGGCTTCAGGCCTCGCGCTTGGCCGCGTTGTAGATGGTATTCATCCGGTCGTAGTCCGGATTGATGGCGTAGTCCACGCAGTTGCCCAACTCCTCCTCGAGCGTGTCCCACTGGATGGCGTCGAGCTCCTCCTTGGTGAACTGATTGAACACTTTCGGATCCGCCATCTGGGTGACCGGATTGTAGGTGCCCTCGGCGAAGGCCACCGCGTGGCACACGTCCGGACGCTGCACGTAGTGCAGGAACTGCTCCGCGAGCGGGGACACCCGCGGATTGTTGACCACCGAGGTGACCTCCACCCACACGATGCCGCCCTTGCCGTTCATGGGTCCGCGCTTCGGCGTGATGCCGCGCACGTTCGTCGCGCCGTCGAAGCGCGCGGGTGAAGCCGTGTAGGTGCCGCCGGTGCAGTAGAAATCGATCTCGCCGTTGATGAGGGCCAGATTCATCTGCACCAGGTCGTCGGTCAGAAGCTTGGCGCCCTTGAACCACTTGCGTGCGGTCTTCTCGAACGCCTCGATCTCGGCGTCGGTATGCTTCTTGAACGGATCCACTCCCGAACCGACGCACATGTGGTAGATGTTCCAGTTGTCGTAGGTGAGGATGCCGTATCTGCCCGCATTGCTCGCCTCGTTGAAGAGGTCGAAGCCTTCGTCCTCGGCCGTGGCACGCGAGACCTTGTCCGTGTTCACCACGAAATTGAACGGGCCGAAGCGCTGGGTCATGCCGATGAGGTCATTGCCGTCGTGGGACAGCGCCCATTTGTAGGGCGGCCGGAACGGCTCCATCATCTTCTCCATGTAGGGCTCGAACTCGCTCCTCGGCAGCGCCTTGATCAGCCCTTCGGGGTACATCTGCTCGCGCGCCCACGGCTGGTTGACGTTGATCACGTCCCACACGTTGATCTCGCCCGCGCGCAGCTTGTTGATCATGTCCGGGTCCGAGGTACCGCTCTCGGCCTGTACCCGGGCATCGGTCATTCTGCGGAAGGGATCGAGCACCTCGTCGGAGTTGTAGCCCTCCCAGCACAAGATGTTGAGCTCCTTCTCGCGCGCGGCGAGGGCCCGTCTCGGCACGAAATACGGGGCCGCGACCGCGGTGGCCACGCCCCCCGAGACCTTGAGGAAACGGCGACGACTGAACTTGCTCATGATGACGACTCCTCCGTTGTTGTTTTGGCGAAGACCCGGGCGTCGAGGTGCTTCTTACAGGCCGCTTCGGCGCGGCTGCCGGGGGTCATCCGAAACGGTGCAAGCGCCCCCGCTCGACCCCCTCGTCTTCTTTGGAGCACAGTAGCATGGCCCCTGGGCCATTCCAACTGCCCGTCACCGGCAGCGCGCGCCCTGCGCAGCGCGGGACGATCGGCGCCCCCGCAGCGGCGGTTCTACACCGCGGATCTAGTCCACCTCCAGATACTCGTTGCGTTCCCAGTCCGTGACATGGTCGTTGAAGCGCGCGAGCTCGAAGCGCTTCACGGTCGTGAACACCTTCACGAAGTCCTCGCCCAGCAGCTCGCGCATCCCTTCGTCGGCCTCGAGCGCGTCGAGTGCCGCGCCGAGACCGGGCGGCAGCTTGGGCAGCTCGGGATTCTCCTCGCTCGGTCCTTGGGCCTGGGGCGGCAGCTCGCTCCTGGCCTTCACGCCGAGAAGCCCCGCGGCCAGCACGCCCGCGGCGGTCAGGTAGGGATTGCTCAGCCCCGAGGCCGCACGCATCTCGATGTGCCCCTCCTCGGCGCCGGGGTGCTTGATGCGCACGAGCGCCGTGCGGTCCTCGATGCCCCAGCTTATGTTGGAAGGCGCGAAGGTGTGAGGTCTGAGGCGCCGGTAGCAGTTGGGCGTCGGACCGATGAGCGCCATCAAGGCCTCGGCGTGATCGAGAATGCCGCGAGCGAAGGCGCGCATCACGTCGGACATCCCGTCCGTGCCCTTGGGATCGTTGAACGCGCTCTTGCCGTCCTCTTTTCTCACCAGGCTCATGTGCACGTGGCATCCGCAGCCGGCCATGTCGCTCGCGGGCTTGGACATGAAGGTGGCGAGATAGCCCGCACGGTGGGCGAGCTCCTTGATGCTGTTTTTGAAGGTGAAGGCCTTGTCCGCGCCCTCGAGGCCGCGGCCGGGCCCGAAGTTGATCTCGAACTGCGAAGGCGAGTACTCGCAGTTATGGGTGATGACGTCGATGCCGATCTTCTGGAGCTGGTCCAGAACGGAGTCGAGGAAGGGGACGTAGTGGTTGCGCACGCTGTTGAAGATGTGCACCCCGCCGAAGAGCGGTTCGTGGGTCTCGCGATCGAGCAGGTAGAACTCGAACTCGTGGCCCATGAGCACCTCGTAGCCCATCGCTGCGGCCTCGTCGAGGAGGCTCTTCAGCACGTAGCGGGGAGATGCCTTGATGGGCTCGTCCGGACCCCAGCGGGCGTCGCAGATCACCTTGGCGGTGTCCTCGAGCCAGGGCACGACGCGCAGCGTGGTCGGATCCGGAATGAGCTGCTGGTCCCGGTAGCTCACCTCCTCGGCCATGCCGGTTCCGCCCACCACGTTGGAGGCCGAGTCGAGCGCGACGGTCCCGCCGTAGAAATTCAGGCCCTTGCGCGCATACCCCTCCACCATGTCGATGGGAACCACCTTCGTGCGGCTCGTACCGTGGAGGTCCGGCAGCTCGAAACGCACGTAGCGAACCTTTCGCCCCTTGAGCTCCTCGACCAGCGCCGAAGCCTTATCGGTTGGTTCCATGTGGCGCACCCCCTGAAACGGTTGGATGTTGTTCGGACTTTTATTGTTCACCTGGCAGGGTAGGAGCGCAGACCCAAGTTCCGGCCCTGCCGGTTTTGGATCGCGGATATCTTAGCGTTCGAGCCGATGCAATCCAACGCGCGGGCGCCGAGGCGCGTGCCCCTCTCTGAATCTATCGGCTATAATCTGGCCCCTCATCGCTCCCCGGGGGCGCGGGCACAGGCGCCACTGGCGGTCCCTCGGGCGGCGATGATGCGCGTTTCCGGCGAGCTCGCGGGGAGGACCCGGCGGCCGGTCCGCCGCCGTCTGCCCTCGCCGTGCACCGGCGGTGCCGGCCGCCGGCTCGAACCGAAAACAAGAAGGCGCCATTCGTTGAGATGACCAAGCCGATCGTCGACAGCGCGTCCACGTCCGTTCTACCCCTCGAGCTGGATCGACCGTACGCCGTCGTCGTTCGCGGCGAAGGCGCCTGGGTCGAGGATTCCGCGGGACGGCGCTACCTGGATGCCATGAGCGGTGGCTCGATGGCGGCGACCCTCGGGCACGGGCGCCGCGACCTGGTCGACGTGATACGCAGCCAGTCGCAGCGACTCGCCTACGTCCACAACGAGCGGCTCACGAATCCGTGGCAGGAGCGCCTCGCGCGCGAGCTGGTGGACGTGGCCCCCGAGGGTTTCACCCGGGTGCGCTTCGTCACGGGCGGCGCCGAGGCGAACGAGACCGCCTTGAGGATGGCGCGCGCGTATCACGTCGAACGCGGGGAGCCCGAGCGGTGGCAGGTGATCTCGCCGGCCCAGGCGTATCACGGCCCGACCATGGCGACCCTGGCGCTGACCGGACGGCCCGGCCTTCACGGACCGTTCGGGCCGTATCTCAGCAAGCATCTGCACATCCCGCCCTGCACGCAGCGCTTCGATCCGAGCGGCGAGGCCGCCCTCGAGGCGCTGGACCGGGCGCTGGAGGAGGCCGGGCCCGGCAACGTCTCGGCGTTCTTCTGCGAAGCGATCAGCGCGGCGGCGCTGCCCGCGTACTCGCCGCCGGCCCGGTTCTGGGAGGGTCTGGCCGAGCGCCGCGAGCGCCACGGGTTCCTGATCTGCTTCGACGAGGTCGTCACCGGCTTCGGGCGAACGGGACGATGGTTCGCCGGGGCGGCAACGGCGTGCCCGCCGGACATCATCGCCACAGCCAAGGGCCTC
>CAZPFD010000117.1:0-11251 GCA_964585725.1 uncultured Ectothiorhodospiraceae bacterium | reverse complement strand
CGACCCCTACGCCAGGTGGTGGCGGAGGCGCTCGATGCCTTCCTCGAGCTCGGCGAGCCCGGTGGTGTATGCGAAACGCACGTGGCGCTGGGGCTCGTTGCGCCCGAAATCGAGGCCCGGCGTGAAGGCCACCCCCGCCCGCTCCAGCACGTCCAGGGCGAAGGCCTGGCTGTCGTTGGTGAAACGCTCGCACCCGGCATACACGTAGAACGCCCCCGCGGGCTCCACCGGGATGCGAAACCCGAGCTCGCGCAGCGCCCCGAGCAGGAAGTCGCGGCGCGCCTGGAAGGCCTGCCGGCGCTCTTCCAAGATGTCCAGGGTGTCGGGCTCGAAGGCTGCGAGCGCGGCGTGCTGGGCGAGGGTCGGCGGCGAGATGAACAGGTTCTGTGCCAGCTTCTCGACCTCGCGCACGAAGGGCTCCGGAGCCACCACCCAGCCGAGCCGCCAGCCGGTCATGCCGAAGTACTTGGAGAAGCTGTTGACCACGAAGGCGTCGTCGGAGAGCGCGAGCGCGGTCACGGGCTGGGCGCCGTACACCAAGCCCTGGTAGATCTCGTCGACCACCAGGTGCAATCCGCGCGCCTCGAGAGTGCGCAGGATGCTGCGCATGTTCTCCGGTGTGACCATGGTCCCCGTGGGGTTGGAGGGGCTGGCCAGCATGACCGCCACCGTCTCGGAGCCCGCGTGCTGCTCGATCAGCTCCGCGGTCAGCTGGTAGGCGCTCTCCGGTCCCACCGGGACGTTCACCGGCCGGCCCTCGAAGACACGCACGAAGTGACGGTTGCACGGATAGCTCGGATCCGCGATGAGCACGCTCCGGCCCGGGTCGACGAGCACCCCCATGACGAGCTGGAGCGCGCCGGAGGCGCCGGCGGTGACGATGATGCGCTCGGGCGGCACCTCGACCCCGTAGCGCTCGCGGTAGTGGCGGGCGATGGCCTCGCGCAGCGGGCGGATGCCGCATGAGGGCGTGTAGTGGGTGTGGCCTGCCGTGAGCGCGCTGCGTGCCGCCGCGACGATGGGCGCCGCCGTGGGGAAGTCGGGCTCACCCACTTCCATATGAGTGATGCGCCGCCCCTGCGCCTCGAGCTCGGCGGCGCGTGCCAGCACGTCCATCACGCGGAAGGGCGCGATGTCGCGCATGCGGGCGGCGGGGCCGCTGCGTTGCTTTACCCGGGCTGTACCCATCGTCTCGCCTCACCCCGGCTGCGCTCAGCCGGTTCGCTGCCTGTCGCGCACACTCGCGCCGGCCGACAGCATACTTGGCCCCCGGCGCGGGGTAAAATGCGCAGCTGCCGCGAGTGCCGGGCGACGCAGCGTGGCCCGTGCGGCGCATGCGGGCTCGCGTTGATCCTTTTTTTGGGAACCCCGAGCCTATCGGCGGTCCAAGGAGGAGAGCGAGCACGCGACGCGGTTTATTGCTTCGGTCAGGTGTTTTTGGTATTAAAGCGCGTCTGCCGGTTCGGGCGGTCGCGGGTGAGGCAGGGCTCCTTCGGTTGAGTGCAGGAGCCGGGCAAACGCGCAGGCCGCGAACCAGCCGGCCGCCGGCAGTGGGCTTGGCGCCCCACTCGCCCGGGTCAGACAACAGAGGATCAGTGATAATGCCGGTAAATTCCACAGCGTCGGTTTCGGGCGTCAACTTCACCCCGTACAAGCGCAAGCGGGGGGAGGAGTACATGAACGCGCGGCAGGTCGAGCACTTCCGCAACATTCTCCAGATGTGGAAGAAGCAGCTCATGGAAGAGGTCGATCGCACGCTGCACCACATGCAGGATGATGCAGCCAACTTCCCGGACCCGAACGATCGCGCCACCCAGGAATCGGAGTTCACGCTCGAGCTGCGCACGCGTGACCGCGAGCGCAAGCTCATCAAGAAGATAGACGAAGCGCTGATGCAGCTCGATAACGGAGACTACGGCTTCTGCGAGACGTGCGGCGTCGAGATCGGAATACGCCGCCTGGAGGCGCGTCCCACCGCCACGTTGTGCATCGACTGCAAGCAGCTCGACGAGATCCGCGAGAAGCAGATGGGCTGAGCTCGCGACGGCCCGCCAACCGCCTCACCAGCAACCCATCACGCGTGCTATGCCGCCTCGGTGGCGTAGCCCTTGGCCGCGGCCACCCGCCGCTCGTACGACTCGCGCGCAATGCGCACGTCCTCCATGAAGTGCGGCAGCTCGCTCAGCAACAGGGCCTGCGGCCCGTCCACCAGGGCCCTGGCCGGGTGCGGATGGAAGTCGGCCAGGATCATGTTGGCACCCGCGATTACGCCTTGGGCGGTGGCGTGAAAGACGTCCAGTAATCCGTCCGGAGCGCGCTCGCGCGAGCCGACCGAGTGCGAGGGATCGATGCATACCGGCATTCGGGTGAGCCGCTTGACGACGGGCACATGCGCGAAGTCAACGAAGTTGCGGTGCGGGTCGCCCATGTTGGTCTTCATCCCGCGCAGCGCGAATACCACCCGCTGGTTGCCTTCACTTGCCAGATACTCGGCTGCGTTCAGCGACTCCTCCAGGGTGATCCCGAAACCGCGTTTGAGGAGCACCGGAAAATCCTGTTGCCGCCCGACCTTCTTCAGGAGCTCGAAGTTCTGCGTGTTGCGCGTTCCGACCTGCAGCATGACCCCCGTCGGGCGACCGGTCGACTCCAGCGCCTCGCGGATGTCATCCACGTGTGACTCGTGGGTGACCTCCATGGCGATGACCTTGATCTGATGCTTGCCGGCGAGCTCGAACACATACGGCAGGCAAGCCTTGCCGTGCCCCTGAAACGAGTACGGACTCGTGCGCGGCTTGTAGGCACCCATGCGCGTGCACGAGAGCCCGCTCTCGCTCAGCGCGCGCATCATGGCCTCGACGTTCTCCGGCGTATCCACCGCGCACAACCCGGCGAAGAGCTGCAGGTTGTCCTGGCCGAATCGGACCCCGTTGTATTCAAAACCCGTGGAGCGCCTGTCGTCCTTGTGCCGCCCCAGTATGCGGTACTCCTCCGATACTCTGACCACGCGCTCGACACCGGGGAGCAGGCTCATCTCTTCGACCTGCAAGGCCGAAGTGTCGCCGAGGAGGTATATCTCCGTCAGCTTCTGCTGCGCACCCTGCACGTCGTGCACTCGAGTATGAATGCCGTGCAGCGCCGACAGGTGCTTCATCAGCTCCCGGTACTCTTCGCCGCTCTTATCTATGTTGGGATGAAGGATGAGAATCATTGTCCCTGGAGCTCCTGGCTCGCGCGCTGCATTATGGCACACCGATTACTGCACCGCGCAGGAGGAACGTTCCCACCGGTTTGCATTCTGTGCGCAGGTGCCGATACTTGAGGGTCAGTCATCCGCCGGGCGCTTTTCGGGTGTTCGCGGATGTCTGATAACGAGTTCCAACTATAACAAAACGCGTTTTTCAGGAAGGAGAAGATTATCGTGCAGTCCGCAAGCTTACGATGGTCGGCCGCCTTGCTGCTTTCCGCCGCGATGTCGGCGCATGCGGGCGCGGTCGAGCAGGTCACGGTGCTCGGTCTGTTCAAGGACAAGGCCGTGGTCCTGGTGGACGGCAAGCGGCGCGTGCTCGGTGCCGGCGAGACGAGCCCCGAGGGCGTGACGCTCGTTTCCGCGGACAGTGAGGAGGCCATTCTCGAGATCGAGGGCGAGCGTGGCAGCTTTCCGCTCGGCACGCGCATCACCACCAACTACGCCACGCGCGAGGGCGATGGCGCTGCGACCACGGCCCGGATATGGCGCTCGCGTAACGGCATGTACAACACCCCTGGCAGCATCAACGGATATCCCGTGGACTTCGTGGTCGATACCGGCGCGACGCTCATCGCCATGAACAAGAACGTGGCCAAGCGCATCGGCATCGACTACCTGGTCACGGGCCGGCCGAGCCGCTCGGAGACGGCGAACGGCATCGTGGAGACCTACATCGTGCGCTTGAACGAGGTGAAGATCGGCGACATCGCTCTGCGCGGCGTGTGGGGAGCCGTGCTCGACAGCGAGCACCCGCGGCAGGTGCTGCTCGGCATGTCGGCCCTGAACCGGCTCGAGGTGCGTCGAGACGGCGATCTGATGGAGCTCACCAAGAAGTATTGATGCTCCCTGGCGCCGCTCCCGCCAGCGGCTTCGCCCGCGATGGGCCGCGGGGCGCCGGCGGGAGTGCGCTGCGCGCCATCCCGCCCGGCATCTTTGCCTAGGCAGAGCGCGCGGCCGGCGCACGCAGCCCGGGGCTCCAGCGCTCGGCCAGGGCGAAGCCTCCGAAGAGCAGCGCCGTGTAGAAGGCGGTGCCCAGCAGCGTGTTGTGCAAGAACGGGATGGCCGCGACGTAGCACGCGACGAGACCCTCGAGGGTGAGCGGATACATGGCATCCAGCGCCCACACCGCCAGGTTGGTCACCGCGAAGAACAGAAGCGAGCTGCCGACGGCCGCGGCGGCCACCGGTACCACGCGGATCCGATCACGCAGCAGCATCCCGATGCCCACCGTCGCGGCGAAGCAGCCGTAGACCACCAGCATCTGGCCGTGGAGGCCGATGAGCAGGTCGCTCAGCATCATCGCGGCCAGCGGCAAAAGGAAGGCCATGCGATTGTCCCGGAAGTGCGCACCCGCGAAGAGCGCGAGCGCCGCCACCGGGGCGAAGTTGGGCGGGTGGGGGATCAACCGCAGAAACGCCACCGCCAACACGATCGCCGCCAGAACCATCAAGCGCTTGTTCACCATCGGATCCCCCCGTCTCCTTGTTTCTTGACCCCCGCCAAGCGGCGTATCCAGACAAGGATATTCCAACCTCCCCGACGAATTCCACCCGAGCCGGCGCGCGACGAACAACCGGTCAACGACCCGGACGATGCCGCCCGGGCTCCCAGAACACCTCGCCCTCCTGCGCGCGCGCCAGCACGCGTGCCAGCACGAACAGCAGATCCGAGAGCCGGTTGAGATACGCGCGGCTCGCCGCATTCACGCTCTCGGCGCGCGCCAGGCTGAGCAGCCGGCGCTCCGCGCGCCGGCACACGGCCCGCGCGAGATGACAGGCGACCGCGGCAGCGCCCCCGCCCGGCAGGATGAACTCCTTGAGCGGGGGCAGCGCCTTGTTGAATCCGTCCAGCGTCTGCTCGAGCTTGGTCACGTAATCCTCCGCCACCGCCACGTGGCCGGGGATGGCCAGCTCGCCTCCCAGGTCGAAGAGCACGTGCTGCACCTCGATGAGGCATTCGCGCACCGCGTCCGGAAGCGGGTGCACGAGCACCTGCCCGATGTGGCAGTTCAGCTCGTCCACCGCACCCATGGCCTCCACGCGGGCGCTGTCCTTCTCCACGCGCGAGCCGTCGGCGAGCCCGGTGGTGCCCTTGTCCCCGGTGCGGGTGTAAATCTTCGATAGACGGTGTCCCATGCTTCTCGCGTCCCGTGCGGCCCGTGGCCTGACTCTCAACGCAGGGTGAAAACGACATCCACCTCGAAGCGCTCGGCGCCTGCGAGAAAGCGCGCCGCCGGCTCGAACGGGGCGACCCCGCCCACCGCGCGCAGCGCCGCGTCATCGAGAGGCCGAAAGCCGCTCGAGCGGGCCACGCTCAGGTCGTCGACCGACCCGTTGGGATGCAGCCGAAAGCTGATGGTCGCCTTGCCCTGGCGCTGCTGGCGGCGTGCCAGCAGCGGATAGCGCTTGTGACGGCTGATCTCGCGGTGGAGCAACGCAAGCAGCTCCTCGCCCGCTGCCTGAACTCCGGCCGCTGGATTGAAGGCCGGCGCCGAGACCCGCGCGGCCGCCGCGAGCGTCTGCGCATCCGCCCTCGCCTGCTCGCGCCGCGCGGGTGCCGCCTCCGGCTCCCGCGAAACTTCTTCGGCGTCGGATCTTTCGACGGCGGGTGAGGCGGCCCTCGCGCGCGCGTTCGGGACCTCTTCCCCTGCCCGCGACGCGTTTTGCGCCTTCTTTCCGCCATCCGGCGCCCCGGCACGAGACGGCCGCCATGCCTTGCTGGACTCTTCCGCGGTGGGCGGCGCCGTCAGTGCGGCAATCTCGGCCGTCTCGGTCTCCGCGGCGGGGGGCTGCGCCCGGATGGGCTCAGGTGGCGATGCAATGCGGGCGGGTTCGGGCACCTTCTCCGTCTCGAGCCCGGGCCCGGACAGCGCTCCCGCCGGAGGCTGCGCCGACTGCGCCTGGGGCTCGCGGGTCGCGGATCCGGTGCCCGCATCCGAGCCGGCTTCATCGGCCGGCGAGGGGCGCCCGCCCGGCGCGCCCGATGTTGCCGCCGGCGCACCCGGCGCTTCGCTGCCCGTCAACGCCGCCGCACCGAGACTGACCTGCAGCTCCTGCCCGGACGGGCCCCCGGGCGCAACCCACCGGCCCGGCAGCGCGGCGATCACGAGCCCGTGAACCACGCCCGAGAGGAGCAGCCACACAGTCAGATTCTTGCCCGTCGTCCCCATCCCGGCACCGTGCGTCATTCGTACTCGTACGTGGCCGTCAACCAGAAATTGCGCTCGGGCGCCGGGAACAGCGAGAAGGGCGACCCGGTGTCGATGTACTCCTCGCCGGTGACGTTGTTGATTCGCGCCGACACGCGCCAGCCCCGATAGCGATAGGCGATGCGAAGATTCTGCACAGTATACCCATCGAGCTTCGGAAACGCGTTGGCGTTGTCCCCGATGAGGAAGCGATCGCTGATGGACTGCACCTCCCAGAACGCCTGCCAGCGATCGGTGAGGCGCAGATCGACTCCGGCGCGCACCACGGTCTCCGCCACGAAGGGCACCTGGTTGCCGTCGAGCCCGCCGGAGTCGAACTCCGCATCCGTGTAGGTGAAATCACCGCTGAAGCCGACGTGGCGGTTCGCCTGCCAGGCACCCGAGACAATGAACCCGGTGCGCACCGTGCGCTCCAGGTTCACGTTCGCCCCCGGCAGGAAGGGCGAGGGACCCACCACCGTGGGGTCGAACGCGATCTCGTCGTCGAGCACGAGGTGAAAGCCCACGACCTTGAAAGTGTCGGTTCCGGAACGCCACTCCGCGCCCGTCTCCCACGACACCCCCGTCTGGGTATCGAGCCCCACCGTGCCCGGCTGCGTGAACGACTGCTCGTCGGCCTTGGCGAAGCGGAAGTTCTCGTCGCGACGCACGAACAGCCGCCACGCCTGGCTCGGATGAAAGGAGAGCCCCACCTCGGTGACGAATACGTCGTCGTCGAGCTCCACGCCGTCGGGAAAATCGGGCAGGCCGAACGGGTTAACCGTGGTGAGATCGTTCTCCACCCACGCTTTGCGCGCACCCAGGGTCAGGCTCCAGCGCGGCGCGAAGGGGATCACCGCCTGCCCGTACACCGAGTGCACGTCCTGGCGGTTGCGCGAGGTGCCGGTGGAGGGCGAGTCCAGATCGAAATCCGCCCATCGCAGATCGGCGCCGAGCGTCACCACGGCCTCCCCGAAGCGGTTCGGATAGACGCCGATCAGGCGCGGCGTGAGCTCGCGCTGCTCGCGCTCGGAGTCGAAGGGCGAGGCGAAGAAGGTGCCGTCGGCGTCCGCCCTGCGGTAGGCGAACTCCCCCTCCAGCGACCACGGCCCGTACACGTGTTGCGTGAGCCCGACGCGCGCAGCGCGCGTGTCGGTGTCGAGCTCGTCGTCGGCGAAGAACGGGTCCGACTGCCGGCGGTCCTCCTCCACCTGGGCCTCGGTCAGCCCGCCGGGCAGCTCCAGATCCTCCTCCACCAGCTGGAAGTCCGTGAACACGGAGCCTCGCCCGTGCTCGAACGCGAGGCGACCCGCATAGTTGCCGTAGTCCTTCTCATTGTTGTCCCTGTAGTTGTCGCTCCACAGCCGCTCCGCCGAGAAACGGTACGAGAGCCCCTGCGCGAGCCGGTCCCCGATCTGGGCGCGAACCACGCGCCGATCGTAGCTGCCGAACCCGCCCTCGACGTCGGCCGTGAGCTTGCGCGGCTTGCGCGTAATGATGTTGATGACGCCGCCCACCGCCTGGTCTCCGAACAGCGACCCCGCGCTGCCCTGGATGATCTCGATGCGCTCGATGTCCTTGAGCGCCACGCTGTTCAGATCGGGCGGCGCGATGTCGCTGTTGTTGAGCCGCCGCCCGTCGACCAGCACCAGCGTGTTGGCGTGGGCGGTCTCGCCGAAGCCGCGCATGCCCACCTGCGCGCGGCTGCCGTCGCCGAAGCTGTCGGACACCTGCACGGCGCCGCGACCGCGCAGCACGTCCACCAGATGGGGCGCGCCGCTCGCCTCGATCTCCTCGCGCGTGATCACGCTGATGCTGGCCGGCACCGTAACGGTGCTCTGCGGCGAGCGCGTGCCGCTGACGATGACCTCCGGGACCTCCGCCGCGTCCTCCCCGCCGTCCTGGGCAAGAGCCGCCCCACAGACCGCCATCAGGGCGCAGACAAGCGGTTGCCAACGTCCGCCGCGCGCTGTCCTGCGCCGGCTCCCTCGCTCGAGATGATCCTCCCTCCCCGCGCCTCGACGGCGCGCACCGACCGCGTTCGTGCTGTTCATGGTCGCCCTCCTCCGGTCGCACACCCGCACCGTGGCCCGGACATGGCGGAGAGATCGGCAAGACGGATGATGGGCGGCGCTCGCGCCGCGAATCGGGAATCGGGATTCAGCCTGAGTTCCGAACCATCCTGTCGCCCTCCGCGACACCGGGTCGCCTCGCCTCAGGCCGGTCTCCGGGCTCGCGAGCGGCCTCCTGGGCCTCGCAGCTCGCCTTCCCGCGCAATCGCGCGCAGTGGCTGGGTTGAGCCGCGTTGACTCGCCTACCGTTGCGGGGGCAGCGCCGGACTGGCCCGGAATTCCCGGGCGCACCGGCTTCCCGTTTCACTCCCCGGACGGCCGTCCGTGGGAGCACCTGAAGCAGTTGGCTCGCTGAGTCTATCAGCTCGGGAGGGCGCGTCCAACCGCGCCGGGGGCGCCCCGGCGGCGGAATGGGCTATCCTTGGGCGGGTAGGCCGGAGCCCGCGCTCGTAACAGGCCGGGAGCCGTTTCCCCCGAGAACCGAACCGGAGAGAGGACCATGCGCAGATTCGTCATCGAGCGGGACATCCCCGACATCGGCAGCGCCGAGCGCGAGCAGCTGAGGGAGGCTTCCCAGAAATCGAACGGCGTGCTGGCGGAGCTGGCGCCGGACATCCAATGGGAGCACTCCTACGTCACGGGCGATAAGATCTTCTGCGTGTATCTCGCCAAGGACGAGGAGATCATCCAGGAGCACGCGCGCCGCAGCGGCTTTCCCGCAACCCGGATCACCGAAGTGCGCAAGGTGATCGACCCCACCACCGCCAACCCGGACTGAAGGCTCTATTCGATGGCGACGCTCTACTATGTCATGGACCCCATGTGCAGCTGGTGCTGGGCGTTTCGCCCGGTGCTCGCGGACGTGGTGAGCAGGCTGCCCGAGGGAGTGGGTATCCGCTACGTCATGGGCGGCCTGGCCCCGGACTCCGACGAGCCCATGCCTCCGGCCATGCAGGAGTACCTGCAGAGGATCTGGAAGAGCATCGCCAACCAGACGGGGAGACGCTTCAACTTCGAGTTCTGGACCCGATGCCGGCCGCGGCGCTCCACCTGGCCCGCGTGCCGGGCGGTGATCGCCGCGCGCCTCCAGAACGAGGACAGCGAAGCGGAGATGATCGAGGCCATCCAGAGGGCGTACTACCTGGAGGCGCGCAATCCATCGGACCGGGAGACGCTGGTGGCGCTCGCGGCCGAGATCGGGCTCGATCGCGAGCGCTTCGAGAGCGACCTCGCATCGCCGCGCGTGGAGGAGCTGCTGCAGGCGGACTTCTCCCTCGCGCGCAAGCTCGGGGTGCAGGGCTTTCCCACCCTGGTGCTCTCGAGCGGGGGCCGCACCTACCTCGTCTCGCAGGGCTACACCCAGGCGGCGCCCATCATCGGCCGCCTGCGCGGCGTGCTGGAGAGCGAGAGCGCCACCGAAGGCTGACGCGTCCACCCCGCGACTCCGCGGCGTTCCGACCATGGACCGACCCAGCAACCACTCGGATCTGGCTGCACGCAGCCACTGGATCTTCGATCTCGACGGCACGCTGACCGTAGCCGTGCACGACTTCGATGCCATCCGCGCGGAGCTCGAGCTCCCGGAGGGCGCACCCATCCTGGAGGCCATCGCCGCGGCGCGGCCGGAGGATGCCGCCGATCTGTACCGGCGCCTCGACGCCATCGAGCTTCAGCTCGCGCAGCGCTCGGTGGCCCAGCGCGGTGCGGCGGAGCTTCTGGCTGCGCTGCACCGCTGCGGCGCCCGCCTCGGCGTGCTCACCCGCAACAGCGAATCGGTGGCTTGTCACACGCTGCGCCGGTGCGGACTCATGGATTTCTTCCACGCGGAGGACGTGATCGGCCGCGCATCCGCCGCGCCCAAACCGAGCCCGGACGGCATCCTGCACCTGCTCGAGCGCTGGCAGGCACCGGCCAGCGCGGCGGTGATGGTCGGGGACTTCCGCTTCGACCTCGTGGCGGGACGCCGGGCGGGAGTGGCCACCGTGTATCTGGACGTGGAACGGCGCGCCGAGTGGGGTCATTACGCGGATCACAGCGTGCACGACCTGCACGAGCTGCTGATGCTCGTGAGCGCGTCCGGGACGACTCCGGCGCAGGACGCCTCCACCCGTGCCTGACGACCCGGCCGAAGCCCGCGTGCGCGCGGCGCTCGATGCCCTGGGCATCGCCTACGAGGTGCTGCCCTGCGATCCCGCGCTCGCCGACACCGAGGTCTTCTGCGAGCACTACGGCTACCCGCTCGAGAACTCCGCCAACACCCTGCTGGTCGCGGGGAAGACGGGCGAGAGACGCGCCGCCGCATGCGTCGTGCTGGCCACCACCCGCCTCGACGTCAACCACATCGTGCGCAAGCGCCTGGGCGCGCGCCGGATCTCGTTTGCATCCCCCGAGCAGACGCGCGAGCTGACCGGCATGGACCTCGGCGGCGTCACCCCCGTAGGCCTGCCGCCCGAGCTGCCCCTGTGGGTGGACAGCCGGGTGATGGCGCGCGAATACGTCATCCTCGGCGGCGGCAGCCGCGCCGCCAAGGTCAAGGTCTCGCCGGAGATCTTCCGGCACACACCGAACACCGCCATCGTCGAGGGGCTCGCCCGCGAGGCAGACGGCAGCTGATTGACCGTACCCCGTCGGCGAGCGCCATGCCGCATCCGACGCATAGCGCGAACCCGCGCAGGTACCCGATAATGGACACTTCAACAACGCGCCCGTAGCTCAGCTGGATAGAGTACCTGGCTTCGAACCAGG
>CAZPFD010000116.1:0-11343 GCA_964585725.1 uncultured Ectothiorhodospiraceae bacterium | reverse complement strand
AGTGTCTGACACCACTTTTCCGCGCTCCGCCAGTCACCCTTCGCAAGGGCTCGCCGTCCCGCTCGGCAGGCTGAGCTTCGCGGGTAATCAGGTTCTGATTTTCCTTCGAACGCTCCAGGGCTCGGACCAGAAGGTGGTTAAAGGAAAATCAGAATGTCCATTCATTCCAGGCTCAGGATGAACTCCCACTGCTCCGGGGTGACCGGCATGATGGACAGCCGGTTTCCGCGCCGGACCAGGGGCAGGCCTTCGAGCTCCTTGTGGTGCTTGAGCTCGCTCAGGGCGATGGTGCGCCGGAGCTTGCGCACGAACTTCACGTCCACGAGATACCAGCGGGGCTTGCCGCGATCGCTCTTGGGGTCGTAGTGCTTGTCCTTCGGGTCGAAGGCGGTCTCGTCCGGATAGGACTCGCTCGCGATCTCCGCGATGCCGACGATGCCCGGCACCTCGCAGTTCGAGTGGTAGAAAAGGATTCTGTCCCCCACCCGCATGCGATCACGCATCATGTTGCGCGCCTGATAGTTGCGCACACCGTCCCAGGGCTCCCTCTGCCCCGGCCGCTGCTCGAGGTCGTCGATGCTGAACTCGTTGGGTTCCGATTTCATGAGCCAGTAGTTCATGTGTCGTCATTCTCCCCGAATGGCCGTATCCCCTGCGGCTGCGGGAAACGACGCAGGCCTCCTTCCGTGACCACGCCCTGCAGCGGCACGTCCCAGGCGCGAGCGGGCAACGCCGGAACCCGCTGGAACTCGTACGCCGCCCCGAGCAAGACGGGCGCCCGCCAGTAGCGGCGGTGGCGCAGATAGGCGAACGTGCGGTCGTAGTATCCGCCGCCCATGCCCAGCCGGTTCCCCGCGTCGTCGAAGGCGACGAGCGGAACCAGCACCAGGTCGAGCTCTTGCGGTCCGCAGGCCAGGGAAGGTGGGCGGTCGGGCTCGGGGATGCCGAAGCGATTGCGCACGAGAGGGGCGCCGGGCTCGTAGGGCAGAAACAGAAGCCGGCGCCCGTGCAGTGCCGGCAGGAACGGCTCCTTGCGCATGGCGCGCAATCGCACTAACAGCGGTTCGAGGTCGATCTCGCCGTCGTTGGAGAGATAGCAGGCGATGCGCCGTGCCGGCCAGATCAGGCTCGAGCCACCGAGGATTCGCGCGAGACGCCGCGCACGGGCAACGCGCTCGTCGCCCGGTAGCGCCCGGCGCTGACGGCGCATGCGCGCGCGCAGGTCGATGCGCGAGGTCGCGGGCATGAGTGCAGGGCGCCCTCCGCACGTGCCGCTGCCGGCCGTGACCCTTGAACCGCACGGTTCAGGGGGGAACATGGTTCGGCGTATCAGGCTTTCCGCATTCGGGGCGGACCTGCTCAACAACGCCGAGGGCCCGTTCCCAGGCACTGTAAGTTAGGCTCAAGTGATTACTTGGCCGACTCGCGCACACCGCAGAGGGCACGCAATCAGTCTACCGTTTCTTGTTGTGTGCGTCGACCGAGCGCGCTCTCGAGTTTCTTTTCCAGGCGGCGTGCGGCTTCCGCCACGGTGCGCTGGTATTCTTCCGTGTCCCGCTTGTGCAGGAAGAACTCGTGGATCACGTTGAGGGCCGCCATGACCGCGATGCGTTCGCTTCCGAGCACCTTGCCGCTGTCGCGGATCTCGCGCATACGGCGATCCAGATATCTGGCTGATTCCACGAGTGCATCGCGCTCCTCGACGGGGCAGGAGACCATGTACTCCTTGTCGAGGACGTTGATCCGGACCGGGACGGATTCGGCGCTCATGATCCGACTTCCATCGCCTTGAGCCGTGCAATCATCGCCTCGACACGCGAGCGCGCGACCTCCGACTTCTCGATCAGCGCAGCGCGCTCCGCGACGAGGTGGTCCTGCTGATTGCGCAGTGCACGATTCTCCTCGCGCAGCTCCTCCACTACGCGAACGAGCTCGTCGACGCGGGTTTCTAGCAATTCCAACGGGGTCGTCTCCATCGCTGAACGCTCGCGAGACGCTGCCGTCCCGACGGCGGTTCACTATAGAGTGACGCCAAAGCGGGGTCAACGAGCCCGGCCGCGCTCCGCCAGTCACCCTCGCAAGGGCGCGCCGTCCCGGAAGGAGAGGACAGAGCTTCGTGGGCAATCAGGTTTCGATTCAGCGAAAACCGCCCCGGCGGTACAGGCGCCAGGCCATTCCCAGGCTGGCGAGCAGCGGATGGCGCCGCATGCGCGACGTCACCTCCATCTCGACCCCGGAGTGGCGCCGAATCTTCCACGCCGCGTAGTCCAGGCCGCCATCGAATGTGAATATCGCCTTGGCGAGCCGCGCGAAAGACAGCGCTTTGCCCTGCACGCGGCGCAGGCGCCAGGCCAGTCGCGCGCGCCGGCGGGCGCGCTCGGGGATGGACGCCCGGTAGCAGGGGGAGCCGCCGTAAGCCGCAAGGGGCGCGACCGCGTAGGGGGTCTGGGCGAGGAGGGCGGGGGTGAGCGCCTCGTAGTATCCCGCATCGGCCTCGTAGAGCGCCTGCGTGCGGGCGCCGCGCTCTGCGCGAAGCTCGGCCGAATAGCTCAGTGCGAGACCCGCCGTCCACAGCTCGCGGGCGTCGAAGGCGGCTTCGAGGCACGGTACCACACGCGCCGTGAAAGTAAGGGCGGCCTGGCACAGCCCCTCGTGGACGCACTCGCGCACCTGCTCAT
The DNA here is from genome assembly GCA_964585725.1 of uncultured Ectothiorhodospiraceae bacterium. Lineage (GTDB taxonomy): Bacteria > Pseudomonadota > Gammaproteobacteria > HK1 > HK1 > CAZPFD01. Next base: position 8,665 of record CAZPFD010000116.1, on the reverse strand, counting down.
CGCGCGCGTAGAGTAGCCGGCTCGGCTGGCAGAATCGTCCCCACAGATAGGAGTGAAATCGGCGATTCGAGACTCCGGCCCGGAATTCGCGCAGGGAGATCACCGCATACTTGGCACGCACCATCCGCTCGGGGAGCTTCAGCTCCAAGTAGAACACGTTGGGAGCAAGAACACGGTTGGCGAGAGCGGGCCATCGTCTTCGATAGTAGGCGCGGTAACCGTCCACCAGAACATAGAGGTCGCCGAGCCCATCGGCGTCACCGTCGCGCAGCCACGAGCCGTAGAAGAGCACGGCCTGAACGCTGTCGCCGCCGCGCGCGACGAGCGTGTCGCACAAGGCCCGGGCGGCCGGCGGAGCCGGTCCGGCGACCTGCTCCTCGATGAGCGCGCGCAAGCGTTCGTAGGGGCGCGCGCCCTCGCCTTCAGAACCGGAGGAAATCGATTTCTCCACCACGACTCAATACCAGCGGCGGCGCCGACTCGCGGGCCTCATACAGCTCGCCGTCGAGCGTGAAGCCTCCTGTCAGGGTCAGGCGCATGCTGTCGACGTTGCGGCTCACGTAGCCGTGCTCCGGGGTCGCAAAGCGGCTCGGACGCCCGCGCAGAATGGCGGGCAGCGCTCGCAGCAGGTGGCGCGGCCGCGCGTAGATCTGCGTGTAGTGCAGGGCTCCGTCCTCGGTGCCCCAGTAAGGACGCAGGCCGAGGAACAAGCGCTCCAGCGTGCTCACCATGAGGACCATGGACGGATGCGTAACCAGGGCCTCGTCGCCCACGCCCACGCCGATGGGCACCGGCGCCACCAGGCTGCGATCGCCGCCCAGCATCGCGAGAGCGAAGCGCGCGAGGGCGACCCCCGGGGCGTATTCGCCCCGCAGGCCGAGCCGGTAGAGTCGCTCGTGCGTGTAGCGGGTTCCCTCGTACACGATGCCGGCTCCGAAAGCCATTCCGTAGAGCGGGGACGCGTCCGGCGCGAGCTGCGCGCGCAGCACGGCGCGCGTCACGCGCTCGGCTCTGAGCGGTGCCCCGCAGGTCCAGTCGAGGAGTCGCCGCAGGAGCTTGAGCGGATCGCCGCGCATGCCGAGGTCCGCTGCGGTGATATTGGACGTGCCGGCCGGCAGCGCCGCCAAGAGGGGGCGCCCGCCGACGCTCTCGGCTTGCAGCAACGCGGTGAGCGTCGCCTGCACGGTGCCGTCGCCGCCGTTCACGGCAATGATTTCCACGCCTTCGCTCAGAAGGTCGGCGACCGCGGCCGAGACGTCCTCGGGTGTGTGCACGTCCCTGCGTCGGACGTTCCCGTATGGCGCGCAGAGCGCGGACAGTGACTTCGCGCGCTTCACATTGCGCCCGCTGTAGGGATTGTGCAGCAGCCCGACGCGCAGAGAGCGCTGCGCCCCGCGCTCCGCCGCCGACACGCCGGACCCGGCTTGCGGCAGCGGGCGCTCGGCGAGGCGGGGTGTGGGAGAGGGGCGGGCGGGCACGGACGGAATGGTCTGGGGCGATGCGGGTCGTGATTCTGTCCAACTGCCTACTATAGCACCCGTGGCGGGGCGCGGACCGGAGCGGCGCCTCAACGGGTGCGCCGTAGAAGGGCCAGGGCCGCCGCCAGCAGGGCCACGTCCGGTGCGCCGGCGGCGGCCAGGGGGCTGAAGCCCCAGAGGAGCGCGCCGTGGGCTGCGAGCTGGTTGCCGAAGTAGAAGCCGATCCCGAGCACTGCGCCGATGCTCAGACGCGCGCCGGCGCTGGAGCTGCGCAGGGGACCGAGCACCAGGGGCACTGCCAGCAGAATCAGTCCCCACGCCGCGAGGGGTATGCTCAGCTTCTGCCAGAGCACCAGCTCGAGCGGGCCGGCGCTCTGGCCGCGGCGCGCCACGTCGCGCACGTTCTGATACAGATCGGAGATCGACAGAGACTCCGGTCCGATGATGAAGGTGCTCAATTTGCTCCGGGTAAGAAAGGAGCGCCATGGCAGCTCGTCGAGTCGGCGGGTCTCGACACCTGTCTCCGAGATCTCCTTGTCCACTACCTCCGCGAGCACCCACTCGCCGTGGTCCGCGATGTCGGCGCGCCTGGCGTGAGTGAAGCGGGTCAGACGCCCCTCCCCGTCGAAGTGATAGATGTCGATGTCCACCGGAATACGGCCGTGCTGTAACCGACCCACGTTGAGAAACCGGTTGCCGTCGCGGAACCAGAACCCGTGCTCGGTGGGCAGCTCGATGGTGCCCGCAAGCGCATGGGAGCGCTTCGTCTCTGCGAGGCGATCGAGCGGCGGCACTGCGAACTCGGCCAGCACGAGTGCCGCGCCCGCCAGCAGAATTCCCGGTCTGAGAGCCGACCAGGCGATGCGCCAGTGGGATACGCCCGCGGCGCGCACGATGACGAGCTCGCTCCCCGCGGCGAGGCGGCCGAGGCCGATCAAGGTCCCGAGCAGCGCTATCACCGGCACCAGCTCGACCGCCAGCCCCGGGGAACGCAGGAGCACGTACACCAGCGCATCCATCCATCCGTAGTCGCCGTCGCCGATGTCGCTCAGCTCGCCCTGAAACTGCAACAGGCCGAACATGGACACCAGAACGAAGAGGACGATCAGATAGCCTCTGATGACGTGCGCGGCGAGATATCGGTCAAGCCTGCGCATGTCGGCTTCGCGCTCTGGACTGCATCCAGGGTTGCAGCACCACCACCGCGAGCACACCGGCGAGCAACGCCGGCACCCACCAGATGCCCGGTACCGGCTCGACGATGGCATCCTTGACCCAGCTTCTGGCCATGATCAGCGCACTGTAATAGACGACGTAAACCAGCACGGCTGCGCCCAGCTTGGCGTACTTGCCGCTGCGGGGATTCGCGCGGCTCAAAGGAACCGCCACCAGGCCGAGGAGGAACGTGGACAGAGGCGCCGACAGCCGCCACTGAAGCTCGGAGATTTCCCGCGGAGTGTCGGACCGTGCGAGCAGCCAGGTGGGCGCCGCCTTGCGACTGTAGTCGGGCGAGACGGCGGCGGGCTCGCTGTGCTCCAGCGTCAGCTCGCGGAAGCTCACGACGCGGTCTTCGTGACCGGTGCGATCGATGTCGTACAGGCGTCCGTGACGGAACACCATGAGCGGGCGCCCGTGCTCCTGCGATTTTCGCGCATAGGCTTCGCGCGCGAAGATCACACGCGTCTTGTGCCCGAGCTCCCGCTGCACGAAGACGCCCTGGCCCCAGCGCCCCTCGCCCTCCCGGGCGTTCGCGAACATCACGCCTTTCTTCCGGGGCAGCTCTACGAAGCGGCCGCCCAGCAGCTTGTCGGGGTTGAGCTGCACCTCGGCCTTGGCTTCGAGATCATAGACGGCGCGGTACGCCCACGGGCGCGCGTAAACCGAGAGCGCCGTGACCACCACGGCCAGCACGACGGCCGCATAAGCGACGGCCCGCCATACCCGGCCCGGGTTCGAGCCGGTCGCCCACAGCGCGACCATCTCGGAATCGCTGTACAAGCGGCCAAGCCCCGCAACGACCGACAGGTAGAACGCCATCGGCAGCAGCAGCTCGAGGGCGATGATGGTGCGCAGGCCGATGATTGCAGCCAGGGAGGGCGCAGGCAGCAGCGACACGACCGGATCGTTCAGCAGGCGCAGCGCGCTGTAGCTGGCAAAGATGACCGCCAGCAAGGCGCATATCGTGGCCAGGGGCTTGCTGATCTCCTTGATGATGTAGCGGGTCAGGATCAAACGGACGTTCCTGCCGGGGGGGCCCCGTCACTCACGGTTTTCGCGGCGCAGCCCGAGGACCCTCTCCGCAAGGGCGCGGTCGGCTTCGGTGTCCACGTCCACTGCGGCCTCTGCGAAGGGCATGTGCACGGCGCCCACTCGCATTTGCATGCGCTGCGAAAGTCGCTCGAGGGCCTGCGCGAGGGTCAGCGTACGCAGCGCATACGCCAGCACTGCGGGCCAGCCCAACATTCGAGCGATCCGCCACGGCCGCTTGCGCTGCGCCTCCACGCGCTGCCAGAAAAGGGTCGCATCTCTGCCCCGGGGAGTGAGAAATGCGAACAGATTACACCCGCAGTAACCGCCGTCGCGCAAGCGCATGACCGTGCGCCGGCTGTCCGGGAACGCCGCGGATACGTCGGCGTGCGCAGCCACGGCCACCGCCACGTCGCAGTCCAGCGTTGCAATCTGCGCCAGGAAGTGAGCGAGCATGGCGGGCGTGAGCAGGGCGTGGTCGGCGGTGGTGAGCACCACCGGGCGGCCGGACGGCACCGATCGTAGAGCCGCCGCGGCGCTGCGGCTGGGGCTGTCCTCATGCGGCAGCCAGCGCGCGCGTCCCGAGCGGATGCGCTCGAGCAGCGGGGGCGACTCGGCGACGACGGACCAGGCGGGTCCGCACAGCAGGGGTGCGTCCATCTGGGGCAGGGCCCCGAGCGCGTCGAGCACGCGCAGCACCATGGGGCGGTCCGCGACGGGTACGAGGCACTTGCCCGGTACGCGCGCGGCGCTCGCGATGGGGTCGCCGGGGCCGCGATCCGCCGCCAGGACGATTGCTGCGAAGCGCTGAGGGGGCGGGATCACCGGGGGAGCGGGTCAGGCGAGAGCCTTCTCATAGATGCGGTAGCGCTTGTAGGGGACGCCGCCCAGGGATTCGATGATGCTGCGCATGCCCTTGTTGTCTTCGAGGATCCAGGAGAGCTCGGCCCCGCGGACGCCGAGCTTCGCCGCCGCCTCGCGCGAGGCCTCGATGGCCGTGAACGCGAGGGCGATACCGAGCGGTGTTCCGTGATAGCGGCGCCGCACGCCCATCAACGCCACGCGCACCGTGCTGGGGAAGCGGACCTTGATGCGCCATAGAAGCTTGAGCCAGCCGTGCGGCAGCAGGCGGCCATCGAGATCGCGGATGACCTCGTTCAGGTTCGGCAGCGACACCATCATGGCGGCCGGCTCGCCGTCCAGCTCCACGATCTGCACGAAGTCATTGGTGATGAGGAGCTTGTAGCTGCGCCCCAGCTCCTGGAATTCCTCGCGCGTGAAGGGTATGAACCCCCAGTTGCCCGACCAGGCGTCGTTGAAGATCTCGCGCACGAGCTCCACGTCATCGTCGAAGGCGCCGCGTCGCAGCGGTCGGTGCGTGATGCGCCGGCACAGGCGCGCGAGCATTCTGTGCACGGCCTTCGGGGTCTCGTAGCCCAGATCCAACCAGTAAGCGAGCAGGTCCTTCGCCTTGACGTAACCTTGCGCTTCGACATGACTGCCATAGTAGCGGTGGTTGTGCGCCATTCCGAACATGGGCGGGGTATGGAACCCCTCGATCAGCAGGCCCGCCTCCTGATTGATGGAGAGATTGTAAGGACCGTGCACTCGATGCATCCCCTGTGCCCCGAGCCAGGTTTCCGCTGCGCGCAGCAGGGCAGCGAACGCCTCGGGGTCTTCGCCCGCGTCCAGCATACCGAAGAAGCCAACGGGCGCCTCATGGTGCTCGACGTACAGCCGGTCTATCTGGGCGCTGATGCGGCCGACCGGCCTGGCGCCTCGCCGGGCCACCCAGCCCTGCCACCGTGCATGCGCGCAGTAAGGACTCCGCGGCGAAAGCAGCTGACGGCGCTCGACGAGCAGCGGAGGGACCCACGCGGGGTCGTGCGCATACAGCGTCCATGGAAGACGGATGAACTGGTCGAGATCACGCGGCCCGTCGATGGGCTCGACGCGCAAGGCCCCCTCGTGACTCATGCGATGATCGACTCCGGAATGTGTCCAAAAAAGCGACCGAGTCCGCTGATGCGCGCGCTGCATGCAGCCGACCGGCCCGGGCGCCAAATATTTTAAACGTTTATGATTTGTGATATTTATTCCCATCGCAGTGGTGCGAATTCACGCGGTCGCCGGCCTGTGGTCGTCAGCTCGAGCCCGATGTCGTGCGACCGAGCCCGGCGCCGGGCAGCAGGGGTATCGGTTCCGGACCGCGTCCAGGGCCGCCGAGCGAGCCGGACCGAAAATAAGCTAAAGAGTCAAAACAAGGATGGGACAAATTGAAACCCCGTCTCTTTTTCTTTATTCTCTCGGGCATTTGTCGGGACACAGCTTGGCCGATAGCGACCGTGGGGCGTATTTGCCTGTCGCCCTGAAGGGGGGCCGTCGAGCACCATACCGCCATCCGCGGGCCGGTGAGGCATTGTCGGCGGCTTAGGGCAGGTTTACAGGCACTCCCAAAGTATTCCCGACCGATGCCGACACAGAGGGCTTTGCGGGATGGTCCAGGACGGATACTGCCGCCGGTGGGGCGGGAGGGTGTGCCGGTTCGGGCCGGTGCGGCGGTGCGGGGGGCCCCGGTCGGGGTGACTCGGGCCTGCGGCAGAGGCCTTCACGGTGGAGCATCCGGCCCGAGGAGCGTGCTGGCCGGGCGCCGCGGTATGCGGGTTTGTGCCGTTCCGAGGCTCGCCGCGGGCACATGCGCCGCAGAGCGCAGCCCGGCGCCGGGATGGGGCCGCCGGGCGCAGCGGGGGGCTTCGTGCTTTTCGCCCACGGTGGGCGGGACAGGGGTCGACACGACAGGGGGTTCAGCCAAGTCGTGCCTGGGCGGTTCGCGTCGGCGCCCCACGTGACGGCGCTGCGGGCCGCTTTGCGCCGTCGTGGTGCGGACCCACGAACGCTTTGGTGCCGCGGGCGGCGGCGGCCGGATCGTCCTTGATGGGCGGCGGAGGCCGGGCCAGAGGCACACGCAATTTAGGCGCCATGTCACGAATGAGGGCGAACGACTCCCGGGCCGAGAGTGGCGATCAGGCCCCCGAGGGATGCCTCGGAGGCCGTTATCAGATTTCGCTCAAGTACCTCGTCTGACGGACGATTAAGGTGCTTTTCGCGTCAGAATCTGAGGGACTTGGTCGCAGGTGAATCCTGGGGGACGATCGTCCGGGTTGGTCAAGGAACGGACACATTGAACACGAAACCAACACCAACCGAGCACTCATTACCGTTCCGAGCGGGCGACTTCTCCACCCTCGCCGAGGCACTCGATTACGCGGCCCGAGGCAGGACCGGGACCAACTTCTACACCGGTCGCGGCCTGCTGTATGCGAGCCTGCCTTACGCCGTTCTGCGCGAAGAGGCAATGGCGCTGGCGCAGCGCCTGCACGCACTCGAGCTTCCCCGGGGGTCGCGTGTGGCGCTGGTGGGGGCAACCAATCCGGATTTCCTGCGGTTCTTCTTCGCCTGTCAGTATGCAGGGCTGCTGCCCGTCACGCTGCCGGCTTCCATCCACCTGGGCGGGCGCCAGGCCTACATCGGCCAGCTGCACGGATTGCTCGCCGACTGCGGCGCATCCGTGGCCATGGCGCCCCCGGATTTCATGGAATTCCTCATCGAGGCCGGCAAGGGGCTTCAGCTGCGCTTCATGGGGTTGCCCCGGGACTTCGACGACCTTCCCGTGGACGGCTCCCCGCGCGCGCTCCAACCCAACGAGCCGGCGTATCTCCAGTACACGTCGGGAAGCACGCGTTTCCCGCGCGGGGTCGTGGTCACCCAGGAGGCGGTGCTCCACAACCTGCGCGGCATACTGAAGCACGGCATAGCGATGGCGCCGGGCGATCGCTGCATGTCATGGCTGCCCTACTACCATGACATGGGACTGGTCGGGCTGGTGCTTTGCCCTCTGGCCTCCCAGATCTCCGTGGACTATCTGGACACCCGGGATTTCGCGTTGCGCCCGCGCCGATGGCTTGCGCTCATGTCGCAAACCCAGGCGAGCATCTCGTTCAGTCCCCCGTTCGGATACGAGCTCTGCGCGCGGCGCGTGCAGGCGCAGGACGTGGCGGGGTACGACCTCAGCCACTGGCGGGTGGCCGGCGTGGGAGCGGAGACCATTCGTGCGGAGACGTTGGAGCGTTTCGCCAAGGCTCTTGCACCCAGCGGCTTCGACAAGCGGGCGTTTCTGCCCTGCTACGGCATGGCCGAGTGCTCGTTGGCCATCAGCTTCGCCCCCCTCGGGGACGGAGTGGAGGTCGATCACATCGATCTGGATGTCCCGCCCGAGGGGCGGGAAGCGTCGGACGCCGACGTGCGCGTGAACGAGTTCGTGAAGTGCGGGATCCCGCTGCCGGGTTACGAGGTCACGATTCGGGATGCGGACCATAACGCCTTGCCCGAGCGCCGCATCGGCACCATCGCCGTGCGCGGCCCCAGCGTCATGTCGGGATACTTCGGGCAGCCCGAGGTCACGCGCGAGGTGCTCTCCGCGGATGGCTGGCTCGACACCGGAGACCTGGGCTATCTGGCCGACGGCCACATCGTGGTCACCGGCCGCAAGAAGGATTTGATCATCATTCATGGGCGGAACATCTGGCCCCAGGACCTCGAGCACCTCGCGGAGCAACAGCCCGAGGTGCGCACCATGGACGCTTCCGCGTTCTCGGTGCCCGGGCCGGATGGGACGGACAAGGCGGTGCTCGTCGTGCAGTGCCGGGTGAGCGATTCCGAACGGCGGGCCGCGCTCGTGCAACGACTTCAGCGTCTGGTGTATCAGGAGTACGGGGTGGACTGCCTGGTCGATCTCGTGCCGCCGCACACCCTGCCGCGTACCTCATCGGGCAAGCTTTCGCGCTCCTCGGCACGCAAGGACTACCTCCGGCGCGTTGCAGCGACGTCGCAGGCGACCACCGAGGCGCCGGCCTGGGAGGACGCTGCCGCCGGGGGAGGCT
>CAZPFD010000115.1:0-11353 GCA_964585725.1 uncultured Ectothiorhodospiraceae bacterium | reverse complement strand
GAAGGCGGCGAACTTGCGCTGCAGGTACGAGCCCTCGTTGCTCGACTTGGAGGAGCCGCACCACCACACCGAGTCGGGCCCGGAACGCTCGCGGATCTCGAGCAGAATATCGCCGATCTCGTCGATGGCCTGATCCCACGAGACGCGCTTCCACTTGCCCCCCGTGAGCTTCATGGGGTACTTGACGCGCTTGTGCCCGCTGCCGTGCTCGCGCACGGACGCGCCCTTGGCGCAGTGCGAGCCCAGATTGAACGGCGAGGCGAAGTCCGGCTCCTGGCCGGTCCACACGCCGTTCTGAACCTCTGCGATCACGCCGCAGCCCACGGAGCAGTGGGTGCAGACGCTGCGCTTGATGACCGTCTCCACCCCTTCCTTCGGGCTCATGGCGCTGGCGCGGGCCTTGCGCATCATGCCCGCGGGCAGCACGCTCGCTGCGGCCACGCCGCCTACCGTCAGGCCGGAGCGGCGCAGGAAGGCACGCCGGTCGATGGCGTCACGCGGCGGGTTCACCAGCACCGATTGCGCCCCTCCCCCGTCGACACCCTGCTTTCTAATCAACTTCATCGCTGAGCCTCCTGTTCTCGATTCGGCTGCACCGATTCACGCGGACCCCGTGGGAGGCCAGTCAGAACCGAGCCTTCTCGTAGTAAGTCCGGATGTGAGGGGTGACGTGGTAGCCCTTGGCCTCGGGGGCTTGGGCCTGCTCCTGCGGAGCCGGCTCGACGCCGGCGACCGCACCTCCGGCCACCGCCGCCGCGGTGCCCGCGCCCCCGATGAGGGCCGCGTTCTTGAGAAAACCGCGGCGTCCTTTCTGCACGGCCGTCGTGCGCTTCTTCATGATTCGCCTCCTCGATGCGAACACGAGCATTTCACACCTGCATGGTCAGGTATTGCTTTTCGAGCTTGAGAAACCGTTCTCCGAATTCACCCACGGCGCGGTAGAAGCGCGCCGTCTCGGCCTTCTGGAGATCGCGAAAGAAAAGCTCCATCCACGTCGCCACGTGGTCATGGAAAAACCGCGCCTGCGCGTCGAAGCTGATCTCGTCTGCGCTGGCGATGATCAAACCCATCGTCTCCAGCAGCGCTGCGGCATGGTCCTCCGGCTCCTTGACCTCGTCCCGGCGCTCGAAGCCGAGGCGGGACAGATCCCGGCGCAGGTACACGAGCGGCTGATCCATGAGCAATCCCGTCAGATACCAGGATGCGTACGGAATCACCTCTCCGTGCCCCACGCCGATGAAGAGGTCGTGGTACTCGTCGTCGAGCGCCTCCACCTCGGCGCGCTCACCCGCCAGCCGGAGCGTCTCCCACGCCGCGGCCATCTCCCCGCTCTCGCCGTCCTCCGGCGCCGGAATCTGTCTCAGCAGACCCAGCACCTCGGGCGTCGGCGGCCTCGCCAGCAGCGCCCCCAGCAGGCGGTATACATCCGCACGGATCGCGTCATCCGGGTTCGCGCCCAAGAACTCCTCCCTCGCAGACCGGCGCGGCCGGACTTGCGCTCCTCTCATAGACTCTCAGCAATAACCGCGCCAACTTCCACCATGGAAAAAGGGGAACGGAGACTCAAGGACTGGTAAGAAAAGCCGCCTTATCGCCCGCCGGACGGAGATCCATGGGACAAAAGGTCGCAGACTGCCTCATCCTGCCCCATAATGCCGACCTCCTCCCCTCCCCGCCCCGCCCGCGCGGGGCTTGCGGCAGCGCGGCACAGCCCCGGAGCCCTTCTCCGAAGAGCGCGCCCCGCTCGGTTCCCCCGGAAACCCGCGAAGGCCCCGTCATTTCCGGGTGGGATCCGCCAGCCCGCTCTCCTGGGCGAACATGTCCTTCACCCGGCAGTCCTCGCACATCTCCAGCCGCCGCAGCGCCTCGGGCTTTTGGAACATCCAGTGCCCCTGGAGCTTCTCGCGCATGCGCGCCATCACGCTCCGGGTGGCGAAGGGCTTGCCGCACGCCACGCACCGGAACGGCTCCTCCTGCTTGAGCACGCGCCGCTCCAGGCGCTTCTCCGGGTGATAGAGAATGCGCGGGCTCGGGGCGATGGCGTCCTCGGGGCAGGCCGCCTCGCACAGCCCGCACTGCACGCAGTTCCATTCGATGAAGCGTAGCGCCGGGGTCTCTCCGCCCGGCTCCAGCGCCGCCGCGGGACAGACCGACACGCAGGCCATGCACAAGGTGCAGGCATCGTGGTCGAAGCGCACCTCTCCGAAGGGCGCCCCCTGCGGCAGCGGCGCCGCTTCCACGGGCGCGGGCGCATGCGCGTAGAGGTGGTCGACGGCCAGGCGCAGGGTGGTGCGTTTCTCCTCCAGCGCCGCGAAGCCCGCCGGCGCCACGCCGGGGTCGCCCGCGAGGGCGTGCAGCTGATCCAGCGCCTGCGCGGGCTCCTCCGCGGACACCAGCCGCAAGCGCTGGCCGGAGTGCCCCATCCCTTCCAGCAGGGCTCGCGCGTAACCGAGCTGGCGCTCGAGCTCGGCGCGCACGCTCGGCGGCGTCTGCGGAGGCGCGAGCAGAATGACCTCGCTCGCGCCATAGGCGAGCACGGACAACCAGGCGTCCATGCCGACGCAGCCGATCTCCTCGACTTCGAGCGGCAGCAGCCGCTCGGGCATCGCGGGCCCGATCCGGGCCATCCACGCACGCCCTTCGCCGCCATCGTGAAACAGCACGGACCCGCGCCCGCCGCCCGCCTCACGGTAGCTCGAGAGCACGGCACGCACCTCGGCCAGGAGATCGCTCACCCGGGGATACGTGTAGGTGATGGCGCCCGTGGGGCACGCGGTCGCACAGCTGCCGCCGCCCTGGCAGAGATACGGGTCGACCTCGATGCGCTCGCCAAGGGAGGTGATGGCGCCCGTCGGACACGCCTCCAGGCAGCGGTTGCAGCCGTCGAGCCCGCTCGCCCCGTGGGCGCAGATATCGGGGTCGTAGTGGAAGAACTTCGGCTTCTCGAACTCGCCGACCAGCTCCGGAATCTCGGCCAGCGCGCCGTGGAGCGCATCGGCATCGCGCCCCGGCGCATAGTAGCCCGGGGGCGGCACCTCGTACCGGATATGCGGGGTGCGCGAGAGGTCGAGGACCAGATCGAAATGCTCGCGATCCTCCCCGGCCGCCTTGGCCAGATTCAATGCCTGATCGCCGGCGCCCACGGTAGCGCAGAAGGCCCCGAGATGCCCCGTGAGCTCGAGCAGCTTGGCGCGCACCACCTTGATGGGGCGGGTGTCCCCGCCGCCAGGGGGGGGCTGCGTCGTCCCCCCACCCTCGTCGGTGGCCAGCACCGTGCACCGCAGGCGCTCTGCCAGGCCCTCCGCCTGGGTGCGCGCGTAAGGCTCGGGTCCGATGACGAGCAGGCTCCCGGTGGAGCGGTACGAGACCAGGGAGGTCGGTGCACGCTCCGGCGCTCGTGTCTCGGCGAGCGCCGCGGCCCGCGCCTGACCGTCCGCCGTCTCAGAGGGCAGGCGGAAACCGGGACGCGCCTCCGAGCCCTGCTCCGAGGATGCGGGTTGAGGCTGAAGCGAGCTAGGCTGAGCCGGTGTCGTCACTGTGTTCGCCTCCGGATTGCTCGCTGGCTGTGGACCGCCGGTCGGCTCCGGCCTCAGCGGCCGCCGAGCCGGATGCGTCGCCGGCCTGCTCCTCGGCCGCCTGTTCGGCCTCGCTCTCCCCGGGCTGGGAGGATTCGGCGCGCGCGCGTGCTTTCTCGGCCTCGCGCCGCATCGCGTAGCGCATGTCGGAGGTGATGATGTCCCCCAGCGCCTGGAACGAGCGGTAATCCTCAGCGTAGTCGTCGAGGCCGTCGATGACGTTGAACTTGGCGCTCATGAACAGCTTGCGCAGGGCCTGGCGGCGCAGGGTCTCGCTGACCTGCGGCGACAGGAAATCGGCATAGCTGCTGGTCTCGTCCAGCGCGTCGAGAGGCGGCAGGTCGGCGTCGGTCTTCTCCGATGGCGGCGCATCGGGCCGCGACGCGCCTGCCATGGGGGCATCCGTCGCGTCCCGGGGCGTCCTCCCGTCGGCCGGCGGCCGATCCCCGCGCGCCTCGCGCTTGCGGCGCAGCCAGCGCCCGAGGAAGCTCTCGTCCTCGTGCTCGGCGGGTACATCCACCGCCGAGCGGCGCTCATTCGGGCCCTTTGTCACCGAGTACCCCCTTGGCCCAGTTCTCGCGTTTGCGTTTCTTGGGCGGCGTCGGCTTGTAGTTCTCGACGACGTAGCGCTCGAGGCGCTCATAGATCTCGGGCGGAATGGGGACCGCGAATACCTGATCGTCCCCCTCCACGTGGGCACTCGCCTCGTCGTAGTCGGCGGTAACCCGCACCGGCGCGAGAGCGCCGCCGTCGTCGCCCTGGCACACCACGTAGAGAGAGGGCTTCTTGCCGACGAGGTTGTACCAGTAGCTCTCGGCGTTGCCCTGCGCCAGGTCGAGCAGGAACCCGGGCCACAGCTGCTGCTCCCGGCCCTCGCCGACATGGACGATAACCGGCTCGGAGCCACCGCTCAGACTCTCGCCGGCGACGACGCCGACAGCCTCCCATTGCGCCACGGACCAGCCCCGGTGAAGGATCTGCCGCCGCTCCATCACCACGGAAACGTTGAAGCGGTACTCGCTCGCATTGGATTGTCGTTTAGTGGGCACCGTCGATCTTCTCCCCGCCCCGGCTCCGCATTTTAAGGGCAAATCGGGGCGCGGGGCCCACGCATGCCCCGCGGGCGTACGCCGCGCACGCCGCGGCCTGCGCCGGGCGCAGCGCCCTTCCTCTCGCCGGAGGGCACACCCTGAGCACCGCCCGATACTTGTATACTACACCGCCAGTCATCCTCGGCGCCGCCGGGCGGCGGCTCGCACCCGCCGGCAGCCGCGCGCGAGGGATCCCACGCCGAGCAACGGACGGTACGGTGAGCCGCTTCCAGGCCAAGAAAGCCGCCTCCGGGGCGCGCAGGGCAGCCTCCTCCGCACCCGAGCCGGTGCAGGGGCGGCGTTTCATGAGCGTCAAGCAGGTGGCCGAGTACCTGCAAATCAACGAGAAGAAGGTCTACGCGCTCGCCAGCGAAGGCATCCTGCCCGGCACCAAGATCACCGGAAAGTGGCTATTCCCGCAGCTGCTCGTCGATCAATGGCTGCTCGAGTCCACCCACGGCGGGCTGCTCACCGACCGCCTGATCGTCGGCGGCAGCGATGATCCGCTGCTGCATCGAGCCGTAGCGGGGGTGACCGACGCCCAGCGGGCCAAGGCCCTCATCAGCTACGCCGCCACCGGCACCCAGCTCGGTTTGCGGCTTCTCGCTGCGCGGCGGGTCGACGCCGCCGCGGTGCACTGGGGCCCCGTGCAGGAGAGCTACCACCGCCACCCGGCGCTGCTCACCCCCTTCGCGCAGCATCCGCAATGGGTGCTGGTGCGGCTGTTTCACCGCGAGCAGGGGCTCATGCTGGCGCCGGGGCTCGGGGACGCGCGGCCGGACGTGGCCGGGCTGTTCTCACCGCGCCGGCGCTGGGTATTTCGCCAGGAAGGGGCGGGCTCGCAGCGGTTCCTGAAGGAGATCGCCGCGCAGCACGAGGCGGCGCTGGAGGGGCTCAACGTGGTGGCGCATGCCCTCTCCGAGCACGAGGCCGCATCATACATCGCCATGCAGGAGGCCGACCTGGCGCCGGGCACGCGCGGCGCGGCCCGTGAGTTCGGGCTCGCGTTCGTGTCCATGGGCTGGGAGGCGTTCGATCTCGCCGTCTACCGCGCCATCTATTTCCGGGCGCTCTTCCAGGCGCTGCTCGAGGAGCTCAAGAGCCAGAGCATTCAGGATCTGGCGCGGGCCCTGGGAGGCTACCGCTTCAACGAGCTCGGCCGCCTCATCTGGAGCAAGTGAAGGAGAAAGATCTCACCACAGAGAACACAGAGGGATTCACAGAGGAACACAGAGAAATATCAAGTACGGTTATCAGATCCAAACTCAATATTTTCACTTTTTCACCTTTCTTTTCCTCTATGCCCTCTGTGAGATCCTCTGTGTCCTCTGTGGTGAAGTTTTTTCTGCGGTGAACGGCAGGTAGCTACTCGAGCGCGATCTTGTCGTCGATCTTCACTTCCAGCTCGAGCTCCGGGATCTCCAGCGTCACCGACGCCGAGAGCTTTTCGGAGCCCTTCAGCTTGCCGCTCTCGACGGCGTCGCGCACGGCCTTCTCGATCTCGCGCTGCGAGGTGACGCCGACTTTTTTCAGAAACTTGCGGATTTGAAGGTTGAAGGTCTCCTCATTCATGACTCCCTCTCCTCGAATCGGTCAGGCGGTCGCATCCAGGTGGCGGGTCGCCAGCAACGCTTCCTCGTCGCGGAGCTCGGGGGTCCGCAGCAAGCGGACCGCGAAAGTCGTGCCCCGCCCCGGCTCCGAAGCTACCGAGATGTTACCTCCGTAGCGCCGGATCAGGCTGTAGCTGATGGACAAGCCCAGGCCCGTCCCGCCGCGCCTCTTCGTGGTGAAGAACGGATCGAATACCCGCGCGAGGTGCTCGTTCGCAATGCCTATGCCGTTGTCGTGCACCCGTATCGACACGGCGTCGCCGTTCTGATCGCAGGTGGAAAGCTCGATGGC
The DNA here is from genome assembly GCA_964585725.1 of uncultured Ectothiorhodospiraceae bacterium. Lineage (GTDB taxonomy): Bacteria > Pseudomonadota > Gammaproteobacteria > HK1 > HK1 > CAZPFD01. The sequence continues at coordinate 4,785 of CAZPFD010000115.1, read as the reverse complement.
GCCGCCTTTTCCGAGCGCCTGTATCGCGTTCAGGAGCAGATTCACGAGCACCTGCTGCAGCTCCTGCCGATCGATGACCACGCATCCGGTCTCCGAGTAGGCGCGCTCCACCGAGAGCCCCTTGCTGTCGAGCTCGTGGCGGACGAGAACCAGGGTATCCTCCACCACGTCGCGCACGCGCACCTCTTCGAGATGCGAGCGTACGGCCGACGGGCGCGAGTACACCAGAAGCTTCTCCACGATGGCGCGGATCCGGTCGACCTGCTCGAAGATGAGGTCCACTTCGGTGCTCACGGGCTCGACGTTCTCGCCCAGCTCGTTGCGCAGAATCTCCAGGTTGCCCTGGATGACGGCCACGGGATTGTTGATCTCATGCGCGACGCCCGCCGTCAGCTCTCCGAGCGCGGCCAGCTTCTCCGCAACGATGAGCTGCCGCTCGGTCTCACGCAGCAGGTCGACGGTCTCCTGGAGGCGCTCGTTCTTCTCGGTGAGCTCGCGCGTACGCTCGTTGACCTTGCTCTCGAGCTTCTCCGCAGCTTCGCGAATCTGCTCGCTGCGATGCTGGAGCAGGTCCAGCATCTCATCGAACTGACGGGCGAGCTGCCCGATCTCATCGCGGGACACGAGTCCCCCGATGCGGCGATCTTCGCCCGCCCGCGTGGCGCGCACCACCGCGGCCATGGCTTCGATCGGGCGGAAGATCGAGCGCGCTCCGCGCGTGGCCACCAGCACCGCGACGCCCGTCCCCAGAAGCAGCAGCCCCACGAGGACCGCGAGCGCCTGGTAGTAGGCGCGCCGGAACGGCGCCTCCAGGAAACCGGTGTACAGCATCCCGACCCGTTTGCCGTAGACGTCCACGATGGGCTCGTAGCCCGAGATGTACCAGTCGTTCACCACGAAGGCGCGGTCCACCCAGATGTTGCCCTCCCGCAGCACCTTATTGCGCACTTCATCCGAAACCCGCGTGCCCAGGGCACGCTCACCCGCCTGGCGCGGCACGTTGGTGCTCACCCGCACGTCACCAAGCAGCACGGTCACCGTGCCGAGGCTTCCCTCGAGCAGGCTGCCGGGCCCGTAGACCAGATCGCGAATGGCGTCCACGAATCCGAAGTTTCGGTTGAGCAGGACGCCGCCGTCGAGGAGCGCCACGGTGTTGCCCCTGAGATCGCGGACCGGCTGAACCGCGCGAACCACCAACGCACGGTCCTCCACGGTGCGGTCGGTCGGCGCAGTGTGCGGCGTCTCCACCAGCTCGAGTCCGGCTCGCTGCGCGAGCTCCCCGCTCTCGCGCGCCAGCGCCTCGGGCGGGAACACCTCGACGCCCACGCTCGGCGTGCTCCAGTCCGAGGCCTTCTGAATGAGCGGAGACGGACGGCTGCTGCCGGAGACGAAGGTCAGATCCTCGTACAGCCAGCGCCCCTTGAGATCGGTCAGGTGCAGAAAATCGAAGCCGCTGGTGGTCTTCAGCGTCTTGAGCTGATTCTGCAGCGTCTGAGCGTCGCCGGCCTCGAGCGCGGTCTGGAACGTGTATGAATTGGCCAGCGTCCTGAGCTCCTCGAGGTAGTCGCGCTGGGTGCGGACGAAGGCGTCGTGCGCCACGGTGAGGTCCGAGTTGACGCGCATCAGGAGCTGCTCGTAGCTGAAGTTGCCGCTCCAGTAGATGACGAAGCCGATGGTAGCGGGCGCGACCAGCAACACGGGCAGGAACACGAGGAACAGCAGCTTGTAGCGCAGGCTGCTGGTGACGAACCGTACGAGCGAGCGCAACATGACGGGCTATCTCGAATCGGTTCCCGCGCTCGACCGTCTCAGCCTGCGTCCTGGCGGGTCCAGGCTTTGAGCTTGCGCTCCAGGGTCTTGCGCGACACGCCCAGGCGGCGCGCCGCCTCGGAGCGATTGCCCGACGCAGCTTCCAGAACGCGCAGCATGTGGTGCTTCTCCACCTCGGCAAGGGTCCAGGCAAGCGGCGGCTGTGAAGCCGGGGCTTCGCTCGCCCCGACCCGCCGGCCACTCTCGCCGTCTCCCACGAAGCAGTCGCTCGGCACCTTGCCGAGAAGAAGGGACCGCTCTATGACGTTCTTGAGCTCGCGCACGTTGCCGGGCCACGAGTAGCTCTGGAGCTTGACCACGTCGTCGTGGGTGAAAGGCAGAGCCGGAACGCCGAGCTCCTGGGAGAGCGTACCGGAAAAATGCTCGGCGAGCGCGGGGATGTCGTCCAGGCGGTCGCGCAGCGGCGGCACGGCGACGGTGACTACGTTGAGGCGAAAATAGAGGTCTTCGCGGAAGCGTCCCTCCTCGACCTCGGTGAAGAGGGTGCGGTTCGTGGCGGTGATCACGCGTACGTCCATGGGCATCTCGCGTTCCGCCCCTACCGGCCTGATCCTCTTCTCCTCGATTGCGCGCAGGAGCTTCGCCTGCATCGGAAGCGGCATCTCCGCGATCTCGTCCAGGAACAACGTGCCCCCGTGCGCGTATATGAACAGCCCCTCGCGACTCTGGTGGGCGCCCGTGAAGGCGCCCTTCGTGTGTCCGAACAGCTCGCTCTCCAGCAGGTCCGGCGATATCGAGCCGCAGTTGACGGGCACGAAGGGACCGGTGCGGCGACTGAGAGCGTGCACCGCCCGCGCCACCAGCTCCTTCCCGGTCCCGGTTTCGCCCTCGATGAGGACGGTGGCCGGGGTCGGGGCCACGCGTTGCACGATGGAGCAGACGTTCTGGACGGCGGGACTGTTGCCGATGACGCCGTCGAGGGCCTGGGTGCGAACCTCCCGCCGCAACAGAAAGTTCTCGCGCGCCATCTGCCGGCGCTCCAGGCATCGCTGCACCGCGGAGATCATCTGCTCGAGGCGGAACGGCTTCAGGATGAAATCGGCGGCCCCGCCGCGCAACGCGGCGATGGCCGTATCCAGGTCCGCGTACGCGGTCATGACGATCACGTCCGTGCGCACATCTCGCTCGCGCAGCTCGGACAGCCACTCGACGCCGGAGCGATCCGGGAGCCGGATGTCGACGATCATCAGGTCAAAATGGCACCGCTGCCGAATGGCCTCGGCGCTCTCGACGCTCTCCGCGACCTCCAGCAGGGCGCAGCGCTTCTCGAGCGCACGCCTCAGGAAGTTGCGCATCCCGGGCTCGTCGTCGACGATGAGGATGGAGGCGTTGCGGGCCAGCGCCGGCCCCGCGGGCGCCGTGCTCGACCCGGCGGCGACCTTCTCCGCAGCAGATACCATAGATGCCTCCGCCCCGCGACCGTGCAGACGGCCGTCAGGATGTTGACCCTTGGTCAGAGATCAGATATGACACTCCCGGTCCATCCCTCGTCCTCCGTGTGGGTCAAAATATACCAAGTTTTGCGCCAAACCGGATCGCCCGTGAAGGCAAGGCGCGCGGGCCGGGGCGGTCGAAGACGAGGGCACTGCCCGGAGATGCCCGGATAGCCGCGAGATGTCGAGGCCCGAAAGCGAATCCGAAGAGCCCCCGCGAGCGCAGATAACAGGCGTCGTGCTCGCGGGAGGGCTTGCGCGCCGCATGGGCGGCGCCGACAAAGGGCTGGTTCAGGTCCGTGGTGCCCCGATGGTGAGCCACGTCGTCGCCGCGCTGCGCCCCCAGGTGGGGACTCTGATCATCAACGCCAATCGCAATCTCGAGGAGTACGCTCAGCTCGGAGACTGCGAGGTGATCCCCGACATGGTGGGCGATTTCGCCGGACCCCTTGCGGGCATGGCCAGCGCCATGCAGGCCACGAACACGCCGTACCTGGTCACGGTGCCCTGTGACTCGCCGATTGTCGCCCCGGATTTCGTCCGCCGTCTGTACGCTGCACTCGTCGAGCACGATGCCGAGATCAGCGTCGCGACGGACGGAGAGCGAATGCAGCCCGTTTTCGCAATGCTCTATTGCGACCTGCTTACCGACCTGCTGGAGTATCTGGAGGCGGGGCAGCGCAAGATCGACCGATGGTACCAGCAGCGGCGCCTCGCGCAGACCGACTTCTCGGATCGCATCGAGATGTTCCTGAACATCAATACGCCCGCCGAGCGTGAACGCATGGAGCAGCGCATGGCCGGGATGCACGTGACGCAGCAGTAACGACATCGCCGACTACGCGCGGATGCGTACCCTCGGACGGCGGCACTGATGGCCCACGGAGATCAAAAACGCGCTTTCATACCCCTGGCCATCGCCGTGCTCACGGTCTCGGATTCACGCACCGAGAGCTCGGACCGGTCGGGGCGCACACTGGTGGAGCGTCTGAGCGGCGAGGGTCATCGTCTGGCGGAGAAAGCCATCGTGCCCGACGATATCTACCGTATCCGCGCGGTCGCCTCGCGCTGGATAGCCGATGAGGGTATACAGGTCATCCTGTGCACGGGAGGGACGGGCGTCACTGGGCGTGATGGGACGCCGGAAGCCATCGAGCCGTTGCTCGACAAGCGCATCGAGGGCTTCGGAGAGCTCTTCCGCTACCTCTCCTACGAAGAGATCAAGACCTCTTCGCTCCAGTCACGCGCGCTCGCGGGCGTCGCCAACGGCACGTACATTTTCTGCCTGCCCGGCTCGACCGGGGCCTGCACCACGGCGTGGGACAAGATCATCCGCGATCAGCTCGACTACCGCACGCGCCCGTGCAACCTGGTGGAGCTGATGCCGCGCCTGCTGGAGTAGCGGGAAAAAGGGAACATTCTGATTCCTGATTACCCACGAGTTTCCGCCTGCCGGGGCGGCGAGCTCTTGCGAGGGTGACTGGCGGAGCGCGGAAAAGTGGTGTCAGACACTACTTTCCCG
>CAZPFD010000114.1:3427-11464 GCA_964585725.1 uncultured Ectothiorhodospiraceae bacterium | reverse complement strand
CACCAAGTCCGGTTGGCTCACCGGATGTGGCATTGCAAGACCTGACCCCTTCCTCCTGACCCCTTCCTCGACCCCTTCCTCTCAGTCGCCGAGATCGGTGATGGAGACGTGGTCTGCGGCCCACGCGCCCGGCCACACCTCCGCGCCGGCGCGCCGCAGCGAGCGCACGGCGTCGATGGGCAGATCCGGAGCCAAGGTGAGCGCTCCCGGTCCCTGCGCCCGATCGACAGGCGGCGTGGACACCGCAACGCCCGTGTGCCCGAGGGGCGCCTCGCACGGCAGGTAGACGGCCGCGCCCGAGGTGTTGGACTCGCGCACCTTGCTGCCGGCGGCGGAGCCGACGCAGCCGACCACGCACACCACCGCCAGCAGCTCCACGGCGCGCGCCTTGGCGCAGCTGAACACGCGGTGATAGCCGGCCAGCTTCTCGGTCATGGAAGGCACCAGGACGAGATCGAGATCGCAGGCCGCAAGGCGCGCAGAGAGCGCGGGCAGCTCGATGTCGAGGCAGACCAGGACCGCCGTGCGCAATCCCCGCCACTCCACGACTTGCACGCGATCCCCTTCGGTCAGCAGCCAGCCGGCCGGATTCTTCTCGGGCGGCGTCAGGCACAGCTTGTCCTGGACCGCGACGCGGCCGTCGGGCAGCAGCAGGTGCGCGCGGTTGACGAAGCGCCCGGCCCCGTTGCCGCCGATGCGCACCGGCATGGTCCCGGCGAGCAGGGCCATGCCGTGGCGCCCGGGAAGCGATGCAATCGCCTCCAGCGCCGCGGGCGCGTGGCTCGAGAGCCAGGGGATCTCGTCGGTGGGCCCGAGCCCGGCGGGCGCGAACGACAGCCACTGCTCCGCCGCGTACTCGGGCATCACCAAGAGCTCCGCCCCCTGTGCGCGGGCCTGCGCCATCTGCTCGTCGACCGCCGCCGCCCAGGCCTCGATGCCGGCCAGGGGCACCGACAGATTGGTCGACCACAACGCGACGCTCAGGCGATCACCCATACGCTGCACGCCGCCTCCCGCCCGGCGCCCTTCAGCTCTTGAGTCGGGTCCAGACCCGGTCCTTCAACTGCTCCGCCTTGTCCGAGCACGCCTTGTATCCGCTCAGCCGATCGGCGTACTCGGGCGGGGTGTTGATCGCGGGATCGTCCTTGAGCCCCGGCTCGAGGTACCGGTCGGAGCCCTTGATGGCGTTCATGTAGCCGGTGAAGTTGGTGGCTATCGCCGCGTTCTGCGGATCCATCATCCAGTTGAGAAAGGTCTTCGCGTTCTCCAGGTTCGGTGCGTTGGCCGGAACCACGAAGTTGTCCGACCAGAACGTCACGCCTTCTCTGGGATACACGTACACCGCCGAGGGCAGCTCCTTCTTCACCCGATGCGCGGCCCCGTTCCATTGCATGTGCAGGATCACCTCCCTCGCGATCATACGGTCGATGGTGCCGTCGTTGGAGTACAGCTTCAGGTGGGGCTTCTGCGCCGTCAGCAGATCCAGGATCCTCTGCGCCTCGGCCGGATCCTCCGTGCACTTGTCCACGCCCAGATAGTAGGCCGCCGCGTTGTACACGTCGTGCATGTCGTTGAGCGACGCCATCTTGCCCTTCAGCTCGTCGCGCGGCTCGAAGTACTCCTTCCAGCTGTCGCTCAGCTTGCCTCCCGGGACGCGCGCCGAGTCATAGGTGAAGCCGGTCGAGCCCCACATGTACGGGGCCGAATACTCGCGCCTCGCGTCCGAGGGCGATGTGTCGTGCGGCGCCGCCACGTTCTTGAAGTTGGGCATCTTGTACGCGTCCACCTTGGCCGCGAGCCCCTGCTCTCTCATCGTCGCCAGCGACCGATGCCCGATGACCACGATGTCGTAGCCGCCGCCCCCGGCCTGCAGCTTCGAAAGCACGTCCGCCTCGGATGCGAAGCTGTCCAGGCGGATCTGTATCCCGGTCTCCTTCTTGAACTTGTCGATGAGCTCGGGCGGATAGTAGTTCGACCAGTTGTAGATGTTCAGCTCTCCGGCCGCCTTGGCGGCGGCGGCTCCGAGCAGCGCCGCGGCCGCGACGAGGGTCAAGACGAAGTGCCTGCTCTTCATGGCGTTTCCTCCTCTCGTTATTGTCGTGTCGGGGAAAAACCGTATCCATCATACCAGAACCCGCCTACCCGCGGACTTCACGCCTACCGGGGTGGCGAGCTCCTTGCGAAGGGTGACTGGCGGAGCACGGCGCGGGGCGGGGAAAAGTGGGGTCAGACACTACTTTCCTTGGCCACAGTGCTACAAGGGCACCCCAGCGGAAGGGAAAGTAGTGTCTGACCCCACTTTTCCGCCACTGAGCAAGGGGTCGCCATCCCGGGAGGCGATAGCTGAGTCTCACGGCTAACCAGGTACCAGAATCTTCAGTCCTTTCGCGTCGCCAGGAAGAACGACAGCGAGACGAACAGGATCGACACGATCAGCATCATGGCCGATACCGCGTTCACCTCCGGGGTCACGCCGATGCGGATCAGCCCGAATATGTAGATCGGCAGCGTGGTCGAGCCGGCGCCCCCGACGAAGAAGGTGGTCACGAAGTCGTCCAGCGAGATGATGAACGCGAGCGCCGCTCCCGACAGTATTCCCGGCCACAACAACGGCAGCGTGATCCGGCGGAACGTCTTCCACTCGTCCGCATACAGATCCGCCGCCGCCTCGTTCAGCGCCGGGTCCATTCCCTCCAGGCGCGCGCGTATCGGCAGGTAGGCGAAGGGAATGCAGAACACCGTGTGCGCGATCATCACGGTGACGAGGCCGAGCTGCAGCCCGATGAGGACGAAGAACAGCAGCGCCGCCACCGCGGTCACGATCTCGGGCACCATGAGCGGCAGTGCGAGCACCGCGTTGACGCCGTCCTGTGCACGGAAGCGCGAGCGCGCCATGCCCAGCGCTGCGATGGTGGCGACCGACGTGGACGCGATGGTGGCCACCACGGCGATCAGCACCGAGTTCCGAGCCGCCTTCAGCATGTCGGCGTTCTGCAAGGCGACGCCGTACCACTGCGTGGAGAACTCGGTCCAGATGGTCGCGGTGCGGTTCTCGTTGAAGCTGAGCGCGATCAGGATGATGATGGGCAGATATACGTATGCGAAGAAGATGCAGGCCGCGAAGGGGACCCCCGGCCAGCGCTTGGTCTGGAACCCGCGTCCTCGGGCCAGCGGCAGCACCCGCAGCAGCTTGGCCGCGCGCACCGCGCTCATGCCGCGGCTCCGGGCTGGCGCCGTACGCGCATGGCGTAGAACATGAGCGCGAGCAGCACGACGGCCAGCAGCGCGAACGCGAGCGCGGCTCCGAACGGCCAGTTTCGGGCCTCTCCGAACTGGAGCTGGATGAGGTTGCCGATCATCAGCGCCTTGGCGCCGCCCAGCAGCGCGGGGGTCACGTACGAGCCCAGGCACGGCACGAACACCAGTATCGACCCGGCGATCAGGCCCGGCTTGGCCAGCGGCAGCACCACCCGGGTCAGCGCCTTGCGGCGGCTCGCGTAGAGGTCGTGGGCCGCTTCCACCAGCCGGAAATCGATCTTCTCCAGGCTCGCGTAGATGGGCAGCACCATGAACGGCAGGAAGGAGTACGTGAGCCCGACGCCCACCGCGAAGTCGTTGTAGAGCAAGGGGATCGGCTCGGAGATGACGCCCAGATCCATGAGCGTGCCGTTGATGATGCCGCGGTCGCGCAGCAGCAGGATCCAGGCGTAGTTGCGCACCAGCAGGTTCGTCCAGAACGGGATCGTCACCAGAAAGATCAGGAGATTCCGGTAGCGCTCGGGCTGGAGCGCCATGTAGAAGGCGGTGGGGAACCCGACCGCCAGCGCGAAGATCGTCGTCGTGATGGACAGCCAGAACGAGCGCAGGAAGATCTCGATGTAGTCGAAGTTCAGCGACAGGCTGTCGTCCAGATTGCGCTCGAAGAGAAACCGGATGTAGGCCTCCGCCGTGTGCGTCCCCCAGTGCACGCCCCCGTGCATGCTGCGCTCGAGAAACGAGATGTAGACCATCAGGCACAGGGGCAGGATCATGAAGAAGCCGATCACCGCCAGCGCCGGGCCGATGAGCGCCGCGTTGCGCAGCGCGGGAGTCTGCCGCAGCCGCTCGATCATCAGTCAGCCAGCACCTGGATCGCATCCGGCGGGATGCTCACGGACACCTGCTCCCCCGCTTCGAATGCGCGCGCCGCACCGTCGCGGTTCTGCATGCGAATCTGAAACTGACCGCCGCCGTCGAGGGTGACGTGATAAGTGGTGTCGGTGCCGAAGTACACGACGTTCTGCAGTCTTCCGCAGAGCGCGCCCTGACCGTTCGCTGCGAGATGCGCCCGCTCGGGGCGCACGGTGAGGGTCACCCGGTCCCCGGGTGCATGCCCGAGCGGGTCCCGGGCCGTCAGCTCGGCGCCGCCCGCGAGCTGGAAGCGGCTGCTGCCGTTCGCGCTCGTGCAACACTCCGCCTCCAGGAAATTGGTGTCGCCGATGAAGTCGGCGACGAAACGCACCTGCGGGCGCTCGTAGATGTCGGTGGGCGTCCCCACCTGGAGGACGCGCCCCTCGTGCATCACCGCGATCCGATCCGACATGGTGAGCGCCTCCTGCTGATCGTGGGTCACGAACACGAAGGTGATGCCGGTCTCGAGCTGAAGGCGCTTGAGCTCGATCTGCATGTTCTTGCGCAGCTTGAGATCGAGCGCCGAGAGAGGCTCGTCCAGCAGCAGCACCCGGGGGTTGTTGGCCAGCGCGCGGGCGAGCGCCACCCGCTGCTGCTGCCCGCCCGAGAGCTGGGCCGGCTTGCGCGCGCTGAACTCGGAGAGCTTCACGAGCGCGAGCATCTGCTCCACGCGCCGCTCGATGTCGGCGCGCGGCGCGCCTTGCATCTCCAGACCGAAGGCGACGTTCTGCGACACGGTCATGTGCGGGAAGAGCGCGTAGCTCTGGAACACCGTGTTGACCGGACGCTTGAAGGGCGGCAGGCCCGCGAAGGGCTCGCCGTCGAGGAGGATCTCGCCGGCGGTCGGCTGCTCGAAGCCCGCGATCAAGCGCAGCAGCGTCGTCTTGCCGCAGCCCGAGGGCCCGAGCAACGTGAAGAACTCGTTCTCGCGGATGGACAGCGAGACGTCGTCCAGAGCGCGCGCGGCGCCCGCGCCGGCGCCGAAAACCTTGGTCACGGCGCGCGTCTCGACGGCGGTCTTGCGGCTGTCCGTGGCGCTCATCAGCCTACTCGGGGGGCAGGAACACCAGCGAGTCGTCGGTCCAGGTCAGCCACACCTCCTTGTCGGCGCCGATGCGCTCGCCGAGCACGACGTCGCTCTCCTGCGCGGCCACCGCGAGCGGCGCCTCGCGCTCGGGCACGTGCACGAAGTAATGGCTGCGGTTCCCGAGGTAGGCGGAATCCGCGACCTTGCCGCGCACCGCGTTGCGCGCGCCTTCCGGACGCTCGAGCGACAGCCGCAGCTTCTCGGGCCGGATGGCGACCACGGCGCGCGCACCGGGAGTGAGGAACGACTCCGCGGGACCGCTCACGCGCCCGAGCCCGGCGCTCTGCACCGTCGCCGAGCCGTTGCCCACCTCCTGCACGGTGGCGTCGACGAAGTTCATCTGCCCGATGAAGGCGGCCACCTCCCGGTTGGCGGGCCGTTCGTAGAGGGTTTTGGGAGAGGCCGCCTGGAGCACGCGGCCCTCGGACATCACCGCGATGCGATCGGACATGGTCAGGGCCTCTTCCTGATCGTGGGTCACGAACACGAAGGTGATCCCGACCGTCTTCTGGAGCTTGCGCAGCTCGAGCTGCATCTCCTCGCGCAGCTTCCTGTCCAGGGCGCCCAGGGGCTCGTCGAGGAGCAGGACCTTGGGACGCATGATGAGCGCCCGCGCGAGCGCCACGCGCTGGCACTGGCCGCCCGAGAGCTCGTTCGATCGCCGCGCCTCGAAGCCCTCCAGCTTGACCATGGCCAGGGCATCCGAGACCCGCTTCGTGACCTCCTGCTTGGGCAGCTTCTCCCTGCGCAGACCGTAGGCGACGTTGGCGCGCACGTTGAGGTGCGGGAAGATGCCGTAGTTCTGAAACACCATGTTGGTCGGCCGCCGGTACGCGGGCACCTGGGACATGGGCTGTCCGTCGATGTAGATCTCGCCCGAGGTGGGCCACTCGAAGCCGCCCAGCAACCGCAGCAGCGTGGTCTTGCCGCAGCCGGAGGCGCCGAGCAGCGAGAAGAACTCTCCGCTGCGCACGCTGATGTCCACGTCGTCGACCGCTTTCACCGTGCCGAAGTGCTTGGAGACGTGCTCGATGCGGATGTAGGCGTCGTCGGAGGTCATCGTTCGCGGCCCCCTGGGTGCGGTCCGCCCGTTCCGCGCCGCCTCAGCCACTCCGAGCACGCCACGAGCACGAACGACACCACGAGAATGCACGCGCCGAGCGCGAGCACGCCCGGCAGCTTCTGGGGGAAGCGCAGCTGGCTCCAGATGAAGATCGGCAGCGTGGGATCGGTGCCCGTCAGGAAGAACGCCATGATGAACTCGTCGAAGGAGATGGTGAAGGTGAGCAGCAGGCTCGACAGCACCCCCGGGAAGACCATGGGGAAGCTCACCCGCCAGAACGTCCACCACGGAGTCTCGCCCAGATCCGCTGATACGTCCTCGAGCGTGCGGTCGAAGCCCTCGAAGCGCGAGATGAGCACCGCGATGGAGAACGGCACGCAGATCAGCACGTGCCCCAGCGTCACCGTGAACAGGGACAGGTTCACCCCCAGCTGGCGCAGCAGCACGAGCAGCGCCGTGCCGAGGATGACGCCCGGAATGACCAGGGGCAGCATGACCACGCCCATCACCGGCTTGCCCGCGGGCAGCCGGTAGCGCGTGACCGCCTTGGCGCCGAACACGCCGAGCACCGTGCTGATCACCGCGGTGGCCGCCCCCACCCGGATGCTGTTCAGCAGCGACTCGTGCATGGGGCCGTTGGCGAGCATGGACTCGTACCACCTCAGCGTGAACCCCTTCAGCGGAAAGGCGATGTACATCGAGTCGTTGAACGAGAACAGGGGCAGGAACATGACCGGCACGTACAGAAACGCGAGGTAGAACACCGCGTAGGTGAACAGGGGCCGGTTTCCGATTCGACGCCCGGTGCTCATCCGATGCGCTCCGTGAGCCTGCGCGAAAGCCACATGTAGAACAGCGCGATGCAGGTCACCATGATCATGGAGAGGATGGCCAGCGTCGCCCCGAGCGGCCAGTTGTTGCCGCGCCCGAACTGGAACTCGATGATGTTGGCGATCATGTACCCGTCGGGTCCGCCCACCAGGGCGGGCGTCACGTAGTCGCCGACGGTGGGTATGAAGATCAGCATGCTGGCGGCGATCACGCCGGGCAGCGACAGCGGCAGCGTGATGCGGAAGAAGCGCGCGGCCGGTCCGTCGCCGAGATCCGTGGCGATCTCGAGCAGCGTGCGATCTATCTTCTCCAGCGACACGTAGATCGGCAGTATGGCGAACGCAGCCCACGCGTGCACCAGCGTGATGACGACCGCGTTCGGATTGTAGAGCAGGAAGGCCAGGGGCTCCTCGATGAACCCGAGCGTCTTCAGTCCGGAGTTGATGACGCCGTCGTATCCCAGGATGAGCTTCCAGGCGAACACGCGCAGCAGATAGCTGGTCCAGAAGGGGACCGTCATCAGGATGATCCAGACCAGCTTGTGGCGCTGCACGTGGAAAGCCACGTAGTACGCCATGGGATAGGCGAGCACCACCGTGATGACCGTGCAGGCGGCCGATATCCACAGCGAGCGTGCGAACAGCGCGCGGAAAATCGGCTCTTCGAACGCGCGCGCGTAATGCTCGAGGGTGAAGCCCGGCTGGATCTCGAGGTAGGTCTGGGTCCAGAAGCTGTAGGCGATGGTCATGGCGAGCGGCAGGCACATGGTCGCCGCCATGACGAGCAGGGTCGGTGCCAGCAGGCTGTATCCTTGCAGCGCTTCGCTGTGCAGATAGGCCGTGCGCAAGCGCGCAAGCACACCGGGTCGCGGCCACGGCATGGGCCG
>CAZPFD010000114.1:0-3327 GCA_964585725.1 uncultured Ectothiorhodospiraceae bacterium | reverse complement strand
CTCAAGCCGTGCTTGAGCAGCCGGCGCGCGATGATCAAGCGTTGTATCTCGCTCGTTCCCTCCCAGATGCGGTCCACGCGAAGCTCGCGGTAGAAGCGCTCCGCCACGTTCTCGCGCATGTACCCGCGGCCGCCGAAGATCTGCACCGCGCGGTCCGCGACTCGGTTCGCCATCTCGGACGCGTACAGCTTGGCCATGGAGCAGCGGCCGTGCAAGGTCTTCACGTCCTCGCCGCGATCGTGCGCCTCGGCCGCCTCGTAGGTGATCAGGCGCGCGGCCCACAGCTCCGTGACGCTGTCCGCGAGCATGAGCTGGATGGCCTGATACTCGGCGATGGGCCGTCCGGACACCACGCGCTCGCGCGCGAACGCCGTGGCCTCCTCGATGAGGCGCTGGGCGGCTCCGCAGCAGCGCGCGGCGATCATCAGGCGCTCGCGCCGGAACCAGCTATGGGTGAAATCCATGCCGCCGCCCTCGTCGCCGACGAGGTTGGCGGCCGGGACCCGCACGCCGGTGAAGCGGTAGGTGGGATGATGCGCCGCGTAGGTATGGCTGAACGCGGGCGTGCGCACGAGCTCGATGCCCGGCGCGTCCATGTCGACGAAGAACAGGCCGTGCGCGCCCGCGCTGGCGCCGCCTTCGATGCGGGCCTGGAGCACGAAGAAGTCGGCCTTGTTGGCGCTGGTCACGTACCACTTCTCGCCGTCGACCACGTAGACGTCCCCGTCGCGCCGGGCGGTGGTGCGGATGGCTTCCACGTCGGATCCCGCGTGCTCCTCGCTGATGGCGTAGCACTCGTGCCGGCGCCCCTCCAGGACCGGCAGGATGTAGCGCTCGATCTGCTCGCGGGTGCAGGCCTCGAACATCCAGCTCTGGGGCTCGGGGAAGCACCAGCAGAGCGCATTGGTGACTCGTCCGAGCTGCTCCCACACCACAGTCTGCTCGAGGATGGGCAGGGCGAGCCCGCCCCAGTCCTGCGGGGTGTCCATGCCCGGCAATCCGAGCGAGCGCGCCAGCGCCTCGTGGCGCGCCCTGACCTCGGCGGGCAGCTCGCCCGCGTTCATCTCCGCATGGACCTCCCACGGGATCAGCTCCTCGGCCACGAACGCCGCGATCTTTTGCTGCCACTCCCGGGCGCGCTCGGGCAGGCGGTAGCTCACGACATGCCCTCCGCGTCCGGCAACGCCGACGCGGGCGCGGTGAAGTGACGCGGAAACACCGTCGCCAGATGAGCCAGGCAGATGTTCAACGCCTTCAGCCGGTTGAAGCTCTCCCAGTGTATCAGCATCGACAGCCACAGCCCGTCGGACATCGTGGTCAACCCGCTCGCGACCGTGTCCGCATCGAGGTCCGGGTAGGGCCCTTCGCGGATCACGTCCGCGCACAGATCCCGAAACACACCGTAGTACTCCTGGTCGCGCTGGCCGCACAGGCGCCGGTACGTCGGGCGCGACTTGGTCTCACCGTAGAAGGCGTGCCACACGGCGAGCTTCTTGCGGCTGCACACCGCGGGCTCGAAGTCGGTGCGCACCAGGGCCGAGAGCTTGTCCGCCGCCTGCGGCCCGCAGGTCTCCAGAGCCCGCTTCCAGCTCGCGCGGTACTCGTCGGCCAGGTACTCCAACGTGGCCACCAGCAACGCTTCCTTGCTGCGGAAGTGGAAGTTCACGATGCCGCGGGAGAGGCCCGCGCCGTCCGCGACGTTGGCCAGCGTGGTCTCGGCGAAACCGCGCTTGGCGATGGAGTCGATGGTGGAGCGGATGAGCTGCTCGCGGCGCAGCTCCTTGGTCACCGTACGCGCCTTGGACGCCGTCCGCCTGCGACCCGGGGGCATGCTTCACCTCTGCTGAAAAATCCAGCCGAGAGGATACCTGAGTCTGATGAAAAAACAATAACAAACAATACATTATGAATCTATTATGATTGAACGTTCATTCAACGTCGCGTGGACAGGAACCCCGGCCTGTGGCATCATCCGAGGGCGGCGTGACCTTCCGATGCCTCATATGACACGATCCCTTCGCAAAAGCAACGCGCATTTCCGCAAGGCGGCGAGCCGGCTTCCCCTCGGCGTCGCCTCGAATTTTCGCTACTGGGGCGGGGAGCACACTATCTACGTGGACCACGGCAAGGGCGGGCGCCTGTGGGACATCGACGGCAACGAGTACATCGATTACCGGCTGGGCTACGGGCCGGCGATTCTGGGCTACGCGGATGCGCGCGTCGACGCGGCGGCCCGCGCCGGCATGGAGGTGGGCGGTGTGTTCGCGCTGGCCACCGAGCGCGAGTACGCGGTCGCCGAGCGCATCAGCAAGATGGTGCCTGCGGCCGAGCGCGTGCGCTTCTCCAACTCCGGGACCGAGGCGGTGATGGCCGCCCTGCGCCTCGCGCGCGCCTACAGCGGCCGCGACGCCTACGTGCTCATGGAAGGCGGATACCACGGCGTGTTCGACGCGGTGCTGTGGCAGGCCGACATGGAGGGCTGGCGCGGCGGGACGGGCGATCCGCCCGTGGTGCCCTACGGCGAGGGCATCCCCCGGCTTCTCAAGGAGCTGGTCCATGTGGTGCCCATCAACGACGCCGATCGCCTGGAGGACGTGCTGCGCCGCCACCGCGATCGCATCGGGGCCCTGCTCATCGAGCCCATCATGGGGAACTGCTGCAGCATCAGCGCCGATCCCCAGTACGTGCGCGATGTGCGCACGCTGTGCGATCGCTACGAGGTGGTCATGATCGTCGACGAGGTGAAGACCGGCTTCCGGGTGGCGCGCGGCGGCGTGCAGGAGCTCATGGGCGTCGCGGCCGACCTCTGCACCTTCGCCAAGGCCATGGCCAACGGCTACCCTATCGCAGCGCTCGCGGGCCGCGAGGAGATCATGGGCAGGATCGGCAACAAGGTGGTGCACGGCGGCACCTACACCGCGCACTCGGTGTCCATCGCCGCGGCCGAGCGCACGCTCCAGATACTGGACGAGACCGACGCCCTGGAGAGCATCGCGGAGTACGGGTCGCGCCTGCGCGAGGGCATGAGCCGCATACTCGCCGAGCGCGGCATCGCGCACGCCTTCACGGGCCATCCCTCGATGAGCGGGCTGTTCTTCGCCGAAGCCCCTCCGAGCAATTACCGCGACTGGCGCCGCAGCGACTACACCTTCTACGACGCCCTGGCGCCGCAGCTGCACGAGCACGGCGTGCTGTGCGAGCCCGACTCGCGCGAGCCGTGGTTCGTGTGCGAGGCGCACGATCAGCGCTGCCTCGACGAGACCCTGGCAGCGTTCGAAGCGGCCGTCGACGAGACCGTCGAGCAGCTCGCGACGACGTGAGCGCCGC
>CAZPFD010000113.1:0-11498 GCA_964585725.1 uncultured Ectothiorhodospiraceae bacterium | reverse complement strand
TGGTGTCGAACAGCCCGTTCGCGATGTGCAGCCGATCGACGCCCGCGCCGCCGTCGAAGGTGATGCCGCCGGCCAGCGAGAACTCGACGGCGAAGTCGACCACCACGCGGTCGTCTCCCTGCGAGCCGGCGATGCGGACCTCGCTGGTCCGCGCGCCCGGACGCTCGGAGACCACCGCGCCGCCGCTGCGGTTGTCGAGAATCTGGAGCCGCTCGGTCGCTTCATCGAAGCGCAGGGTGATGTCGTCTCCGTCGACGGCCATGTCGACGGTGAACGGCATGAGGTCGGCGGAGAGAAGGTAGCGCGGCTCGAGGGGCTCGAGCACGACCTTGGGAGGGGACTGTCTCGCGGTCGGATGGCTGGGGGCGCCGGACGGCAGGGAGCGATGTTTGGACTTACGAATGTTCCAGGGGAGGGCTGCGCGCGAGCGTGCCGAGCATCCGCCGATAGCGCCCGGACGCGCCGCGCAGAACGGATAGGCCATCCGTACTCGTCCTCCCCCTCGAGCCCCAAGGACCGAATCCCGCGGGCGTCTCTCCTACGCCGACGGAGCTACGGCCAAGAGGGTCGCTTCACCCGCTCCGTCTCCGGGTGGAAACAGGAACGGTCATTGCCCCGACTTGTACGCACTGATTGTGAAAGCTCTGTTAACCGATCGCCCGCGCGCGCGTCATTCTCGTTTTACGTGGCGCGGCTTTGCGATCGCCTGCGCGGATTGACTGAGGCGGCTCGTTGCCAAACCGGCGAGGTTCCCGACCTGCGTCCGATTTAAGCACACGGGGATGGCCTACGCAATGCATCGCCTTTGCGAGCGCGCCGGCGGCCCGAGGTGTGCGCGCGCTTGACTCGGGGCGCTGCGACAACTTTCGTTCCTGCCCGCGGAGCGGGGTACAACAGCGTCCTCTCTCAACGAAACCCCAACAAGCGATGACCGAGCTCTGAAAATCCGGTGTCCATACAGCACGCGCCACCTACCGAGTGAAGCCAGGGCGGCGTTGCGAGGGACAACTTGATGCAACCGCCGGATTCGAGCGCGGAGCGTCGTCTCTCTCACACTGCACGTCGCTCTGCCACACATTGCCTCCTCTCACCTGCGCTACCCTGACCCCATTCCCTGTAAACCAGCCATGAAAGGAGCGACATGTGCGGCATAGCCGCCCTGTGGGGCGACGACGACAGAAGAACGGTTGACGACATCCTATCCAGAATCCCACATCGCGGTCCCGACGGCCGTGGTCTCCACGTCACTCACATGCAGCACGGCGCCGGCGCTACGACCCTGGGCCACGTGCGCCTGGCCATCATCGATCCGACCGGCGGACACCAGCCCATCGTGGCCGAGGACGTCGCCGGTGCGCCGGCGCTGGTGTGCAACGGCATGATCTACAACGATCGCGATCTGCGCGCGCGGCTGGGCAACGTGCGCTTCAAGACCGGAAGCGACAGCGAGAGCGTCCTGCGCGGCTTTCTGGCGTGGGGCGAACGCATCGTCGGCAAGCTCGACGGCATGTTCGCCTTCGTGCTCGTCGACGGCACCGGCCACGTGCTCGCGGCGCGCGATCCCCTCGGCATCAAACCGCTCTACATGGGCCGCATCGACGGTCGCCTCGCGTTCGCAAGCGAGATCAAGGCGCTGGCCGGCGTGGCCGAGCACATCGAGGAGTTTCCGCCGGGCCATGCCTTTCACAGCGCCCGCGGTTTCCACCGCTACTATCAGGTGCCGCAGCCCCATGACACCTCGCGCAGCGAAGAGGAAACCTTCACGCTATTGCGTGAGACCTTGGAGAAAGCGGTGCGCAAGCGCCTGCGCAGCGACGTCCCTCTGGGCGCCTTCCTATCGGGCGGTCTGGACAGCTCGATCATCTCCGCCATCGCCCGCGAGCACGTCGACGAGCTGCACACGTTCGCCGTGGGGCTGGAGGGATCCAGCGATCTGCGCGCCGCACGCACGGTCGCGGCGCACCTCGATACCATCCACCACGAGTACGTCGTCGATCCGCAGGAGATCGCCGAGACACTGCCGCGCGTTCTGAGCCACCTGGAATCCTTTGATCGCGATCTGGTGCGCAGCGCGGTGCCGACCTACTTCGTGGCGAGGCTTGCCGCGCGCGAGGTGAAGGTGGTGTTGACCGGCGAAGGCGCGGACGAGCTGTTCGCGGGGTATACCTATTACTCGGGCTACGAAGACCCGGACGCGCTGCAGCGCGAGCTGCGGCGCTCGCTGACGGCGATGCACAACGTCAATCTCCAGCGCGTGGATCGCATGACCATGGCGCACGGGCTCGAGGCCCGGGTGCCTTTTCTGGATACCACGATGCTCGCGCTCGCCATGAGCATCCCCGCGAAATGGAAGCAGCGGCCGGAAAAGGGCTGTGACGGGGAGAAGTGGGTGCTGCGCAAGGCCTTCGAGGACCGGTTGCCGGCGGAGATCGTGTGGCGGAGCAAGCTTCAGTTCGATGAGGGCAGCGGATTCGCCGACTGCCTGGCCGCCCACGCGGCGCAGCAGGTCGAGGCGGGGGAAGTGCGCGATGCAGGCCGCGCGCGCTCGCCGGAGGAGCTCCTCTACCGTCAGCTGCTTGCGCGCTCGCTGCCGGATCCGGAACGGGTGCTGGGCCTCACGGCGCACTGGAACGCGCAGCGCACGGCCCCGGCCGCAGCCTGATCGCTTCACGTGCCACGACGGAAAAAAAGGTTCCTCGCGCGCACATACCCCGTGGCCCTCTCCAGGCTGCGTCGCGGACTCGAAGAGCGATGCGGCTACGCTTCTTCTATATGGATCCGCGGCGGCTCGATCCAGGTGCCGCGGCATTGCGGGCACTTGCCGGGTTTCACGAGCTTGTCGTCCCGGAAGGTGAAGCCGCAGCGCCGGCACCGTGCGGGCTCGATCACCGGACGGTACGGCTCGTGCTTGAGCGTTCGGAAAAGGTGCCGGAGGTCGCTCGCGAGATCCTTGGGATGGGACTCCAGCGCCTCGGCCAGCTCCGCCAGCGTATACGGGCGCGCGCGCAGGCAGTCGATCAGATCTTTTCGGAACATCGAAGCGCCGCCACAAAAGGGGACAGATCTATTTTTCCTCGAAGCATCTCAACCCACATACCCCCGGGCGAAAAATGGATTTGTCCCCTTTTGTCGCGAGGCATCCGACCACGCGTGCAGCACGGCGACGGCGCCGGCCAGCGCATCCCAACCGGAGGTGTGTCCGATGGCGTCTATGGCGCGGATGCGGGCATCGAGGCGATCGGCGTTACCCGCCAGAACGTCGTTCAGAATATCGTGCAGCGCAGCGCTCGCGAATCCGCGGGCCGCCGCCGAGAGGTGCGCACCGCTGATCTCGTTCGTGCTCTCGGGCGCCAGCGCTCGCAGCGAGCGCCACAGCGCATCACGCAACTCGCCGCATCCGAGCAGATGCAACGCGACCAGCGCGCCCACGATGAAGTCGTCGCCGGAGGGGGTCAATCCGGGGCCCAGGCCCAGCAGCGACTCGAGGCAGCCGAGATCCCGAGGGGCCGGCGTCTCGCCGGATGCGAAAGCGGCCCTCAGCCGCTCACGCAGCCGCGCCGACGGCTCGCGCGCAGCCGCCGCCACCGGCGGCAGCTGCGCCCCGGAGCGCGGGCGGCCGAGGAGAGCTGCGAGACCTTCGGAGGGTGCGCGCCCGTCGACGACCGCCTCGAGCGCGGCGAGCGCATCTCGCAGGCGCTTCCGGGAAGGCTCGGGGGCGGGCGGCGGCCTCCACGTCGGCGCACCGGCGAAGCACAGCGCAAGCCCCGGTCTCACGTGTACGCAGGGTGGATCGATGTGCACACCGTCGTTCACGCGCAGGTCACTGGCTCGCCAGTCCGGTCCACACGCCGCGCAGCGCACGTTCATCGGGCCCGAGCCCATGGAGGCGGACCCCACGCACATCCATTGCCGGGGCGTCGCGATGTAGAAGCTGTGCTCGAAAACGGCGCCCACGCGCGCGGCACCCGCTGCCGCCAGGGCTTCCCGAGCGAGGCACCCGATCTCGAGAACCTCCACCGTCCCCGATCCGGGGGCGCTAGCCCGCATCTCTCACCGGCGCGCGCACGACACCGAAGCCGGCTCCACGGCCTGGGCGTTGCGCGCTGCGACCACCACGCCGGCGCCGATGATCCGACCACCCAGCGCCGCGGAGTCGAAACAGAAGGGGTGCCGCGCCTCGCAGGGCCGGGCTCACGAGCAGCCCAGCCCGTCCGCCAGGGCCCGGAGAGCCTGCGCGAAGCAGCCCATGGGCGCGTTCACGATGCCGGCACCCACCTGGCCCACCCCGGGCTCGCGGTGCGCGATGCCCGTGTTGATGGTGGGGCTCAGTCCCGTCTCGAGCACGCGCCGGATGTCGATGGCGGTGGGGACCCCTGCGAAATCCAGCGCCGGGATGGTCCACTCGGGGTTCTCCCCCACCGTGATCTCGCGCATGGTGCGGGTGTAGCGGGCTGCGGCCGACGCGGATCCGGCGCCGACGAACCCCGCCACGGCCGGTGCCGCGGCCATGGCGAACCCGCCCAGCCCGATGGTCTCCACGATGGTCGAGTCGCCCATGTCGGGGTTCGCATCCGCTGCAGTGAATCCCGGGAAATACAGCCCCCGCGGCATCTCCACCGGGGCGACGAACCACGTGTCTCCGGTGCCGCTCACGCGCACCCCGAAATCCGTGCCGTTTCGGCTCATGGCTGTGACCACCGAGGAGCCCTCGATGCCGCGCACCGGATCCATGATCGCCTTGCCCATGGCCATGGCCACGTTGAGGAAGAACTGATCATTGCCGGCGACGAAGGCGAAGACGTCGGCCAGCGTCGCGGCATCGCGCGAGGTGCGCGCGAGCAGCGGAGCCAGCTCGCGCAGCAGCAGGCTCGTGCACGCGACGTTGCGCTGATGCATCTCGTCCCCCATGCTCAACCCGCGGGCGATGAGCGGCTTCAGCGCGATGCCGTCGCTCTCGCGCAGAGCGGCGGCCAGCACGGGGGCCAGCACGTCGCGCAGCCACGCCAGCCGCTGCAGAACCTCGGCGTCGTTGCCCCCGAAGCGCATGACCTTGCCGAGGCCCTCGTTGATGGTGCAGTAGGCGCGGTTGCCGAAGGCTCTGTTCTCGATCACCAGCACGGGCATGGACCGCGTGGTGATGCCGGTCATGGGGCCGACCGCCTCGAAGTGGTGGTTGGGATGAAAGGCGATGGCGCCGCTCGCCGCGAGATCCGCCGCGGCGTCCAGCCCGGGCGCCCAACCCTCGAAGACCACGGCTCCGGCGACGGCGCCGCGCATGGGGCCGCACATGCGCTCCCAGGCAATCGGCGGTCCCGCGTGCAGCAGCACGCGTTCGTCCAGAGCAGGGATCGCTTGCGCGGCGGGCACCACGTCGACCAGAACCGGATCGGCCGCGAGCATGCGCCGCAGAGCCTCGCGGTTGGCTTCCTCGATCGCCTGCATCGCCCCCGAGTCTCCGGTGGCCGCTCCCAGCCTCGAGAGAAGGGCGGCGAGCTCGGGATCACCGCTCGCGGGCGGCGACCAGTCGACCTGCACCACGGGCACGTCGAGCGACTCGAGCTCGCGCGCGAAACCCTCCAGGCCGACGTTGACGACGCGCAGCGGGAGCTCGAGCAGCGATTGCGCTTCGCGCTCGCTCATCGGGATGGCTCGAGGGAGCTGCCTGCGGTACCCGCCGTCAAGTAGCTCAGGATCACGTCGACCACGTGCTTGCGCCGTTCGCTCAGCCATTCGGCGTCGGACAGATCCTGCTGGAACATGATGGACAGCGTGTAGCGATTCGAGATGTGGGTGAAGCACACGGACAGGATGGTGGCGTAGAGCTGAACGGGGCCGACCTTCTTGTGAAAGACGCCGCTCGCCTGTCCGCGCTCCAGCAGATCCCCCACCACCTCCAACAGCGGGAGCGTGGTCTCCGGGACCAGCCGCGATTTCTTCAGGAACCTTCCCTGCAAGAGGTTCTCGTTGCAGACGAGCTTGACGAAATTCGGGTTGTCGCGCAGGTAATCGAAGGTGAACTCGATCAGCTGCCGCATCCCCTCCGCAGGGGCCAGGTGCTTCAGCTCGAGCTGCAGCTCCTGCTCGCGAATACGGCGATAGGTGTCTTCGAGCACCGCCAGATACAGCGGCTCCTTCCCGCCGAAGTAGTGATAGATCATGCGAATGTTGGAGCGCGAGCGGCGTGCGATCCGGTCGATGCGGGCACCGTTGTACCCGTGCTGTGAGAACTCGGCCCGGCCGGCTTCGAGTATCCGCTCACGCGTCGCGGCCGGGTCGCGCCGGGCGCCCGCCGGGCGCGGCACGCGCGCCGGCTGCTCTTGCGTGGCCTCGCTTTCGACCGAATGCGGTGCGGCTTGCCTGGAACGTGTGCTCTCGACCAAGTTCGCGAAGATCCTCGAGATGCGTGCGGCACGGAGTGAAGTCCCCCGGGAACCGCGGGACGCCTTGACAGCCCCGGCCCAGGCGTAAATACTGTCCGAGGTAAAAATATACTTACTTCACTTCGGCATAACAAGAACGCCGCGCGCAGGCGGGGCCCGGTCCGGGCGCGCCGTGCCGCGGATTCCGGTCTTCGCCGAATGGGGAAGGCGCCGGCCTGCATCTCCGCGAGGGCATGGAAATGCCGGTAGCGGCGAACCTCGACGGCGCATCGGGGCATCCTCGCCGTCGATGCGCGCAGATCCGCACCGGCAGCGGTAGACGGATGACGAATGCAGGACAAGCCTTCACACGTCGCTAGCATTACATGTACACCTGGGGAGAAGGAGCCATGGTGCCGAACGTACTTTTCACATCGATGAAGCGGTGCGCGGTTTCCGCCGCCGTCCTGGCGCTCGCGCTGGGCCTGGGCAGCGGCGCGGCTTCCGCGGCCGAGCCGATCAAGATCGGTCATGTAGCGGCGCTCTCGGGCGCCTCGGCGCAATCGGGTGAGGCGATCACCCGGGGGCTGCGCGTCGCCATCGACGAGATCAACGCCGCGGGCGGACTGCTCGGCGGACGCAAGATCGAGCTCATCCAGAGAGACGACGAATCGAGTCCGCCGAAGGGACTGATCGCGGCGCGGGAGCTGATCTTCAACGAAGAGGTCGCCGCATTCTTCGGCGGCATCGACTCGCCCGTGTCGCTGGCGATCGTACCGCTGGCGAACAAGGAGAAGGTGCCCTTCATGGGCGTATGGGCCGCCGCCACTCCGATCACGCGCAACGGGGCCAACCCCAACTATGTCTTCCGCGTCTCCGCGGTGGACGCGCTCGTGGACGTGAAGCTGCTGAAGTACGCCAATGAGGCGTTCGGCGCCAAGAAGGCGGGCCTGATGCTCATCAACAATCCCTGGGGCGAGTCGAACGAGAAGGGCCTCAAGGCCGCCGATGCCGAGAACCCCGACATCGAGATCGTGGGCATCGAGAAGTTCGAGAACAACGACGTCGACATGGTGCCCCAGCTCACACGCCTGAAACAGGCGGGAGCCGACGTCATCGTCCTGGTGGTCAACGCGCCTCCCGGTGCGCAGATGATGAAGTCACGCGAGCGCATGGGCTGGGACGTTCCGGTGGTGTCCCATTGGGGTATCTCGGGCGGGCGCTTCCCGGAGCTCGCGGGCCCGACCGCGGGGGATGCGCATTTCGTCCAGACCTACAGCTTCTTCGGACCGCAGGGCCCGGTGGGGCAGCGCTTCATCAAGGCCCTCAAGGCCAAGTACCCGGAGATCAAGGGCCCCGAGGACATCTTCTCCCCGGTCGGCACCGCCAACGCCTACGACGCCATGCATCTGCTCGCCATGGGCATCGAGAAGGCGGGCAGCACCGACGGCGACGCGATCCGTCAGGCCTTGGAGAATCTCGGCACCTACGAAGGGCTGATCAAGACATACAACCGGGCGTTCAGCCCCGATGACCACGACGCGCTCGGCCCGGACGACTACATCATGGTCCGCTACGAGGGCGATCAGATCGTGCCCGTAGAGTAAGCCGGCGGCGGGCGGCACGCGCGTGCCGCCCGCCTTGCATCCCGCTGTAACCGCCGCAAACGGGGCCGCCGGGGCGCCATGCTGATCCCCTCCGCGTTGATCACGGGTATCGGGCTCGGGAGCATGTACGGGCTCCTCGCGCTCGGCTTCTACGTCACCTACGCCGTCTCCAACACGGTGAACTTCGCCATCGGCAGCGCCATGATGCTCGGCGCGGTCCTGGCATTCACGTTCGGCGTCACCCTGGGCTGGCCGATGGCGATCGCGGTGATCCTGGCCCTCGCGCTGTGCGCGCTCTGGGGCGTCGTCGTCGAGCGAGTGGCGGTGCGCCCGTTCGTCCTGCGCGGATCCAACTCGTGGTTGATGGCGACGGTGGCGCTGGGCATCGTTCTCGACAACGTCGTGCTGTTCACCTTCGGCAAGGATCCGCGGGGCATGCCGCCGAGCGCCCTGACCACCGAAGCCTTCTACATCGCCGACATCAAGGTTCAGCCCCTCCAGATCGTCATTCCGGTGACCGGGCTGCTCATCGCCGTATGCCTGCACATCGTCTCGCGGCGCACCAAGTACGGCAAAGCGATGCTGGCGGTGGTGCAGAATGCCGACGCCGCACGGTTGATGGGCATCAACGTCACCGCGTCCGTGGTCGGCGCGTTCGCGCTCTCCGGGCTGTTCGCGGGGATTGCGGGGATCCTGATCGCGCCGCTGTTCACCATCTCGTCCACCATGGGGACGCTGTTCGGGATCAAGGCGTTCGCCGTGGCCATCCTGGGCGGGATCACGAATCCCTGGGGCGTGGTGCTGGCCGGGCTGCTCTACGGGCTCGCCGAGGCCCTGATCACGGCGCTGCTGGGGTCGACCTACACGCAGATCGTGACCTTCTCGCTGGTCATCCTCGCCCTGGCGCTGCGCCCCCACGGCCTCTTCGGCGGCGCCGCGGTCAAGAAGGTGTAGGCATGAGACCGGCGCCGCTCCTGGGAACCCTCGCCGCGGTCGCGCTGGTGGTGGCCGCCATCTTTCATGCCAACGGCTACCAGCTATACATCCTCGCGCTGGTCGGGCTGACGACCATGGTCGGGGTCGGGCTCAACATTCTGCTGGGCCTGACCGGGCAGATATCCCTCGGGCACGTGGGCTTCTACGCCATCGGCGCGTACACGGCCGGCATCCTGTCCACCACCCTGGGGTGGAGCTTCTGGCCCGCGTTGGTCCTCGCGGGCGTCGTCGCCGGCGCCGCGGGGGCGGTCCTGGCCGTGCCCGCGCTTCGCGTCCGGGGCCCGTACCTGGCCATGGTGACCATCGCGTTCGGGTTCGTGGTCGAGCAGGGCGCCGCCGAGTGGCGCGAGCTGACCGGAGGCTGGAACGGGTTGATGGGGATCCCCTCCCCGGCCTTGCTCGGGTTCAGCTTCGAGGTCCGCGACGTCGCGCTTCTGGTGCTGGCGCTGACGGTGGCCTCGGTATATCTGTTCTCGCGCTTGAGCCGAAGCCTGTGGGGCAAGGCCATGCGCGCGATCCGGGACTCCGAGGTGGCGGGTCAATCCATCGGCCTGGACCCGGTGCTCATCCGCACCGTCGCCTTCGTGCTCTCCGCGGTGCTGGCCGGCCTGGCCGGCGCCGTGTTCGCTTCCATGAGCAGCTTCATCAGCCCCGAGTCTTTCCCGTTCTTTCAGTCCATTCTGTTCCTGCTGGTGGTCATGATCGGCGGCGCGGACAAGGTCCTGGGACCGGTGCTCGGAGCGGTGGTCGTGGTCCTGCTGCCGGAGATTCTGTCGTTCCTCGCGGGTTACCGGCTGCTGTTCGTGGGGGCGCTGCTGCTGCTCGTCCTGCGCCTCGCCCCGGACGGGATCGTGGGCCTGCTCTCGCGCCTCTTTGCGAGAGCCGACACGGGGCCGCTGCCCGCTCTCAAGCGCGACGTTGCGGAGTTTCTCGCCGCCGGCCGGGAATCCCGCGGCCTCACCGCGAGCGGGCTCTCCATCTCCTTCGGCGGCGTGCACGCGGTCAGCGACTTCAGCTTCCGTGCGCGCCCCGCGCACGTCACCAGCATCATCGGCCCGAACGGCGCCGGAAAGACCACGGTGCTCAACCTCATCGGCGGGTTCTACAAACCCGACAGCGGCGAGATCCGGGTCAGCGAGGGCGACGTCGCCGGCCGCGCATCGCACCTGGTCGCACGCGCCGGCGTGGCACGCACCTATCAGAGCACCCAGCTCTTCGAGCACATGAGCGTGCTCGACAACGTGGTGATTGCACTGCGCCGGGGGCGGCTCGGCGTCACGAACCTGTTCGGCCTGGAGCGCAGCAGCGACATGGAAGAGATCGCCGAGAGCATCCTGGCCTTCGTCGGCTATGCGGGTCCGCTTCGCCAGCCAGCGGGCGCGCTGCCGCACGTGGACAAGCGGCTGGTGGAGATCGCGCGCGCGCTCGCCACCCGGCCCAGCGTCCTGCTCCTCGACGAGCCGGCAGCCGGCCTGAGCGATGCCGACACCGCGCGCCTTGCGGAGCTGCTGCGCCAGATCGCGGCCCAGGGATTGGCCGTGGTGCTGGTCGAGCACGATATGAATCTGGTGATGGGCGTCTCCGACCGGGTCATCGTGCTCGATGCCGGCGTGACCATCGCGGAGGGCGCTCCCGCCGAGGTGCGCAACGACCCCGCCGTGCTGAAGGCTTATCTGGGCGAGGGGCAGGCGCTCGACCGCAGCCGGCGCACGCCGTGGCAGCCGGCCGGGCCGCCGGTGCTCGAGGGCGACGATCTGCGCGCCGGCTACGGCGCCGCACCCGTGCTGCGCGACGTGGGCGTGGCCGTGGGCGAGGGCGAGTTCGTCGCCGTGCTGGGTGCGAACGGCGCCGGAAAGTCGACCCTGATGCGCGCGCTGAGCGGGCTCCATCGACCCATCGAAGGCCGCATCGTGCTCGCCGGCAAGCGGGTCGAGAACCTGACGGCCCACCACATCTCGCGCGAAGGTCTGGTGCTGGTGCCCGAAGGGCGCCAGGTCTTCCCGGAGCTGAGCGTCACCGACAACATCCGCCTGGGCGCCTTCGCGCGCGCGCCCGAGGATCTGGAGGCGGCGGTCGAGCACATGCTCGAGCGCTTCCCGAAGCTGCGCGCGCGCAAGGATCAGAAGGCGGGGCTGCTCTCAGGGGGCGAGCAGCAGATGCTGGCCATCGCCCGCGGGCTCATCGCGCAGCCTCGGATCCTGATGCTCGACGAGCCTTCGCTCGGTCTGGCACCCACGCTGATCGACGATCTCTTCGGCATCCTCTCGGAGCTGAGAGACGAAGGCCGCACCATCCTCCTCGTCGATCAGATGGCCGGGCTCGCCCTGTCGGTGGCGGATCGGGCCTACGTGCTGGGCGGCGGCGTGGTCACCCAGAGCGGACCGGCATCGGAGATCCTGGAGCAGCCGGCGCTGGAGCGCGCCTACCTGGGGGAGGTGTAGAGAGAACAGAACCTCATGACCCACGAACCTCGTCGAGCTCGGTGCCGGCGAGACCGAGCGGGGAGCCCTTGGGAAAAGTGGTGTCAGACACTACT
>CAZPFD010000112.1:10415-11592 GCA_964585725.1 uncultured Ectothiorhodospiraceae bacterium | reverse complement strand
GATCGAAGCACTCCCAGTCCCGTGCGGCGCGGCCGATGCCGCCGTAGACCACGAGCTCCTGCGGCTTCTCCGCCACCTCGGGGTCCAGGTTGTTCATGAGCATGCGCAGCGGGGCCTCGGTCAGCCAGCTCTTGGCGCTCAGCTCGGTGCCGCGCGGCGCCCGAATCTCGCGGTTGGACAAACGTCGGCGCTCTATGCTCATGACCAGCCCCCGGTGTCGATGGCGCGCGCCGCGCGCGCTCGTGAACGTCAAAAGAATATATAGCAGCTTGAGCTAAGATCGGCCCAGGGCCCGAGGGGCGCGATGCGCACGCGAAGATGCAAGGGATCGCTATGGACGTCTACCACTATCGCGAAGGAAGCACACCGCTGCTGGTCAGCATGCCGCACTGCGGTACGGCGATCCCCGAGTCCATCGCACGCACCATGACGGAGTCCGCGCTGCGCGTGCCCGACACGGACTGGCACGTGGAGCGCTTGTACGACTTCGCCCCGGAGCTGGGTGCCGGCGTCCTTCAGGCGGGTTACTCACGTTACGTGATCGATCTCAACCGCCCGCCCGACGACACGGCGCTCTACCCCGGCCAGAGCAACACCGAGCTGTGCCCGACCACCGCCTTCGATTTCCGCCCCATCTACCGGGAAGGCTGCGCGCCGGCGCCGCAGGAGATCGCCCGCAGGATCGAGACCTGCTGGCGCCCGTACCACGAGCAGCTGCGCGAGGCGCTCGCGCGGATCCGGGAGCGCCACGGCATCGCCGTGCTCTACGAGGCGCACACCATCCGCTCGCGCGTGCCCCGTTTCTTCGAGGGCACGCTGCCCGACTTGAACCTCGGCACCGCCGGCGGCGCGAGCTGCGCACCGGAGCTCGAGCAGGCCCTGCGCGACGTCATCGCGGATAGCGGCGACTTCACTCATGTGGTCAACGGACGTTTCAAGGGCGGCTACACGACGCGCGCCTACGGCGACCCCGGCCGCGGCGTGCACGCCGTGCAGCTCGAGCTCTCCCAGCGCACCTATATGCACGAGGACTACCCTTTCACGTATCGAGAGGAAAGAGCTGCACAGGTCCGACCCGTCCTGCAGCGCCTGCTGGAAACGGCGCTGGCGTGGGCGAAGAGCAGAACCTGAAAGGCATCAGCCCACCATCAGTCGAGGATAAGCCTCCCCATCTGTT
>CAZPFD010000112.1:3370-10315 GCA_964585725.1 uncultured Ectothiorhodospiraceae bacterium | reverse complement strand
ATGGTCGCGGACAAAGGTCCGCTCCCACAGGCTTCGCTTCCGCCGTGGAGAAACCTTGCCTGTGGGAGCGCTTTGCAAGCGCGATGGTCGCGGATTAGATCCGCCCACCGCTACGATCGGTTCGTGCGAGGCACGGCGTTCATGCTTGCAAGACGACCCGTCCTGCTTTCACCACCTGATGGCAGGGGTTGAAGCCGAAGCGATAGGCGAGCTCGGCCGGATGCTCGATGTCCCACAGCACGAAATCCGCCGCTTTGCCGGCCTCGAGCGTGCCGCGCGAGGCGTCGAGCCCGAGGGCGCGCGCCGCGTTGCGCGTGACACCGGCCAGCGCTTCCTCGGGGGTGAGTCGAAACAGGGTGCACGCCATGTTCAGCATGAGCAGCAGCGAGCAGGCGGGGGAGGTGCCCGGGTTGCTGTCGGTGGCGACGGCCATGGGCACGCCCGCCGCGCGCAGCCGCTCGATGGGCGGGAGCTGCGACTCGCGCAGGAAGTAGAACGCGCCCGGCAGCAGCACCGCCACCGTGCCCGCGGCCCGCAGTGCGCGGATGCCTGCCTCCGATACGTACTCGAGGTGATCCGCCGACAGCGCCCGGTAGCGCGCCGCCAGCTCGGCGCCGCCCTGATCCGAGAGCTGCTCCGCGTGCAGCTTGACCGGCAGGCCCAGGGCCTGCGCGGCCTCGAACACCCGCGCCACCTGCTGCGCGCTGAAGCCGATGCGCTCGCAGAAGGCGTCCACCGCATCGACCAGCCCCGCCTCCACCGCCGCCGGCAGCGCCTCGCCGCACACGAAATCGATGTAGGCGTCCGCCCGATCGCGGTACTCGGGCGGCAGCGCGTGCGCGCCCAGGAAGGTGGTGACCACGTCGACCGGGTGCGTTTCGCCCAGCCTGCGCGCCACGCGCAGGCTCTTGAGCTCCGCATCCCGGTCCAGACCGTAGCCGGATTTGATCTCCAGGGTGGTCACGCCCTCGGCCACGAGGGCGCGCAGCCGCGGCACCGCGGACCTGTATAACGCCTCGTCGCTGGCCGCGCGCGTGGCGTCCACGGTGGACAGGATGCCGCCGCCCGCGCGCGCGATCTCCTCGTAGCTCGCGCCCTCGAGGCGCAGCTCGAACTCCCGCGCCCGGCTCCCGCCGTACACGAGATGGGTGTGACAGTCGATGAGCCCGGGCGTCACCCACCGGCCTCCGCCCGAGTACGCCGGGGCGTGCGCCGTGCCCGCCGGCAGCGCCTCCCGCGGCCCGACCCACGCGATGCGCCCCCCGCGAACGGCGATGGCGCCGTCCTCCACGGCCCCGTAGGCCGCGCCGGTCCCGGCAACCATGGTGGCGAGGCGCAGGTCGGTCCAGAGCGCGCTCCGAGAATCGTCCGTCCCGGTCTCGTTCATCCTGAATGTCCTTGACGGCGTTCCTTGGATTGAAGAAGGGACGGTCGATGTTTGCAAGTCATCACCGAAAGCTTTTCAATCGAGTCGCAGTCCCGGTCGACCGTTCTCCCGGGCCGGAGCATCCTTCGAGCATGCGGCTCTACGCGCAAAGCGCCTTTCTCCCCGACGGCTGGGCCCGCAACGTGGTGCTCGACGTCGGTGACGACGGGCGCATCGCCGGCATCGAGCGCGAGGTGAAGCGCCCGCCTCGCGGGGCGGAGCGCGCCGCCGGCCCGGTGCTGCCGGGCATGCCGAACGTCCATTCCCACGCCTTCCAGCGCGCCCTCGCCGGCTACGCCGAGCGCCGCGGCCCGGGGGAGGACAGCTTCTGGAGCTGGCGGCGGGTGATGTACGACCTCGTCGCGCGCCTCGGCCCGGACCAGGTGCAGGCCATCGCCGCGCAGGCGTACGTGGAGATGCTCAAGGCCGGCTACACCAGCGTCGGCGAGTTCCACTACCTGCACCACGACCCCGACGGGCGATCGTACGAATCCCTGACCGAGATGTCCGATCGCGTCATCGCAGCCGCCCGCGCCGCCGGCATCGCCATCACGCACCTGCCCGTGCTCTACGCCCACGGCGGCTTCGGCGGCCGCGACCCGGAGCCCGCACAACGGCGGTTCGTGAACAGCCTCGAGCAGTACGCGCGCCTGTTGGAGGCGCTCTTCGAGCGCTACCGCGGGGACGCGGCCGTGCGTTTGGGGATCGCACCCCATTCCCTGCGCGCGGTGACGCCCGAGCTTCTGCGCCAGGCGGTGGACGTGGTCTCGGCGCTCGATGCCGCGGCCCCCATCCACGTTCACATCGCCGAGCAACGCAGGGAGGTGGAAGAGTGCCTCGCCTGGTGCGGGCAGCGGCCCATCGAGTGGCTGCTCGATGCCGCGGACGTCAACGAACGCTGGTGTCTGGTGCACGCCACCCATGCAACGGACGGCGAGGTGACCCGCATGGCCCGCAGCGGGGCCGTGGTCGGGCTGTGCCCCTCCACCGAGGCGAATCTCGGCGACGGCGTGTTTCCAGCCGTTGCCTATCTCGGGGCCGACGGCCGATTCGGCGTCGGCTCGGACAGCCAGGTATCCCTCTCCCCCATCGAGGAGCTGCGCATGCTCGAGTACGGACAGCGCCTCGTCCACGAGCGCCGGACGCTGCTGAGCGCGAATGACGTGCCGTCCGTGGGCCGGCGGCTGTACGTCGGCGCCGCCTGCGGCGGCGCCCGGGCGCTGGGCCGCGCCGCCGGGGCGCTCGCCGTCGGCGCGCAGGCCGATTTGGTGGTGCTGGACACGGAGACGCCCGCCCTGTGGCACAAACCCGGGGATCTGCTGTTCGATGCGCTGGTCTTCGCCGGGAACGTCAATCCCGTGCGCGACGTGATGGTCGGCGGACGCTGGCAGGTTGTGGATCGGCGCCACGCCCGGGAAGACGAGATCGCCGCACGCTTTCGCGATGCGCAGCGTGCCGTGCGCCTCGACGGCTGAGGAACGGCAGCGCCGGTCGAGGCGGCGGATGTCCGGAGGACCTTCCGGGGCTCGCTTGATCGAGGTCAAGTCCACGCCCCGCCGGCCTCTGGAGAATGACCCGCAACATGAACGGCTCGTCCCTCTTCAACGCCCAGCTCATCCGGCGCTACGACACGTCGGGACCGCGCTACACCTCCTACCCGACGGCGGCGCAGTTCCACGAGCACTTCGGCGAAGCCGAGTACCGCGCGCGCGCGCGTCGAAGCAACGAAGATCTGATCCCGCCGCCGCTGTCGCTCTACTTCCACATCCCGTTCTGCGACACGGTCTGCTACTACTGCGCGTGCAACAAGATCGTGACCCGGAACCGGGCGCGTGCGCTCCCCTATCTCGCCAGCCTGCATCGGGAGATCGCGCTTCAGGGAGTCCTTTTCGACCGCGATCGCGTGGTGGAGCAGCTGCACTGGGGCGGCGGCACGCCCACGTTCCTGAGCCGCGAGCAAATGCGCGAGCTCATGCGCGTGACGCGCGCGCACTTCACGCTGCGCGATGACGACGCCGGGGACTACTCCATCGAGATCGATCCGCGCCGCGCCGACGATCTGACCGTGGCGGTTCTGCGCGATCTGGGGTTCAACCGCATGAGCATGGGCGTGCAGGACTTCGACCCCGCGGTGCAAAGGGCCGTTAACCGCATTCAGTCGGAGACGGAGACCCGCCGCGTGATTCGCGCAGCGCGCCGCGAAGGGTTCAGATCCATCAACGTCGACCTGATCTACGGGTTGCCGCGGCAGAGCCCGGCCAGCTTCGAGCGCACCCTGGAGAAAGTGATCGACGCCGATCCCGATCGCCTGTCGGTCTTCAACTACGCACACCTGCCGCAGCTCTTCAAGACGCAGCGCCAGATCAACGAAGCCGAGCTCCCGTCCCCGGCCGCGAAGCTCGAGATCCTCGCCCTCACCATCGAGAGCCTCACCGGGGCCGGCTACGTGTACATCGGCATGGACCACTTCGCGAAGCCGGATGACGAGCTCGCAGTGGCGCAGAGAAGCGGCACCTTGCACCGCAATTTTCAGGGCTTCTCGAGCCGCGCCGAATGCGATCTGGTGGCCATGGGGGTGAGCGCCATCAGCAAGGTCCGGGACTGCTACGCGCAGAACACCCGCGATCCTGAGGCCTACTGCCGCCTGGTCGACAGCGGTCACATCCCCATCCTGCGCGGTATCGAGCTCGACGCCGACGACCGGCTGCGCCGTCACGTCATCTCCGAGCTGATCTGCCACGGCCGCCTGGATGTGCGCGCCGTCGAACGACAGCACGGCGTGCGCTTCGCAGACTACTTCGCCGAGGAGCTGGCAGACCTGCGGGCAATGGCCCGCGACGGCTTGATCGCGCTCGCGGCCGACGGCATCGAGGTGCTGCCCCCGGGGCGTCTTCTGGTGCGCAATGTGTGCATGGTCTTCGACCGCTACCTGCGTGAGGCCGAGCCCCGGCAACGCTTCTCGCGCGTCATCTGAGAACCTTCACGCGATGGGCCAGGGACTCCTGGTCAGCGCCACCGCTACGATGTATCCGAAGACCACGAGCGCGGTGACGAAGGCGACTCCGCGCACACGCCGGGTGCGCCCGCGCTTGAGCGCCACGCTTCCGAGCACGATGTAGCCGGCGAGGGCCACCAGCTTGGCCGTGAGCCAGTGCCCCGGGTAGGCCCCGTAGAAGACGAAAACCATCGTCAAACCGCTCAGCAGCAGCAGCGTATCCACCACGTGCGGTGCGATGCGCACCCAGCGCCGCTCCAGACGGGGAGAGTCGCGCCACATCCAGACCCCGCGCGTCACGAAGCCCAGAAGCGAGAGCGCGGCGAAGCTCACGTGAAGGTGCTTGAAGAGGAGCAGAGACATCCCCGCGATTGGTGACTGCCGTTCGGCGATCCGCGAATTGTCATCGGTCATCCGTCATCTGTCACTCACCCGCGCCTCCCCGACCGATGACAGATGACCCATGAGCGATGACGTGACGGTAAAGCCCCGCCCGCTCCCCGCGCGATCGGGGGGGATTGGGCGCGCAAGAATCGGATGGCCGGGCTGCCGCCTCCCTCCTATGCTTTCCGTCAGGGTAGGGCAAGGCGCCTCCCGAGGCGCTCGCCAAGCCCAGAAATGATACCTTTTGGAGTGGACGATGAACGAGGTCTCACCGGCAGTGAGCCGTGCGGCGCACGACGAGGCAGTGGAACGATCTCCCCATCGCTCCCGGGCTCTTCCGCCCGGGGACGTGATGTGGCGGGCCGTGGCCGGCCGCGACGAGCGCTTCGACGGCGCCTTCTACTACGCCGTGGCGTCCACCGGCATCTATTGCCGCCCGGGCTGCGCGAGTCGCCGGCCCCGGCGCGATAACGTGCGGTTTTTCGAGAGCACGCAGGCCGCCCAGGCCGCCGGTTTCCGCCCATGCCGGCGCTGCCGGCCCGACGGCGCGCGCGTACCGGACCCCCGGGTCGCCCGCGTGCTCCAGGCGTGCCGGCACATCGCGGCCCTGGAGGACCGGATGCCGACCCTGAGCGAGCTGGGAAAGCTGGTTCACATGAGCCCGGCGCATTTCCAGCGGGTGTTCAAGCGCGTCACCGGGCTCACCCCGAGGCAGTACGCGGAAGGCCTGCGCCTGAGCCGCTTCAAGGCGCTCGTGCGCGCGGGAGAGCCCGTCAGCCCCGCCCTCTACAGCGCCGGGTACGGCTCCCCCAGCCGCCTCTACGAAGACGCATCGGCGCGCCTCGGCATGACTCCGGGCACCTACGGGCAGGCCGGCGCCGGTGAACGCATCCAATACGTCATCGCACGCTCGCGCCACCTGGGTCCGGTGGCCGTGGCGGCGACGCCGAGGGGCGTTTGCGCGGTGCGCCTCGGCGACGAGGCCGAAGCGCTTGCCGGCGAGCTGCAGCGCGAGTTCGCCCGGGCGGAGCTGGTGCCCGCGGAGGACCGGGTGCAGCGCTGGGTGCGGCAGCTCCTGGAGTACCTGGACGGCGCGGCCGACTGGCCCGAGCTGCCCCTGGACGTGCGCGCCACGGCCTTCCAGCTGCGCGTGTGGGAGGCGCTGCGGCGCATCCCGCCCGGGCATACCGCGAGCTATGCCGAGATCGCCCATGCAGTGGGCCGCCCGGGCGGCGCCCGCGCCGTGGGCCGCGCCTGCGCGGCGAATCCGGCGGCGCTGGTCGTTCCCTGCCACCGGGTGGTTCCGAAGCGCGGGGGCACCGGCGCCTATCGCTGGGGCGAGGAACGCAAACGGCGCCTGTTGGCCCTGGAGGCAGGGCACCGGAGCGAGGCCGCCCATGAGCACGAGGGGCGCTGAGCGATCGGTGGTGCCGCCGGAGCGGCCCGCCGCGACACCGGGAGACATCGCGGCCCGCGTCGCGGAGCTGGACTGGGCGGCGCTGGAGGAGTCGCTCCTGCACCAGGGATACGCGCGCACCGGGGCGCTGCTCGAGCCCGAGCGGTGCGCCGAGCTGGCCGCCCTGTATGCCCAGGATCAATGCTTCCGCAGCCGCATCGACATGGCGCGGCACGGCTTCGGCCGCGGCAGCTACAGCTACTTCGCGGAGCCTATACCGCCCCTCGTCCTCGCTCTGCGGCACGCGCTGTACCAGCACCTCGCCCCCATCGCCAACGCCATGATGGCGGCGCTGCGCCGCGAGACCCGCTTTCCACCGGCGCTCGAGCCCTTTCGGCGCCGCTGCCACGAGGCCGGCCAGACCAAACCGACCCCGCTGCTTCTGCGCTACGGCGCGGGCGACTACAACTGCCTGCACCGGGATCTGTACGGGGACGTGGCCTTCCCCTTGCAGGCCACGCTGCTACTGAGCCGCCCCGGCTCGGACTTCCGGGGCGGCGAGTTCCTGCTGCTCGAGAACCGGCCGCGCCAGCAATCCCGGGGCGTGGCACTCTCCCTCGAACAGGGCGAGCTCGTGATCTTCCCCACCGACGATCGTCCCGCACCCGGGCGCCGCGGTCTGCGGCGCGTGTTCATGCGTCACGGCGTGAGCCCGGTGCAGGCAGGGGTGCGCCACGCTCTGGG
>CAZPFD010000112.1:0-3270 GCA_964585725.1 uncultured Ectothiorhodospiraceae bacterium | reverse complement strand
ACCGGCGGGTGGGCGTCTGGCTGCTCCTGTGCTGCGCCATGATAGCGGTCATGGTGATCCTGGGGGGGTTCACCCGGCTCACGCATTCCGGGCTTTCCATGGTCGACTGGCGGCCGGTGACGGGATGGTTGCCGCCCCTGTCCGAGGCCGAGTGGGAGGCCGCGTTCCGCGCCTACCAGCAATATCCGGAGTACCAGAAGCTCAACCTCCACATGACCCTGGGGGGGTTCAAGGAGATCTTCTGGCTCGAGTACGTCCACCGTTTGTGGGGCCGTCTGATCGGGATCGTATTCCTGCTGCCGTTTCTCTATTTCGCCGTTCGCGGCTACGTGAGCCGCTGGCTGTGGCCGCGGCTGGGCGGTGCGTTCGTGCTGGGCTCGCTCCAGGGCCTGCTCGGCTGGTACATGGTGCAGAGCGGGCTCGTGGACCATCCCGACGTCAGCCACTACCGGCTCGCGGCGCATCTCGGTCTCGCCTTTCTCATCTACGGCTACCTGTTCCACCTGGCGCTCGGGCTGCTCGCGCCGGCGCCCGTGCACGCCCGAACGAGCGCGCCGCGTACGCTGTACGCTGCGACTCTGGCGGTCCTCGCGCTGATCTTCGCGACGGTGATCTACGGCGCGTTCGTCGCCGGCCTCGATGCCGGCTTCGTCTACAACACGTTTCCGCTCATGGGCGGCGAGCTCGTCCCGGGCGGATTGCTCGCCCTCGGGCCGCCGCTGCGCAACCTGGTCGAGAACGTCGTCACCGTGCAGTTCACGCACCGCGTGCTGGCGATGATCACGCTGGCCGCGATCAGCGCGCTGTGGTGGCGGGCCCGGCTCCTCGGCCTGCGCGCACGCGGGCGGGCCGCCTTCGACGTTCTCCTGGCAGCGGCGGCGGCACAGGTGGCGCTGGGCATCGCCACCCTGGTGCTGGTCGTTCCGGTGTCCCTCGGTGTCGCGCATCAGGCGGGGGCTCTCGCCTTGCTGAGCGCCGCCCTTTGGGCGCTGCACGAGCAGCAGGGCGCGCCGGCGCAGGCAACGGCGACGGTGTAGGCGTGGAAGTCGTCTATCTCGCCCTCGTCGGCATTGCCCTCTACTTCGTCTCCGACTGGATCCTGGGGCGGGTGGAAGCCGCGCTCGGACGCCGCCTCGAGCATCGCACGCTTCTTTTCTTCGTCATTCTGCTGCTCCTCGCCCTCGGCACCTTCCACCTGATCCGCCGCCTCGGCGCCTGAGGCGCACCCTGTCGCTGATGGCGGCGCGGGCCGCGCCGTCCTCTGAGCACGCGCCGCGTTCGCGCGATGAACACAGCCGCTGCCCGCCCCACGGGGCCGGGGCACGGCGCCGGAAATCATCGCTTGATCCAGGTCAAGAAGTCTCAGAACCCGCTCTGCCGTAATGCCTCGCCGGGCAGATGCTTGCATGGGGCGCCGCGCCAGCGCGGCGAATCGACGAACGACGGCAACAAGAAGGGAGTGAACACCATGGTCGATCCGGAGAATCCCGGCTCCTCGCAGTCCGAGGCGGGGGAACGCATACCCGTGATGCAGCGCGTTCTCGACAACCCGTTTCTCCTGCTGTTTCTGGGGGTAACCATCCCCACCGTGCTCTATGTCATCTGGGGCGTGATGGAAATCGTCACCATCCCCATCGCCAAGTGAACGGGAGGACATAGCATGGCCATCACTCCGCCCACCGAACGCATCTGGTGGAAAGAACCGGTCGCGCGCGTCGAGCTCGTATGGATCGTCATCGCCTTCCTGTGGGGGCTGGTGATGTTCTTCATGATGATCTACTGGCACGGCGCCGGGGAGCAGAACCTCTCCAACGAAGCCTACCGCACCACGCCCGAGGCGTTCGCCGCCAAGGCGGAGGCCATGACCGAGCAGTACACGGTCCGTGAAGAGACGGGGTATCCGGTGGTGCAGCCGCCGCCCGGAAGCGACGTCTATCTGATCGCGCGCCTGTGGCAGTGGTGGCCGATCCTGGAGCTGAAGAAGGGCGAGAGCTACCGCCTGCACATCGCCTCCCTCGACTGGCAGCACGGGTTCTCCCTGCAACCGGTCAACATCAACCTCCAGATCCATCCCGGCTACGAAATGGTCCTCACGGTGACGCCCGACCAAGCGGGCGAGTACGCCATCGTGTGCAACGAATACTGCGGCATCGGCCACCACACCATGGTCGGCAAGATGTACGTGACCGAATGAGCGGGGGGCACGGCACATGGCAACCATAGCGCAAGCACTCTTTCGCACCTGCCCGACCACGGGCTTGAAGATCCACACAGCGGCGGAGACGCTGATCAAGGTCAACGCCGTCGCCGCAGTCGTGTTTCTCGCGGTCGGCGGCCTGTTCGGGCTGCTGGTGGCGCTCACCCGATGGCCGGCGGTGCATCTGCTCCCCGCCGACTGGTTCTATCTGGTGCTGACCGGCCACGGCATCAACGTGCTGCTGGTCTGGATCATCTTCTTCGAGATGGCGGTGCTGTACTTCGCCTCCGCGGTCCTGCTCAACTCGCGCCTTGCGGCGCCGCGATTCGCGTGGGCGGGCTTCGTGCTCATGCTCGTGGGCGCGATCATCACCAACATCGCGGTCTTGCAGGGCGGCTCGAGCGTCATGTTCACCTCGTACACGCCTCTTCAGGCGGAGCCCCACTTCTACCTCGGGCTGATCCTGTTCGCCGTGGGCGCGCTGATCGGGTGCTTCGTGTTCTTCGGCACCCTGGTGATCGCCCGCGAGGAGCGCACCTACGAAGGATCGGTCCCGCTGGTGACCTTCGGCGCGCTCACCGCGGCGATCATCGCCGTGTTCACCATCGCCTCCGGCGCCATCATCCTGATACCCACATGGCTGTGGTCGATGGGCCTCATCAGCAATATCGACTCGCTCATGTACAAGGCCGTGTGGTGGGCGATGGGCCACTCGTCGCAGCAGATCAACGTGTCCGCGCACGTGGCCGTGTGGTACGCCATCGCCGCCATCGTGCTGGGCGCACGCACGCTCTCCGAGAAGGTGAGCCGCATGGCCTTCCTGCTCTACATCCTGTTCCTGCAGCTCGCCTCGGCGCACCACCTGCTGGTCGAGCCGGGGATCAGCTCCGAGTGGAAGGTTTTCAACACGAGCTACGCCATGTACCTGGCGGTGCTCGGCAGCCTGATCCACGGCATGACGGTGCCGGGCTCCGTGGAAGCCGCGCAACGCCGCCGCGGCTTCAACAACGGGCTGTTCGAATGGCTGCGCAAGGCGCCCTGGGGCAACCCGGCGTTCTCCGGCATGTTCCTGT
>CAZPFD010000111.1:0-11622 GCA_964585725.1 uncultured Ectothiorhodospiraceae bacterium | reverse complement strand
CCGCGAAGGACCTAAAATTCATCGATGCAGGTGGTTCTGATCAGCCCCTACGAGCTCGGGCGCCAGCCCTTCGGCCTCGCCCAGCCGGCGGCGTGGCTGCGCGAAGCCGGCTTCGAGGTCGACTGCCTGGATCTGTCGCTCGAGCGTCTGGATGCGGCCGCGCTGGGGCGCGCGGACCTGGTCGCCATCTACGTGGCCATGCACACGGCGACGCGCATCGCCGTGGAGGCGCTGCCGCGCATCCGCACCCTCGCGCCTGAGGCCCACCTGTGCGCGTACGGCCTGTATGCACCCGTCAACGAGGAGGCCCTGCGGGACCTCGGCGTAGCGACCGTGCTCGGCGGAGAGTTCGAGCCGGGCCTGCTCGCGCTCGCGCAGCGCCTGCGGGAGGGCCGCGCCGGGCCGCAGACCGAGCCGCTCGTGCATCGCGGCAAGATCCCCTTCGTGGTGCCGGATCGCACACACCTGCCTGCGCTGGAGCGCTACGCACATCTGCGCTTGCCTGCGGGGGGGACTCGGGTGGTCGGCTTCGCCGAGGCGAGCCGGGGATGCAAGCATCTGTGCCGGCACTGCCCGGTGGTTCCCGTGTACGAGGGCAGGTTTCGCGTCGTGCCGGTGGATGTGGTGCTCGCCGACATCCGCAACCAAATCGCCGCCGGCGCGCAGCACATCTCCTTCGGAGATCCCGATTTCCTGAACGGCCCCACCCACGCTCTGCGCGTGGTGCGCGCCCTGCACCGCGAGTTCCCGGAGGTGACCTACGACGCGACCATCAAGGTCGAGCATCTGGTGCAATCCGAGAGCATCCTCCCCGAGCTCAAGGAAACCGGTTGCCTGTTCATCACCTCGGCGGTGGAATCCATCGACGAGCGCGTGCTCGCCTACCTCGACAAGAACCACACCGACGCCGATTTCGGCCGCGCCGTGGCAACGCTGCGCCGGGTCGGCATCGCCCTGGCACCGACCTTTCTTCCCTTCACTCCGTGGACCACCGTCGAGAGCTACATCGCGTTGCTGCGACGCCTGGTGGAGCTGCGGCTGGTTCAGAGCGTACCGCCCATTCAGCTCGCCATCCGGCTGCTGGTGCCGCGAGGCTCGTACCTGTTGCGCGTGCCGGACTTCCTCGCCTTCATCGACGAGTACGATCCGCAGATGCTGGGCTACCCGTGGCGCCATCCCGACGCGCGGGTCGACGCGCTTCAGGCGGACATCCAGGCGCTGGTCGAACGCGCGGAGAGCGAAGAGCTGGATCGGGGCACGATCTTCACGCACATCTGGGAGATGGCGCATGCGGCGCTGGGGCGCCGCGCCCCCGCACTGCCCCACGATCTGGGGAGCACCATCCCGCACATGTCGGAGCCCTGGTACTGCTGCGCCGAGCCGACCCATCAGCAGCTTCAGAGCTTCTAGCGCGTCAGTACCACAGGCCCGTGATGTGCCAGCGCGGCGGGCGCTGCGGTGACCACGGACGCTCCCATTGCGGGAGCGTCTCCACAGGGATGCGCAAGGGCCGGCGTGGGGGCTCGAGCTCGAGCAGCCGCCGGACGCGCTCTTCGGTCGGCGGATGCGTGCGCAGCAGGGACGGCTCGGGCACGCGGCGCCCGGGCAGCATCACTCGCTCGAGCCATCCGCCCTGGTAGCGCTCCAGCTTTTGCAGCGCCGAGGCCAGCGCCCGCGCATCCCCGGTGAGCCGCGCCGCCTCCAGGTCGGCGTCGTACTCGCGCGCACGCGAGAGCGCGAGCTGGAGCAGGGCACTGATGGTCGGTGCGAACACCAGCAACACGAGCGGCAGCAACGCGATATCCACGTCGCCGAAAAGGATCATCGGCAGGCTCAACAGGATCAGCAGCTGCCCCGCCAGCGACAGAACGCTGGTCAGGCGGCTCACCACGTCCGCGAGGCCCATCACCCACATGTCGTTGTTGCGGATGTGGCTGATCTCGTGCGCAAGCACCGCCGTGAGCTCGCGCGCATCCAGCCGCCGCACCAGCGCGTCGGAGACGACCAGCACCGCATCGTCGCGGCGCCCCATGGTGAACGCGTTCATGATCGGGCTGGGCAGGTAGTACAGGCGGGGCGGCTCACTCAGCTCAGCCCGGCGGCTGAGCTCGTCCACCACCCGGTGCAGGCTCGGCGCGTCGTGAAAACCCAGCGGCACGGCACCGTACATGCGCAGGAGGACCGCGGGCGACACGCGCGGGGCGAACAGCAGGATCACGATGCCGAGCACGGCGGTCCACACCAGACCCTGTGCCCCGGCGATGATCCAACCGATGAGGCCGAGCAACCCCGCCATCCCGCCGAGCATCACGACGGACTGGGCCAGGTTGTTGAGCTTGTGATTCAGGAGGCGGCGCTGATCCATATGTTTTTCGAGATGGGTCCCGGTGCCGGCTTTTCAAGCCGGCCCGCCGCACGGCGGACACGCAGAACGGGCGCGACGCCGGGCTGCGTATAATCGGCACCATGGACGAGCCGAGCCAGCGTCTCGACAAGTGGCTTTGGGTGTCGCGCTTCTTCAAGACGCGGGGCATGGCGGCGGAGGCCATCTCCGGCGGCAAAGTCCAGGTGGAGGACCGGCGCGTCAAACCGTCGCGGGCGGTCAAGCCCGGCGCCCGGGTGCGCATCCGCAAGGGCTCGCTGGAATGGGAGGTCGTCGTGCGCGCGCTCTCGGACCAGCGCCGCCCCGCGCCCGAGGCCAACCAGCTCTACGAGGAGACCCCGGAGAGCGCCGAGCGCCGCCGCCGCGACGCCGAGAGCCGGCGTCTCGAAGCCGGTGCGCGATCACCGCGGCTGGGGCGTCCCACCAAGCGGGAGCGCCGCCTGCTCACGCGATTCAAGGGGAGGTGATCGGTCTACGCGGCTCTTTGCGGCGGGACCGCGCGGCGCCCCGTCCCACCCTCGACACCGGCTTTGGTGTTCCACCACGCGCGTGTTCGGCGGGATTGAATCCCGCCCTACGCGACGATGTAGGTGCCCGTTCCCACCGCGATCAGACTGCCCTCGTCGTTGTGCAGCTCCGAGCGCGTGACCGCGACTCGCGTCCCGGTGCGCAGCACGAAGCCCGTGGCGATGAAATGGTTCCCGGTGCCCGGACGCAGGTAGTCGACGCGCAGATCGATGGTGCCGAGCCGGGAGAAGCGATCGAGCTTCTCGTCGCCGCTGGCCCCCTCCATCTTGCGCAGAATGTCCATGAAGGTCACCAGGCCGCCGGTGACGTCGAGGACCGCCGAGATGACGCCCCCGTGCAGCGTCCTGCGGATGTAGTTGCCGATGAGCTCGTCGCGCATGTCGAAGCGAAAGCTCGCCTGCCCCGCGGCGAGCGAGCCGATGCGCAGCCCCAGGACGCGATTGAAGGGAATTTTCTCGGTGAAGATGCTCTCGACGAGCTTGAGCAGATCCTGCTCTTCTTGCGATCGGTGCATGGAATGGGCGTCCGAGTCCGGGTGCCGATGGGATGGCGAAACTACATCATCATACCGCCTTCCCGCAGCGGCGCGTCACTGCGGGGGCCACAACCACGCGGCGCCGCGCACGCCGCTGGCATCGCCGTGGCGCGGCGGCACGAGCCGGGTGGCCACCCGATCCGAGAACACGTAGGCGCTCCAGAGGCGCGGCACGTTGGCGTACAGGCGCGCGATATGGGACATGCCGCCGCCGAGCACGATGACGTCGGGATCGAGGATGTTGATGACGTGGGCGAGCCCCCGGGCCATGCGTGATTCATAGCGCACGAGGCACGCCTCGGCCTCGGGGTCA
The DNA here is from genome assembly GCA_964585725.1 of uncultured Ectothiorhodospiraceae bacterium. Taxonomy (GTDB): domain Bacteria; phylum Pseudomonadota; class Gammaproteobacteria; order HK1; family HK1; genus CAZPFD01. Next base: position 7,863 of record CAZPFD010000111.1, on the reverse strand, counting down.
CCGGCCGCCGCGGCCCCCACGATCTCGGGCGGCTCGAGGCGGCGGCCGGTGACCGACTCCAGGTCGAGGCGCAGACCCGGGCCCGAGAGGAAGGTCTCCAGGCATCCGCTGCGCCCGCAGTAGCAGGGCGGACCCGGCCACTCGCCCGGCTGCGGCCAGGGCAGCGGGTTGTGCCCCCACTCGCCGGCGATGGCGTTGACCCCGGTCAGGATCCGGCCGCGCACCGCGATGCCCGCCCCCGTGCCCGTGCCCACGATCACCCCGAACACGACCTCGACGCCGGCGCCGGCGCCGTCCACCGCCTCCGAGAGCGCGAAGCAGTTGGCGTCGTTGCTCACGCGCACTTCCCGGCCCAGGGCTTTCGAGAGGTCCTCGCGCAGCCGCCGGCCGATGAGCACGGTGCTGTTCGCGTTCTTCATGCGCCCGCTGGCGGGGGAGACCGCACCGGGGGTCCCCACGCCCACGCTGCCGCTCCCCCCCGCCTCGCGCTCCACCGCCCGGACCAGCTCCACGATGGCTGCGATGAGGACCTCGTACCCCTCCCGGGGCGTGAGCACGCGGCGACGGGACAGGATGCGTCCGGTTTCATCGAGGGCGGCCGCCTCGATCTTCGTCCCGCCGAGATCAACTCCGATGCGTACCTGCCGATGTAATTCCAGGCCGTCGCAGGAGCCGTAATCCGTCATCTCCGACGTCATCGGCCGGAGCTCGACCGCGGGGGATTTTCGAACGCCGCTCGCGCCGAGCGTCGCGCAGTGTGACATCGGTCGCACACCTGTGGCATGTTGCGGGTATCATGCAGGAGCCGGAACGACGCCGCGCGCGATCGCGCGATGATGGATGGACATAAAACGTTGCTCGCGCTCGTCAAGCCCTTCCTCGACATCTGTCTTCTGAGACGCAATCCGCAAGACCTGCCGCCGTCCGGTCTGCTCCTGGGGCTGTGTCTGCTCGCGTATGCGCTGAGCGGCATGCTGGTGTCCACCGTCATGCTTCCCGCGGCCACTGCGTTCCTCGCAGGGGTGACCGATACCGTGCTGCTGTGCCTGCTCACCGCCTCGGTGCTCTATCTACAGCGGCTGCGCGGTCGCGTACCGCAGACTTTGAGCGCGCTGGCCGGCACCGGCGCCATCTTGAGCATCATCGCCCTGCCCGTCACGAGCTGGCTGCACTCCGCGCGCGAGGCCGGCACCGATACCTCGTTGCCGGATCTGATGCTCCTCGCGCTCCTCGTGTGGAGCCTGGTGGTGGCCGGTCACATTCTGCGCCACGCACTGTCCACCGTGTTCATCGTCGGGCTGGTGCTGGCCGTCCTCTTCTTCTGGATCTCGGTCAACGTGCTGTACTCGCTGTTTCCGCTCGGCACCACGGCATAGCGCGCCGGCCTGCGGCCAGACCCAAACATGCACATCCACATTCTCGGCATCTGCGGCACGTTCATGGCGGGGATCGCCGCCCTCGCGCGCGAGCTCGGGCACCGGGTCACCGGCTCGGACGCGCAGGCGTACCCTCCGATGAGCGACCAGCTGAGAGCCCAGGGGATCACCGTGCTCGAGGGCTACGCGCCCGATCACCTGGATCCGGCCCCCGACTGCGTCATCGTGGGCAACGCCCTCACCCGCGGCGTGCCGGCCATCGAGTACATGCTCGACCGGGATCTGTCCTACACCTCCGGCCCGGCGTGGCTGGCCGAGCACGTGCTCAGGGGGCGCTGGGTGGTGGCGGTGGCCGGCACCCACGGCAAGACCACCACCACCAGCATGGCGGCCTGGATCCTCGAGCGCGCAGGGCTCGACCCCGGGTTCCTGGTGGGCGGGGTCCCCGAGAACCTGGGCGTCTCGGCCCGCCTCGGCCGCGGGGCGCCCTTCGTGGTGGAGGCCGACGAATACGACACGGCCTTCTTCGACAAGCGCTCGAAGTTCGTGCACTACCGCCCCCGGACCCTGGTGTTGACGAATCTGGAATACGATCACGCGGACATCTTCCCTGATCTTGCAGCCATTCAACGCCAGTTTCACCACCTGGTGCGCATCGTGCCCGGCACCGGGCGGATCCTGTGCGCAGCCGGCGACCCGGCGCTCGACCAGGTCCTGGCCATGGGCTGCTGGACCCCGGTGGAGCGCTTCGGCCGCAGCGAAGGGGCCACCTGGCAAACCCGCGCCGAGAACGCCGACGGCAGCCGTTTCGAGGTGTGGCACGAAGCGCAGCACGCAGGGTGCGTGCAGTGGGAGCTGCTCGGCACCCACAACATGGAGAACGCCCTCGCCGCGATCGCGGCGGCGGCGCACGTCGGCGTCCCCGCCGCCTCCGCCTGCGAGACCCTCGGCGCGTTCCGCAACGTCAAGCGCCGGCTGCAGAAGCGCGCGAGCGTGCACGGCATCACCATCTACGACGACTTCGCCCATCATCCCACGGCCATCGCCAGAACGCTGCACGCTCTACGCCGGCACGTCGGCTCCCAGCGCATCATCGCGGTGCTGGAGCCGCGCTCCAACACCATGCGCCTCGGGGTGCACAAGGACAGCCTCGCACCGGCCCTCGGCGAGGCCGACGCAGTCTGGCTGCACCGGCCGGCGGAGCTGAGCTGGGATCCGGCGGGGGTGGTCGCCGCCCTCGGGGGCCACGGGCACCTGTGCGGTGATGTGGATGCCATCGTGCGCGAGGTGGCGAGCGCGGCCCGCCCGGGCGATCACGTGCTGATCATGAGCAACGGCGCCTTCGGGGGCATCCACGACAAGCTCATCCGTGCCCTGCGCAGCTGCAACGAGGCGTGACCCGCCGCGCGGCCTCATCCAACCCTTGCCGGCGAAGGGCGAGGCGATGTATCAGATGATCTCAGGGCGCCGCGCAGGGTCACCCCAGGATCCGTGCGGCGCCGCAGTCGGCCGAGCGACAGGAGAACGGCCCTGCGCGAGCGCTGCGGCGCCGAGCCGCGGCGCCGGCCGTTGCCCGCCATGGAGGACTGAAGCGCACCGGTGAGAAATGCGGCCTGAAGAACCCGCCTCGGGCGAGCTCCCGCTGTTCCCGCTGCATACCGTCCTGTACCCCGGCGGTCCCCTGAGGCTGCGCATCTTCGAGCCGCGCTACCTGGACATGGTGCGCGACTGCGTCAGGCAGGACAGCAGCTTCGGAGTCTGTCTGATCCGGGACGGCACCGAGGCGGGCCCCGCCGCCGAGATCGTCGAGATCGGCACCCTGGCGCGCATCGTCGACTGGAACCGGCTCGAGGACGGACTCCTCGGCATCACGGCCGTGGGGCAGAGGCGCTTCCGCGTACTCGAGCGGCGCGTGCGTGCAGACGAGCTGATGGTCGGGCGCATCGAGCGCCTGCCCGAGGAGCCCCACCACCACGTCCCCCAGGGCCATCAGGAGCTGGTCGACCTGGTGCAGGCCCTGCTCGACAAGCTGCATCCGCTGTACGCCGACGTCCCGCGCTCGCTCGACGACGCCACCTGGATCGGCTACCGGCTGGGGGAGCTGCTGCCGTTGCCGCTGTCGCGCAAACAGTATTTCCTGGAACTCGAGGATCCGCTGGAGCGGCTCAGACAGATCGACGAGGCGGTGCGCACCCTGGTCGAGAGCAATGAGAAGCCGTGAGCGAGGAGCGGCGGGCGCATTGCCACAACACCGCGCCCGGGTCCCCGCGCACACGCCGAGAACGGTGCGCCGGCGGCCCGAGTCCCGCCCGCCGCCGCGCGTCCCGATCCTCAGCCTTCGTACTTGAAGGAGAGCTTCACTCTCGCCCGGTAGGCGACGACCTTGCCCCCCTCGACCTTCATGTCGAGCTGCGAGATCTCCGCCACACGCAGATCTCTCAGGGTCTTCGCCGCCTGCTCCACGGCGTGCTTGGCGGCATCCTCGAACGAGCTCTCACTGGTGCCGATGATCTCGGTGATTCGATAGACGCTGTCGGGCATGGTCTCTCTCCTCTCTCCGGTTGTTCTTCTTCGCTGACCTGATTCCTTGGAAAAAACCCTCGTGAGCGCGGAGCGCTCTTCACCAATATAGCGGATTCCCGTGCACTCCGCCGACAGTGATCGCATGTTCAGCGATTGGAAAGCCACAGCAGAAGAGCGTCGAGCGCGCGGTGGGGCAACACCCGCTTGAGGGCGGCGAAGACGTGCGTGGGGACGGTCACGTAATAGCGGGGCCTGGGGCGCCGGCTCTCCAGTGCGTGGATCACCTTGCGCAGCACGGCCGCAGGCGGCAGGGTGAACGGCGGCTCTGCATCCTGCTGCGCGAGCCGGCGCTCCACGGCGAGATAGGCCTCGCGGTGCGCGCTCGCGGCCGCGTCGATGTTGCGCCGGAACGCGTCGTAGGCGTTGGCCCGGAAGCGGCTCTCGATGGGTCCGGGCTCGATGAGTGATACATGGATGCCGGTCCCGGAGAGCTCCAGCCGCAGCGTGTCGGTCAGCCCCTCGAGCGCGAACTTGCTGGCGTTGTACGCCCCCCGGTACTTGAGGGCGACGAGGCCGAGCACCGAGCTGTTCTGAATGATGCGCCCGAAGCCCTGCCGGCGCATGGCCGGGATCACGCGGCAGGTGAGATCGTGCCACCCGAACAGGTTGGTCTCGAACTGGGCGCGCAACACCTCCCGGCTCAAATCCTCGACCGCACCGGGCTGCCCGTACGCACCGTTGTTGAACAGGGCGTACAGGGTCCCGCCCGTGCGCTCCAGCACCGCCTCCACGGCCGCACGAATGGACGCCGGATCGGCGAGATCGAGGGCCAGCGCCTCGAATCCGCGCGCTGCCAGCGCATCGACGTCGGCCTCGCGGCGCGCCGTGGCAAGGACCCGGTAGCCGCGCGCGCGCAAGCCCTCCGCCACGCAGCGCCCGATGCCGCTCGAGCAGCCGGTGACGAGCACCGCGCGCGCGTCCCGGAGCTGGGCGGCCCCGTGCGAGACACCGGCCGGCGCTTCACCGCTCACCGTGCACCGTGACCGTCACGCGGCGGCGGTGACCCGAGTGACGATGCTCCCACAGGTAGATCCCCTGCCACGTGCCAAGGTCGCAGGCCCCGTCGCTGACCGGTATGGCGAGCCCGGTCTGGGTCAGCACCGCGCGCACGTGGGAGGGCATGTCGTCGGGGCCCTCGGCGATGTGGCGGAACATCGGATCGCCGTCCGGCACCAGGCGCGACATGAAGGTCTCGAGATCCCCGCGCACCGCCGGGTCGGCATTCTCGCACAGCATGAGCGAGGCGCTCGTGTGATGAATGAACACATGGCACAGCCCGGTGCGGATGCCCGTGCCGGCGACGATGCGTTGCACCTCGTCGGTGACCTCGTGGGTGCCGCGCCCGCCGGTGGATACGGTGAAGCTATCCTGCGCGATCAAGAAGCCTCCTCCGTTTACCGTCCGAATTGAAACCACAGAGAACACAGAGGGCACAGAGGAGACAAGAGCGATAAGAATGGCAAACCCTTGCTCTCCACGCGAAACGGCATCGCCGCAGGGGCAAGTTGGCAGCATGCACATTACATCCTTCTCTTACTCTGTGTTCTCTGTGTCCTCCGTGGTTGGATCTTTTAGCGGACAACCTCAGGGGTTGAGCAAGGTCGTCGTCCACTGCCCGTCGGCGAGGTGGTAGCACACCCGATCGTGCAGGCGGTAATCGCCTGCCTTCCAGAACTCGAACCGATCGGGGATGAGCCGGAAGCCCGACCAGTGCGGCGGCCGCGGCACCGCCCGGCCCTTGAACTTGCGGCGGTACTCGGCGACCCGCTGCTCGAGGGTCACGCGGCTGTCGAGCGGCTCCGACTGGTGCGATGCCCAGGCCCCGAGCTGCGCCTCGCGCGGCCGTGTCGCCCAGTAGGCATCGGCCTGCTCGTGCGCCACCTCCTCCACGGGTCCCTCCACCAGAACCTGCTCGAACAGCGGCTGCCAGAAAAAGCACAGCGCCGCGCGGGGATTCTCTCCGAGATGGCGGCCCTTGCGGCTCCCGAGGTTGGTGTAGAACACGAACCCGTCCTCGTCGAACCCCTTCAGGAGCACCGTGCGCGCGCTCGGGCGCCCGCCGGCGTCGGCGGTGGCGAGGGTCACGGCGGTCGGCTCGCGCAGGTCCGTGCGCAGTGCACGCTCGTGCAGCGCGTGAAATCGTGCCAGGGCTTCCCGATACAATTCCATCAATTCCCCTTCCTGTCCGCATTGTACGCGAGCACCTGCGCATAGCCCTCGCGGAACGTCGGATAGCGAAACCGGTAGCCCGAGGCGAGCAGACGCGCATTGCGGCAGCGTTTGTTGGCGCGCCGCCGCCCTTGCCCCGCAGGCTCGGCGCTCACGCGCTGCGGTCGGGGCCGCCCGAGCCGATCCGCGATCCAGTCCATGACGGCGCATTCGGGTGCCGGCTCGCAGTCGACGCCGAGACAGATGCGCGCCAGGGTCTCGAGCCCCAGCAGGTGCCGGAGCACGTACGCGCAGTCGTCGCGATGGATGCGATTGGTCCATACGGGCGGCCGGTCGGTGCACGCAGCCCCATCGCGCACGCGTTCGATGAGCCGGGTGCGTCCGGGTCCGTAGATCCCGCCGAAACGCACCACGCAGGCCTCCATTCCCGAGTCCAATGCCCGCGCCTCCCCCGCCAGCAGGCAGCGGCCGGAGAAGCCGGCGGGCCGGGTCTCGGAGTCCTCGTCCACCCAGCTCCCGTCGCTCTGCCCGTACACGCCGGTGCTGGATACGTAGAGCAGGCGCCGCGGTGGCCGTGTGCCCCGGCCCAGCGCCTCGAGCAGATGGTCCAGCCCCCGGACGTAGGCGGCCTCGTAGGCCGCCTCGTCGAAGGCGTCGGCTGCGGCGCTGTAGACCACCGCCTCCAGACCATCGGGCAGCACCGTGAGGGTGCCGGGCTCAGTGAGATCGGCGCGCACCGCGTGCAGCGGCTCGGGCAGCGCCTCGCTGCGCCGGCGCAGCCCGAACACCTCGTGCCGGTCGGCGGCCAGGCGCAGACCGAGGGCCGTGCCCACATCGCCGCAACCCGCGATCAGGATCCGCATACCCGTGAGCGCGTGATCATCATCCCGCTATCCATCGGCGGCTCGTAGCTTACAATATCCACCTCTGCCCCACAGCGCCCGCCGCCCCTCGCATCGCCTTGCCGTCCGACAACCCATGACGCCGGAACGCTTCCTCAGGCTGCGCACCGTGCTCGATCGGCGGCAGCCGGATCTCACCGTGCTCATGGACAACGTGCACAAGCCGCACAACTTCTCGGCGGTGCTCCGCACCTGCGATGCGGTAGGGGTGTACGAGGCGCACGGCGTGTGGCCGCACCCGGAGCTCAAACCCCACCACCAGATCTCGAGCGGCATCGGCAAGTGGATCAGGATCAGGGCGCACGCCACGCTCGCGGACGCCTTCACCGCTCTGCGCGCCTCGGGCTTCTCCGTCTACGCCGCGCATGCTGCGGCGAGTGCCCGCGACTACCGCGAGGCAAACTACACGCGGCCGGTGGCCATTGTGCTGGGGGCGGAGCTGCACGGTCTGAGCGAGCAGAGCCTGGCGCTCGCCGATGCGCACGTCGCCGTCCCGATGATGGGCTTCGGCGGCTCGCTCAACGTATCGGTGGCCGCCGCCACCATCCTGTTCGAAGCGCAGAGGCAACGCTTGCAGGCCGGTTTTTACGCAAGGCCGCGCCTGCCCCCCGACGAGTACGCGCGCACCTTGTTCGAGTGGGCGCATCCGGCGGCGGCGGAGCAGTACCGGCGCGCGGGGCGCCCCTACCCGCCGCTCGACGAGACCGGGAACGTCATCGAGGGCCTCGAAGACTGACCATCGAGGGCACAGAGGGATTAGAGGGTCAGTTCCAGGAAAGCGGTGCCCGGGACGGGATTGAACCGATACGGCGCGGTCGGCCTGAACCCCAGGG
>CAZPFD010000110.1:0-11640 GCA_964585725.1 uncultured Ectothiorhodospiraceae bacterium | reverse complement strand
CAGCTACGTTTCATCGCCAGTCCAAAACCAGGATGTCCAAGAACGTCCCCGTTTTCACTCCACGCCGCGGGCGGGCTGTTCCTGCCGCGGTCCGCGCCTGAGCACCTTGTTCCACAGGATCTGCACGAGGACCACACCGACGATGGTGCCGGCGCCGATGAGATCGGTGCGCAGGGTCGGGGCGATGAGCAGCGGGCTCCCGCAGAACAGGATCACGCGCAGCACCAGCGGCATGGGCCCGAACAGATAGCCCGCCGACGCCGCGGCCATCATCACCACGCCGGTGCCCGCGGTGAGGATCACGCGCACGATGTCCGGGAGATCGCCGAGCAGGAGCAGCGCCGGATTGATGGCGAAGGCGTAGGGGATCAGAAAACCCGGGATGGCCAGCAGGAACGCGAGCATGCTGGTGCGCCACAGGTTGGCGCCGCTGACCCCGGCCGCGGCGTAGGACGAGAGCGCCACCGGCGGCGTCACCATGGACAGGATCCCGAAGTAGAGGATGAACAGGTGCGCCGGCAGCGCGGGCACGCCGAGCTCCTGCAGCGCCGGCGCGACCAGAATGGCGGAGACCAGGTAGGCGGCCGAGGTGGGCATGCCCATGCCCAGGATGATGGTCAGGATCATGGCGCCGCCCAGGGAGACGGCGAGGGAGTTGCCCGCCAGATCGAGCAGCGTGCGCTGGAGCTTGAGCGCCATGCCGGTCTGCACCAGAGTGCCGACGATGATGCCGGCGACGGCGGAGGGGATGGCCACCTCGGCCGCCGAGCGTACCCCGTTCATCACCGCGTCGTAGACGTCGCGCAGGTGCATGCGCGTGACCTTGCGCGCGAAGCTGATGGCGACGATGGCGAGCGTGGTGTAGGTGCCCACCGTCATGAGCGAGAACTGCGAGGCGAGCAGGTAGACCATGAGCGCCAGCGGCACCAGCAGATGCCAGCGCTGCACCAGACCCGCCATGTGCTCGGCCGTGGACAGGCTGCGGTCGGGCTTCAGATTGGTGCGCAGGCTGTAGAAGTGCACCAGCATGAACAGCGCGAGGTAGTAGAGCAGCGCCGGAACCACCGCCGCCAGGACCACCTGCGCGTAGCTCACCCCCACCACGTCGGCGAGGATGAAGGCCGCCGCCCCCATGATGGGCGGCGCGAGCTGGCCTCCTGTGGAGGCGGTGGCCTCGATGGCGCCGGCCATGGTGCCCCGGAACCCGGCGCGCTTCATGAGCGGGATGGTCATGATCCCGGAGAGCAGCACGTTGGCCACCGCGCTGCCCGACACCGTGCCGAACAGTCCCGAGGCGATCACCGCGGCCTTGCCGGCGCCGCCCCAGGATCGCGCGGTCAGGCCGTAGGCGATGTTCACGAACAGCTTGCCTGCGCCCGAGCGCTCGAGAAACGCCCCCACCACGACGAAGTAGAAGACCATGTGCGCGGACGCGGAGATGGGCGTGCCGAAGATGCCCGAGGTGGAGAGCACCTGGAGATCGATGAAGCGCTTGAGCGACATGCCGCGATGGGCGATGTCCTGGGGCAGGTAGGGTCCGAGGAAGACGTAGGCGATGAAGACCGACGCCACCACGGTCAGCACGATCCCGGTCATGCGCCGCGAGGCCTCGAGCAGCACGCCGATGAGCAGGATGCCGAACGCGTAGTCCAGGGGCAGGACGTCGCTCACGCCTTCGATGCGCTCGGCGATGCGCTGGCCCTGGCTGGCGAAGTAGACGGCGCAGGCGATCGCCGCCAGCGCGAAGAGCGCGTCGTAGACGGGCACACCCTCGTCGCCTGCGCGCCGCGCGCCGCGCATTCCGGTGATGATGAACGCGATGGCGGCAGCGGCCCCCACGTGGGTGCCGAGAAAGACGATCTCGTACTCGTACCCGCCCGTGTAGATGGGCAGGAACTGAACGAACGCCCATAGAAGGGCGATGCCCGCGTACGCGACGCGGGCAACGCCTGCCGGTATGGTCATGAAGCTCGGAACGTCAGGGAGTCAGCCGGATTCGCTCCTTACATCATCCCCGCTTCCTTGTAGTACTTCACCGCCCCGGGGTGAAACGCGCAACCGCCCACCAGGCCCGGATCGGCCGCCTGCTTCGGATCGAAGTCGGAGAGCGCGGCGTGGATCTGGGGCAGCTTGCCCGCGTTCTCGACCACGGTCTTGGTGAACGCGTAGACCACGTGGTCCGGGACATCCGCGCGGGCGAGGATGTTGGATGCCGCCTTCACCGTCTGGATGGGCCCGGTCTGGCCCTTGAAGGTGTTGGGCGGGATGGTCGCCGGCACCCAGCCGTACTTGTCGACCATGCCCTTCACCACTTCGTCGGAGAGCGAGAGCATCTTCATGTCCGTCGTGGTGGTGAGCTGCGTGGCCACCGGGTGTCCCTTGGTCACCACGTGGGCCCACATGTCGGCCTGCCCGTCGGCGATGGCGGAGGCCGTCGCCGCACGCGCCATGGCCTTGACGCTGCTGCCGTGGCGCTCCAGGTCCTCCTTGGTCGCGCCGTAGAGGCTCAGCACCTGGCGCACCCCGGTCTCGCCCGTGCCGCCCACCTTGGCGGTGAGGAAGCGCACCTTGCGCTCGCCGCGGACGATCTGGTCCATGGAGTCGACGCCGGCGTCGGTGCGCACGAAGATGCCGAAGTAGTAGGTGTCGAGGCCGCCGAGCACGCCGCGCACCTTGTCGTGCACCATGTCGAACGAGCCCGTGCCCGTGCACCCTTCCTTGGCCGGCATGGGGAAGCCGATGGCCAGCTCGGCCTCGCTCTGCTGGAGCAGCTTGATGTTGCCCACGCCCCCGGCGATGGGCAGCACGTCGACGCTGGATCCTTCGGGCAGCAGGGGCTTCACCATCTCGGCGATGCCCGCGCCGTAGTTGTACCACGACGAGCCCACCCCGACGGTCGCGAAACGAACCTGGACGGCGTCCGCCGCCCACGCCTGGGTGACCCCGAACATGACCGCGGCCGCGGTCAGGGAAACGAGTCTCCTGAGCTTCATCGGTGCATCCTCCTCACCTGTTGAGCGAATCCGCCCGCGCCTTGCTGCCACCGCGACGGAACGGGCGACGACACGTGGGGTTTGTCGCTGCCGGGCCCTGGCTCCCACGTCCAGCCGAACCCTTGGTGCCGGCGGCGCCGGCATGCGCCGCCGGTCAGAAACGAACTCCCGCCTTCTCCAGGATCCCGCGCACGCGGGCGCGCTGCTCGTCGGAGATGGTCAGCCGCTCCGCGAAGTCGCGCCCCGTCGGCTTGGTCGCGTCGATGCCCACCTTGGTCAGGGTGAACGTCTCGGGATCGGAGGTGGGATCCAGGACCGCACCCTTGGCGTTGGGGATGAACACCATGTCCTGCTCCGCGCGCACGCGCGTCGCTACCGCCCACATCACGTCCGAGAGATCGAAGATGTCCACGTCCTCGTCCACGACGACCACGATCTTGGTGTAGAACTCGGTGCCGAGCGCCGCCATGATCGCGAGCTGCGGCTCGCCGGGCGCCGTCTTCTTCATCTGCACGATCGCCATCAGCCCGCCGCAGGTGATGTGCGGCACGTACACCGCGCGCACGTTGGGCAGGTTGCGCCGCAGCGAGTTGAGGATCTCGCCCTCGCGCGTGATGCAGCTGATCAGAATGTGGTCCTTGGACATGCCCGAGGCCACGCTGTGGAACATGGCGTCGCGGCGCATCTGGATGCGCTTCGCCACGAACACGTTCTGGGTGCTGCGGTAGGAGGCGTAACCGGTGAACTCGCTGAACGGCCCCTCGGACTCGCGCTCCTCGTTCAGGATCTCGCCCTCGATCACGATCTCGGCGCCCGCCGGCACCTCGAGCTCGGCGGTGCCGCAGTGCGCCACCTGATAGGGCTCGCCGAAGAGCCCGCCGATGATCTCGAACTTGCGCACGTGCGGCGGGTAGTGATAGGCCATGGAGCCCATGTAGTGCAGCGGGTGGATGCCGAGGGTGACCGCCGCGGGCAGCGGCTCGCCGCGGGCCTCCGCGCGGCGGTGGAACTCGTACATGCGCCGGCGCGAGTGCAGCGATACGCCGAAACGATCCTTGCCCTTGAGCTGCAGGCGGTGGAAGCCGGTGGTGTCGACGCCGGTCTCGGGATCGCGGGCCACCACCTGGCCCGCGGTGACGTAGGGCGCGACGTCCACGGAGAAGTGAAGAGGGATCGGCAGCTCGCGCAGATCCAGGTCGGGACCCTCGATCACCACCTCCTGCCAGGGAGCGCGGCTGACGCGCTCCACCGGCAGGTAGTTCTGGCAGCGCTCGCGATAGGCGGTGGGAAGCTGGTCCGAGGGTACGCCGAGGGCCGCGGCCAGCAGCTCGCGGTTGCCGGCCACGTTGGTCACCACGGGCAGGCCGTGCCCCTCCACGTTCTCGAACACGACCACCGGGCTGCGCCCCGCGCGCTCCAGCTCGAAGATGGTGGAGGTGATGTCGAGGTGGGTGGTGACCGGCTCCCCGATGCGCAGGATCTCGTCGGGGAACTCGCGCTCCACCATGGCCAGGAACCCGCGCAGGCTCTGGGCCTCGGCCGTGCCCTCCCTCCCCTTCATCCTCGGGCCTCCCTCAAGGAATGAGTCTATGGTACTAACCTTAGAACCTTGGATCCATCGGTCCGCTAGCGGCGGGATTCCGCTGCGCTGCATCCCGCCCTACCTTCGCCCTGCCCCGCCTGCCCGAGGCCGGCGGGTGCATCACGCGCCTCTTCGGCGGGATTTCACCCCGCCCTACGGCGTCACCACGACCTTGCCGAAGACCTCCCGGTCCTCGATCAGGCGCAGCGCCTCGCGCGCCTCGCGCAGCGGGAACGTGCGGTCGATGATCACCTGCATGCGCCCCTGCTGGATGTGCTCGAGCAGCGCCGTGAGATCCTCGGGCTCCCAGCTGTTCGAGCCGCGGATGTCGAGCTCGAAGGACCACACGAAGCGCAGGTCCGTCTGCGGGTCGTACCCGGCCGTGGCGCCGCAGGTGAGCAGGCGACCCCCGCGGCGCAGGCAGCGCATGGACTTCACCCAGGTATCCCCGCCCGTGTAGTTCACCACCACCGTGACGCCACCCTTCCATTCACGCCGCGGGGGCTTGCCGTAGAGCTTCCACACCTCCTTCACGAAGTCGGTCTCGGCGTAGTTGATCACGTGGTCGGCCCCGATCTCGCGCAGCCGCTGCGCCTTGCTCTCGCTGCCGGTGCAGGCCACCACCTCGGCGCCGAGCATCTTGGCGATGAGCAGCGCCCCGGTGCCCACACCGCCGCTGGCACCCAGGATGAGAACGATATCGTCGGCACCGACCTCGCCGCGCGTCACCATCATGCGGTGCGCGGTGCCGTACGCGACGGGCAGGCTCGCCGCCTGCTCGAAGCTGACGCCGTCCGGGATGGGCACGAGCTGGTGCGCCCGGCAGCGGCAGAGCTCGGCCAGTCCGCCGGGCATGGTCTCGCCCATGAGCCCGCCCTCGACCCGGTTGCGGGGATCGATGAGCACCCGATCACCCACCGACCAGCCCTCGACATCCGGCCCGACCTCGGCGATCTCACCCGCGATGTCGAGCCCCGGAATGACCGGGAAGTCGAGCTTGATGCCGGGCATGCCGCGCCGTGTGAAGAGGTCGTGGTAGTTGAGGGAGGTGGCCTTGACCGCGACGATCACATCGCCGGAGCCGCACTCGGGATCGGGAAAGCTCTCCTCGTACACCAGCTTGTCCATGTCCCCGTGCTCGTACAGGACGACGGCTTTCATGGCTCCTCCTTTGGGTCGTGAGCGATGTTCCGCTTACCGGCGCTTACCTTGAGGGTCCGACCTCGATTCACAGGGCCCGGGGGCGCCGCGCGCAATCGTCATTTGGGCGGAGCCGAGTAGTACACGCCGCGGCCGCTCGCCACGAGCTTGTCGTCGCGGTCGTAGACGTAAGCCTCCGCGCTGCTGAACGTGCTGCCGATGCGGATGGGGCGCGCGTCCACGCGCAGATCGCCCGGCATGGCGGCGCGGTGATAGTCCACGCGCAGGTCCACGGTGGGCACCGGGCGGCCGAAGCGCGCGCAGAGCGCATAGTCCGCGGCGACGTCGATGACCGTGGCGAGGATGCCGCCGTGGGTGTAGTGCTTGTCGGGGTTGACCGCGAACTCCTCGCGCCAGGTGACCCCCACCTGGATGCCGCTCTCGTCCATGGACAGCAGCTTGAGGCCCAGCCAGCGGTGAAACGGGGCCACGGTCATGCGCGCCTCCAGCTCATCGAAGGTCATGCGGTTCTCGGCCATGGGCTCACTCCTCGGCAATCCCTGCATCCGACGCAGCCACGCGCCGCAGGGCCTCGCGGTCCACCTTGTTCGTACCCGTCAGCGGGATCCCGGGGACGAAGAAGACCCGGCGCGGGTGCATGTAGGCGGGCGCGTGCGCCAGGACGTGGGCCTTGATGGCCTCTTCGTCCGGGGGGGAACCGGGGCGTGCGACGACGAACGCGTAGGGTACCATGCCCTTCACCTCGTGCGGGAACGGCAGCACGGTGGCCTGCACCACGTCGGGATGGCGCTCGAGCACGGCCTCCACCTCGCCCGGATACACGTTCTCGCCACCGGTGACGAACATGTCGTCGACGCGCCCCACGAAGTAGAACCATCCCTCCTCGTCCTGGCGCAGGATGTCTCCCGTGCGGAACCACCCGTCCCGGAAACGCTCGGCGGTCATCTCGGGAAGATTGTGGTAGCCGAGCGCGACCCCCGGGTTGCGCACCACCAGCTCGCCCTCGCGGTCGTGGGGCCCGCCTTCGAAGCGATACTCGCAATCCGGCATGGGATAGCCCACGCTGTTCAAAGGCCGCGGCTTGTCCTCGGGGTGGAACCACCCGAGCATGATGGGGCCGCCCTCGGTGATGCCGTAGTTGAGCTGGATGCGCGCTCCCGGAAAAGCGCGCGCGATGCGTGCCAGGAGGACGTCCGACGCGGGCGAGGACCCCATGCTGACGGTGCGCACCGCGGACAGATCCCAGGGACCCGAACGCTCGGCCTCGTCCAGCATCAGATGCAGCATGGTGGGCACGCCGGTGAGCATGGTGACGCGATAACGCTCGATGGCCTCGAGCGAGGCGCGGGCGTCGAAACGCGGCAGGATCACCAGGCACGCGCCCGGGTAGAGGCTCGTCTTGATGGCCACCAGGGCGTTCTTGTGGAAGAACGGCGCCGAGATCAGGATGCGCTCGTCGGCGTCGATGCGCCGGTGGCGGGTGAGCGCGCGCGCCGCCCAGCCCTGCCCGCGGTGGGTGAGCAGCACGCCTTTCGGCCGGCCGGTGGTGCCGGCCGTGTACGGCTGCATGGAAACCTGCTCGGGCGCGACCGTCACCGCCTCGAAGGGTCCGGGGTCGAGGAAGGCCTCGTAGTCCACGTCCAGGTCGACCACGGGCACGTCGCCGCCCACCAGATCCCGAGACGGGCCCTCCACGAAGGCGAGCCGCGCCCCGGAATCCGCTAGAATCAGGCGCACCGTCTCGCGCGGCAGCTTGACGTTGATGGGCACCGCGACGCAGCCGGCGCGCAGGGCGCCGAAGAGCGCTTCCACGTACTCGATGCGATTCAGCGCCAGGACCGCGAGGCGGTCCCCCGGGCCCAGGCCGCGCGCCGAGAGCCCCCGCGCCACGGCGTTGCAGCGGGCGTCCAGCTCGCGGAAAGTAACCGTCCGGGGGCGCTCGGGGCGGCGCAGGTCGATGGCCGCCGGCGTCTCGCGCTCGAGATTGTGCGCGAACAGGAGACCCAGGTTGGTCGGCGCTTCGGTCATCCTCTCATCCGTTCATCCGTGCACACCGGGGGGCGAGCTCTATCAACATGCAAGACCGCCAGCTGCCGTCAGGGGACGAGATCTTCGTCGATCACGTGGCCTACTTTGCGCCGCGCATGCCGGACGCCGAGCAGGCGATGACGCGCCTCGGCTTCACCCTCTCCCCGCTCACGCCCCAGACCAACCCCCGCGGACCGGGCGAGCCGCCCGCGCCCGTGGGTATGGCCAATCGCTGCGCGTTGCTCGAGCGCGGCTACATCGAGATCCTGACCACCACCGGCGAGGCGCGCACGCCGCTGGTCGAGCAGTTCGAGGCGGCCGTCGCCCGCTACACGGGCGTGCACCTGCTCGCCTTCTCCTGCGCCGACCCCGAGGCGCACCGCGCGCGCCTGGCAGCGGCGGGGTTCGAGCCCCAGCCCATGGTGGCCCTCCAGCGCACCATCGATACCGAGCATGGGCCGGGCCTGCTGCGCTTCTCGGTGCTGCGCATCCGCCCGGGCGCCATGCCCGAGGGCCGCATCCAGATGCTCGCCCACCATACGCCCGAGCTCCTGTGGCAGCGCCGCTGGATGCACCATCCCTGCCGTGCTCGCGCGCTGACCGACGTGGCCCTGTGCGTGGCGGACGTCGAGGAGGCGGCCGAGCGCTTCACCCGCTTCACCGGGCTGGCCGCGCGCCCGCGCGGGCGCGGGCGCCTGATCGAGACCGCACGCGGGCGGGTCGCCCTCCTGCCCCCGGGTGCCGTGCCCGGCGCGGCCGACGTGCCGCCGCCCTCTTTCGCCGCCCTGGGCGTGGAGAGCGAGGATCTCGACGCCACCCTCGCCCACTGGAAGACCGCAGGCGTCGTCCCGGAGTTCCGGGGAGACGCCTGGGCGATTGTCGGCGCGGCGCAGTCCCTGGGGACGGCCGTGGCGGTGCTGGCGCCGGGGCAGGAGCCGCCCTGGCTGCTCTGACCCCCGTTCCCGGGCTCGCCGCGCACGCCCCCGGTGCAGGCCCGCGCACGCGGGCGGTCAGCGTTTGCTGCGGTCGAACAGGTCGATGTCGAGCTTGATGCAGTCGCCGCGATAGGTGATGTCCGCGACGTAGACGGCGACGCCGTCCTCGTCCACCACCACGCAGTGCGCCTCGGCGGTCGGCGCGTTCAGCGGAATTTTCAGGAGCTCCGCGGTCTCCGCGTCCGCCGCGCCGATGACCAGCGTCTGGTGGGCCCGGGCGATGGTCACATCGTCCATGTCCACCAGGATGGGCAGCGCCGTGCGCGAGCCGAAGGCCTGCGGCGCGCGGTCGTAGATGTCGCGGGCGATGTGCACGCCGGCGACCGCGAACGGCTCCCGGTCACGGGACTGGACGCTGCGCAGGTACTTGTACCTCTGCGCCGGGCGCCCTTCGCCGGGTTCGAGGCGCGGCTCGGGCGCCGCGTTCCTCACCGCCACGAAGCGCGGCACGTTGTCCTTGATGGTCGAGATGAGAGCCGGCCACTCCGTCTCCAGCCGCAACCAGTGCTTGTCACGGATGTCGTGGGCGACGAAGGTGCCCTTGCCCTGCTGGCGGCGCACGAGCCCTTCCTTCTGCAGCAGGTCGATGGCCTGGCGCACGGTGACGCGAGCCACCTGAAACTCGCTCTCCAGCTCCTCGAGGGTGGATATCTTCTCGCCCGGCTCCCAGTGGCCGGTCTCGATGCGCCGGCGCAGAGCGGCGGCGACTTGCAGATAGAGGGGTATCGGACTGCGCTTGTAGGTCTCGGCGAGTGTGCTCATCATCCCGTCTTCCGTCACTCCCGCCCCATTATAGTGCCCTCCCGCCCCGGTCATAGACCGAGCGCAGCGGTCAGCCCTCCCCGTACCACACCCCGCTCACCAGATTCTCGCGGTAGAGCGCCTCTTCATCGAGGCCCGTCGGCGCCGGCGGTGCGCGCACGAATGCGGCGTCCAGCGCCTGCAGCCGGGCCTCCTGCTCGCGGCGCACCTGCTCCGCCTCATCCACGCGCACCGCGCGGAAACGCATGGCGTCGCCCGGGCGCGCGCGTCCGGCCAGCCAGCAGTCGGCCGAGGCCACCGTCGCAATCTTGGGATAGCCGCCGGTCGTCTGGCGATCGTTGAGGAGCAGGATGGGCTGTCCGGAGCCGGGCACCTGAATGGCTCCCAGCGGCAGCGCGTCGGAGACGAGGTTGTAGCTGTCCCGGTGCTCGAGGCGCGGGCCCTCGAGACGCATCCCCATGCGATCGGACTCGGCCGATACGACGTACACCGACCCCAGCAGGGCGCGCACCGCGGCGGCGGTGAAATAGTCGTGCTGGGGGCCCAGCACCACGCGCAGGGTCGGGCACGCCGGGCGGCGCGGCGGGAGCCGCATGCGCAGCTCCTCGCGCGCCGGCGCCTCGGCGATGTTCAAAGGCAGCGCATCGTCGCGCTGGAGCGCACGGCCGTGGTAACCCCCGATGGCCCCGCGCACGTAGGTGGACGCGCTGCCCAGGCACGCCTCCAGGGCGAAGCCGCCCGCCACCGCCAGATACGCACACGCGGAATCCTCCAGCCTCGGGACGCGCAGCGTCTGACCCCGCCGCAGGCAGAGACTGCGCCACGACGCGGTCACCCCGCTCCCCTCCCCGGGGATCTCCAGCCCCGCGTCGCTGCCCGCCAGCGCCACGCGCACGCGCTCGGCATGCACCTCGAGCGTGGGACCCTGGTAGAGGATCTCGAGCGCCGGGGTCGCCTGGGGGTTGCCCACCAGGGCATTGGCGATGCGCAGACTCAGCGGATCGAGCGCCCCGGAGACCGGCACCCCCAGGTGCTGGTATCCGCGCCGTCCCAGATCCTGCACGGTGGTGTGGGTGCCGGGCGCCACCACCTTCAGCGTGGGTTGCACGGCGCCTCCTGCTCGCACGGCACGCGGTAACGCCCGGCGGCGCTGTCCGCGCTGATGGTCTCGAACTCTTCGGGGGTGATGGCCGTGAAGGCGACGCTGTCCCCCGGGGCGAACAGCGCGGGCGGCGTCCAGCCCAGGTCGAAGATGCGCGCGGGGGTGGTCCCGATGAGGTGCCAGCCCCCGGGGCTCTCCAGCGGGTAGATGGCGGTCAGCGTGGTGGCGATGCCCACCGCGCCCGGCGGAACCCGCAGGCGCGGGTTCTCGCGCCGGGGGAGCACGAGCGGCGCGGGCACGTCTCCCATGTACGGGTAGCCGGGCAGAAAGCCGAGCATGTACACGTAGTAGCTCACGGAGGCGTGCAGGGAGACCACCTCCTCGGGGGTGAGCCCCGAGCGCTGCGCGACCTCGCCGAGGTCGGGGGCGTGGCTCGGGTGATAGCACACCGGAACCTGCCAGCGCCGCGCCGGGCGTGGGGCGGTCTCCGCGGCCGCCGCCAGCGCGCGCAGCGCGCGGGTGAGCTTCGCGCCGCTGGTCAGCAGGGGGTCGTAGTGCACGGTGAGGGAGCGGAAGGTGGGCACCGTCTCCACCACCCCGGCGATGCCCGCGGCGTCGACGCGCTCGGCCAGTGCCAGCACCCGGGCATTCAGCGCCCGATCCACGCGGTTGCCGAACTCCACCACCAGAGCGCAGTCGCCGGCCGGGAGAAAGCGCACGCGCGGCTGACGCCCCCGCGGCGCCCGGGCGCCGCCGCCCGTGCTCCGTCCCCGACCCGCCGATCTAGGGTGCATCCGTTGTCACCTGAGTATCCGTGGGCCCTGGCGCACGCGCCGCTTCCGTTCGTCCGGGTGCTCCGCGACGCACCGTGCTCGCAACCTATGGTATGGTCATCCTATTCTTAATAACATATCGCCTCGGAAGCGGGGAGAGGGCCCCGCCGGAGGAGATCGTCCACCCTGCACCCGAGCGCGGCGCCTGAGCGTTGCCGCCTTCTCGCGATACAAGAAAGACCAT
>CAZPFD010000109.1:1170-11665 GCA_964585725.1 uncultured Ectothiorhodospiraceae bacterium | reverse complement strand
CCAGGCACGCCTAGGCCACCGGCACCGCGCCGTGCCCGTAGGCGTTGGCCTTGATCACCGCGAGCACGCGGCGCCGCGGCGCGCTCTGGCGCACCCGCCGCAGATTGTGGCGCAGGGCCGCGAGGTGAATGATCGCCCGTACGGGGCGGGTCATGAATAGTATCCGTCGCTCAGATCTTCGGGGGCGTAGTTCTCGAAGCGGGTGTGGCGATCGAGGAAGGTGAGGATGACCTTGCCGATGGGGCCGTTGCGCTGCTTGCCGATGATGATCTCCGCCTTGCCCTTGTCCGGGCTGTCCTCGTCGTACACCTCGTCGCGGTAGATGAAGAGAATCACGTCCGCATCCTGCTCAATGGCGCCCGAGTTGTGACATACGATACCATCCGCAAGCCACGAAGCCGGCCCCGGCACCGTCAGGTCGTAGACCGTCTCCCGTCCCGCAGGGGTAATCGCGGTCACTGGATCCCAGAAGAGACCGCTCTCGGCCCACTCAGCCAGTTCAGGATCGTGGAGCAGCCGGGCATATTCGCCCAGCATGCTCCGTGAGGGCGCAAAGCTGAAATGAGACGAGCCACCGTAAGCAGTGCCTCGCAAACGAGCCATCTCCCGGTGGGTGACGCCTTGCGCGCGCATTTGGGCTTTGACTTGTTCGAATAGCGCTGCCGGCAGTGTATCCACGTTGGTATTCGACGTGATTCCCTCCAGGTGCGCGAAAAGCTTGGCAGCACGTTCTTCCTGCGTCCCGAAACCCCGCACAGTAGTAAGAAAGCGGCGCTGGTACTCGTTACCGGACACGACGACATGGATACTCGGTCGATAACCCTGCTTGTGCGCACGCGCCAGTCTCGCCACGATACCCAGTCGAAGCAGCAGCGCCATAACGTCGTTGGCCAGCCCTTCGGAGCTGGTGGAATAAAAGATCCGCCAGCGGCTCATTCCAGAGTTGTGCCAGATACACCCATCGGTCACCCATAGATGCCGCAGAAATAGCGCGATCTGCTCGTCGCTCAGACGAAAGACCGCATTCGGAATGCGCTTCTGGTACGAGCGCTGGTCGAAAATACCGAGCTCTCTCAACCATCGGTTGACCCCCGCCGGGTGCCAACGGTTTCCGTTGCCGCTGAAGACGAGCTGATGCCACCGGCCCCGACCAGCATGACGCTTGACGGTGACGCCCATCTTCTCCGCGGCGCGCTGCACATACTCGCTATTTGCTTCACTGGTCGTCGTGTAGCGCAGGGGCTGATGGTTGAGGTAACTGCCATCACCGATTAGATGAGCCAGCAACCCCACCTCGTGCTCCGGCCAGTGCACCGGCCTCCGGGGCTGCGCGAGCTGGCGCGCCAAAGCGACACGTATGCCGGTCCGAAGGTCGCAAAGCCGTAGCCATCCCTTCTCGGTCCAGAACCGATGGCCAGCCGTCGCTCGAGTCTTACGGCCGCTGGCGAGAGTGATCTCGAAGACGTCACGCTCGCCGACTTTCCAGACTTTATCTGCACTCGCTTCCACGACCTTCTGATCGGAAGCGACGGCGAGCACTCTCGGCGTGCGCCCGACAAGCTCCCGTATCGGCACGCGGCGCCCGTCGGCGAGCATCACCAGCGTGTCGCCGGGCACACACTCGCGAAGATCCGACATCACGGGCCGCTTGTCCTGGCGGCTCTCGAGGCTGCGGTTGAGCTGCGAGAGCGCCACCACGGGCACGGCCAGCTCCTTGGCGAGAGCTTTGAGCGAGCGCGAGATCTCGGAAATCTCGGTGGCGCGGTTCTCCTTGGTGCCGGGCACCTGCATGAGCTGGAGATAGTCCACGACCACGAGCCCCAGGTCGTGCTCGCGCTTGAGGCGCCGGCAGCGCGCGCGCAGCTCGCCCGGCGTCAATGCGGGCGTATCGTCGATGAAGATCTTGGTGTCGTTCAGCATGCTCACCGCCGAGGTGAGCCGGGGCCAGTCGTCGTCGTCGAGCTTGCCCGTGCGCACCTTGTGCTGGTCGATGCGTCCCAGCGACGACATCATGCGCATGCCGAGCTGCTCCGCGGGCATCTCCATGCTGAACACCGCCGCCGTCATCTTGTCCTTGATGGCGGCGTGCTCGATGATGTTCATCGCCATGGCGGTGTTGTGAACGATCATGTCGTCCGCGATGAAGTTGTGATGCTCCGACACCGTCAGGTCGTACACGCGCCGGGAACCGACATACGAAATGTCGACGATGCGGTCCCAGTAGATGTCGCTGTGCGCCAGGTTGGCGAGCTCCGCATCGTCCAGTATCTCCGCTATCCGCCGCAACCGGTCGCGGCTGAGCCCACGACGATGCGCGTGCAGATTCGGACCTTCACCGAGTCCCAGCGCATGCCCGATGTCGCTCCAAGAGCGAGCGCCCTTCTTCGCCTCGATGAGCTTCCAAACGCCCGCCGGCACGGTATCGAGGTTCACTTTGGGGCGCTTGGTCAGGCTCATTGCGAGAGCCTTCTCCGCCGCCGCTTCTTTGCCGAAGATCCCGATCTGCCCGGCGAATCGGCGCACGTCCTCCTGACGGATGACGCGCAGCTCGTAGGCGGTGCGGCGTGTTCCGGCATGGCGGATGCTCCGCGTGCGAAGATTCGCCACAATTCCGAAGCGAAGCAGCAGATGCTGCACGTCGCGCGCCAGATCGAAGCTGACCGTCGAGTAGGAGATCCCAACCTGATCGCCGTTCTGCACGTAGATGCTGCCGTCGCAGGCGAAGCTCCGGTTGAGAAAGAGCGCGAGCTGGTCCCTGGGCAGCTCGAAGACGACCTCGGGGACTCGCTTCGCGTGGGCGCCCCTGCCCCATAGGCCGAGCGCGCGCAGCCACACCGTCACCGGGCTGTCCGCGCGGCGATGGATGGAGCCGTCCGCGTCCGAAGCCAATGTGCCCGGCGCGATCCCGAGCGTCTCCGACAGCCGTGCGAGGGCGGCCGGCGCGGGTGCGGATACGCCCCTCGTCCAATAGTGCACGGTGGCGACGGCCACCCCGAGCTCGCGGGCGAGTGCGTGCAGGGTGAGCGTCTGGCGGCGGATCTCCTCGCGCAGGCGAGCGGCGAAGCGCATGCGCGCCCGCGTGATGGGGCCGGGATCGCGGCTCACGGACAGAGTCGGCGTGCGCGTCCCGTTCGAATCCGCCACGCGACATCGAACCCCTCGAAAACGGCGCACCGCGTCGCAGAAGTCCCGGCGGATGCGCGGGTTCGCATTCGTGAAGCGCGGCATCCCCTGGGTCAACCCGCCGTCCGTGATGAAGTAAGCCATGAGCTTGACTTCGTGCTCCGGCAACGAGCGCTGGCCGAAGACGGGGAGCTCCCGCGGCACCGCGATGCGATCGCCCGCTCGCAGCTTCCCGAGCGGTTGCCAGCCTTCGATCGTGAGGAAAGGGTGGCTCAAGGTCGCGGTGATCTCGCGCCCCAGCGCCGTACGCACCCTGTACACGGGCTTGCGCCCGTCGTCCAGAAAACCGTCCGCCGTCGCCGCCTCGAGCTTGCCGCTGCGGTTCAGGCTCAACACGCTGCCCTTGCGCGCACGCACCCGCTCCTCGATCGGCTCCAGGCGCCCGCTCAGCGGGTCGAGGATGCGGCTGCCGGCGACGATGCATTTGCCCATCGACGGCCGCCCCGCGATGATGATCAGATCGCTCGGCTGCAAACCGGACGTCTTCATGTCGAGCGAGGCGAAGCCGGTGGCGACCCCGGTGATCGGGTTGTCGCGGTGGAACAGCGTATCGATGCGATCGACGACGTCGACCAGCACGTCCTTGATGGAGGCGAAGCCGCGCGTGCTGCGGCTGCCCTGCTCGGCGATCTCGAACACCAGCCGCTCGGCGTGATCGAGCAGCTCGGGGGCACTGCGGCCTTCCGTGTTGAAGGCGCTGTTGGCGATGTCGGTGCCGGTGCGGATGAGCTGGCGCAGCACCGATCGCTCGCGCACGATGGCGGCGTACGCGGCGATGTTGGCGGCGCTCGGCGTGTTGCGCGCGAGCTCACCCAGATACGCGAGCCCGCCCGCGTCCTCGAGCTGCTTGTTGTTCGCGAGCCACTCCGAGACCGTCACGACGTCGAACGGATTGCCCTGCTCGGCGAGGGCGTCGATGGCGGCAAAGATCAATCGGTGATCGCGGCGGTAGAAGTCGTTGCGTCCGACGATGTCCGCGATCTGATCCCAGGCTACGTTGTCGAGCATCAGCCCGCCCAGCACGGACTGCTCGGCCTCGACGGAGTGTGGCGGCACCTTGAGCGCGGAGCCGGCGAATTCGACTCGCTCCGGGGAGAGGGATTCCTGCATAGCCCACCTGATCCTCGCGCTGCCGAAGGGCCCTGCTCGCTCGCGGGCCGCGAACGGACAAGGAGTCCGCAAGGTTCGCGCACGGCCGTGGGCGGGGCGTTCGGGCGTTGTTATCTTGGCTCTGCGAGCCGCCGCGGAAGGAGCATTCCCTTGTCCCGCAGGATACAACAGGCGAGGTGCAAAAACACCCCGCCGTGCAACGCGTGCTCAGCCGCTCTCGGGCGTTACCGTAACGCCGACCGTCACCGTGACGCCCGAGTACAGGTGGATGTCGATCTGGTAATCACCTGTTTGGCGCAACGGCCCCTCGGGCAAGCGGACCTCGTGCTTCTCCACCAGCACGCCCGCCTCGGTGATCGCCTCGGCGATGTCTTGGGTGCCGACCGAGCCGAACAGCTTGCCCTCCTCTCCCGCCTTGCGCGCGATGGTCACCGCCATGCCGCTCAAGGACTCGGCGCGCGCCTGCGCCGTGGCCAGCGCTTCGGCCTGCTGGCGTTCGAGCTCCGCGCGTCGCTCCTCGAAGGCGGCCACGTTCTCGGGCGTCGCCGCCGCGGCCATGCCTTGGGGGATGAGATAGTTACGGGCGAAGCCCGACTTGACGTCCACGGTCTCGCCCAGCTCACCCACGTTCTGCACCTTCTGCAACAGGATCACCTGCATCTCCACCACTCCCTTTCTTTCGACGCCGCGCCTTCAGCCAACGAACGGGCGGCGTCCTCCGACTTCACGCCCAGCGCCGGCGAAAATCCATCCAGCCGTCGACGAATCCCACACAGGCCAGTAGCACCCCCACGTGCGGGGGCAGCAGTCCCAGCGCCACGTACAGCCCCACCAGCCACCACACCGACGCATTGCGGGCTGCGACAAAGGCATGCGCCACCGCAAGGCCCTGAAACAGATAGATGGTCACCGCCGGGGCCAGCAGATCGGCGGCCAGCCCGCCCGTCGCGCGGTTGAACAGCAGCGCCGCGAGCGCAATGAGCACGACCGCGCCGCCCACCCGGCGATCGATGCGCAGCTCGCGGAACTCCCTCCCGAACCCGCCGGGGTTGTCCAGGAGCGCGTGCCACCAGCGCGCGAGCAGCAACGTCAGCACCAACCCGAGCGCCACGGCCGCGCCCAGAAACGCGGTCATCGCAGGCGCCCACACCTCGAGCAGCTCGTCGATGCGCGCCTGCGCCGCGGTATCGGCGGGGGCGAAGCGCTGATCGATGAACTCGCCCAGGACCTCGCGCCACCAGGCGGCCGGATCGCCCAGCGTCAGATGGAACGCGACGGTCAGCGCCGCACCCATCGCCGCCGCCGCGACCAGCGCCGCGCCCTGCGAAGCGGTCATGCGCAGCACCGCGGCCAGCAGGCACACCGGCAGCCAGGTGACCGCGGCAAAGGCGATCACGGGATACGGCGTGCCGACCAGGAACCACGTGAAGGCGCCGGCGAGCGCAGCGGAGCCGGCGATGACGATCGCCCCCTCCACCACCCCGTTGCGCAGTGTCGCCAGGGCGACCACGGCACCGCTCAGGTAGCTGATCGGCGGCAGCAGGAGCGAGAGCGCCGCGCAAACCGAGGAGGCGGTGATCGCCTCCATGCGGCCGCGCATCACATACGCCAGGAATGCGCGCACCGCGAACCCCGCAGCGAGTCAAGCCGCTCAGTGGTGATCGCAGTAGGGCAGTAGCGCCAGATAGCGGGCGCGCTTGATGGCGCGTGCCAACTGCCGCTGGTACCGCGAGCGAGTGCCGGTAATGCGGCTGGGGACGATTTTTCCGGTTTCGGTGATGTACTGGCGCAGGGTCCCGATATCCTTGTAGTCGATCTCCTTGACCCCTTCCGCGGTGAACCGGCAGTAGCGTCTGCGGCGGAAAAAACGTGCCATTCGTATTGACCTCTCTTCTCGGTTGCCGAGGGAGACCTTCTCAGTCGGTCTCCCCTTCCTCCGTCACCGTCTCGGAAGCGCTCGCGCGTTCCTCGCGGCGCCCGCCGCGCGGGCGCTCACGGCGCTCGCGCGGGCCGCCCTCCTCCTCGCGCTCGTCCTTGGCCTTGGCGAGCGGAGACGGCTCGGTGACGGCCTCCGGCCGGGAGATGATGAGGTCGCGCAGGACTGCGTCGTTGAACCGAAAAGCGCTCTTGATCTCCTCCAGCACCCCCGACGTGCACTCGATGTTCATGAGCACGTAGTGGGCCTTGTGGACCTTGTTGATCGGATAAGCCAGCTGGCGGCGACCCCAGTCCTCGAGCCGATGGATGCGCCCGCTGTCGGACTCGATGATGGAGCGGTAGCGCTCGATCATCGCGGGCACCTGCTCGCTCTGATCGGGATGCACCAGAAAGACGATTTCGTAGTGTCTCATGACATGCCCCTTGTGGATTAGCGCCTCGCCGGCAGCGGAGCCGCTAAGCCGCAGCGCTCCCCGCTGGCGCGGGGCTGCGGCAAGGACGGGCCGAGCCAGGCTCGACCCGGAACCGTAAAAGTTTACGAGATAACCCAAAGGCTTGCAATTTTCATCCCCGGCGCTGGCGCAGCGCTTCGAACAGGCACACCCCCGCCGCCACCGAGACGTTGAGGGTGGACGTTCGCCCGCTCGTGGGAATGCGCACCAGAGCGTCGCACTGCTCCCGCGTGAGCCGGCGCAGGCCGTGCTCCTCACCTCCGAGCACCAGGGCGAGGGGGCCCCTCAGGTCGGCCTCGAACAGCGAGCGCTCGGCGTCGCCGGCGGCGCCGACCACGCGCACCCCCGCTGCGCGCAGCCCGTCCAGGGTGCGCGCCAGGTTGGTGACCCGCTGCAGGGGCACCGAGCCGGCGGCTCCGGCCGCCGCCTTGCGCGCCCCCGGGGTGAGCCCGGCGGCGCGATGGCGCGGTATGACCACCGCGTCGACCCCCGCGGCATCGGCGGTGCGCAGGCACGCGCCGAGGTTGTGGGGATCCTGCACCCCGTCCAGCACCAGGAGCAGGACCGGCCCGGACGCTCTCGCCAGGACCTCTTCCAGGTCCGGGGCGGGCGCCTCGGGGCTCACCGCCTTGTAGGCCGCCACCACGCCCTGGTGGTGCGCGCCCCCGGCCATGCGATCCAGCGCCCGCGACGAGGCCCGGTGCACGGCGATGCCGTGCCGGGCCGCGAGCGCCAGCACCCGCTCGCTGCGCGGATCGTGGCGGCCCTGCCGCACCCAGATCTCGGTAACGCCGGCCGGGTCGCGCTCGCACAGCGCGCCCACCGTGTGCCAGCCAAAAACCAGCTCTTTCGCCATGTATCTCAACCACGAAGAGCACGAAGGTCACGAAGAAAATGGGAAAAGCCAATCGCGCCTGTAAAGCGCCGGCCTCGCGGGAACGATTTTCAACCGTGATGCATTCGATTCTTGTTCGCTTCGTGCCCTTCGTGTCCTTCGTGGTTCCGCTTTTTGTCGAACACGGCGGAACGAGTCATCGGCGGGAGGTGCGCGGGAAGCGCGAGCGGCTGCGGCCGCGGCTCCCGCGCACGCGGCCCTCGAGCAGCTCGAAGTCGATCTTGCGCTCGTCCAGATCCACCCGCACCACGCGCACGGTCACGGGATCCGCCAGCCGGAACATCGTGCGGGTGCGCTCGCCCTCGAGCCGGTGGCGCGCGGGATCGAAGTGGAAATAGTCGTCGCCCAGGGCGGAGACGTGGACCAGGCCCTGCACGTAGACGTCGTCGAGCTCGACGAACAGACCGAAGGAGGTCACCGCGCTCACGATGCCGGTGAACACCTCGCCGACCTTGTCGAGCATGAACTCGCACTTCAGCCAGTCCACGGCGTCGCGCGTGGCATCGTCCGCCCGCCGCTCGGTCATGGAGCAGTGCTCCCCGAGGGGAACCATGTCGTCGTGGCCGTAGCTGAAGCGATCGGGCTCGCCGCCCTTCAGCACGTGGCGTATGCCCCGGTGCACGAGCAGGTCCGGGTAGCGCCGGATGGGCGAGGTGAAGTGCGCGTAGCTCGGCAGCGAGAGGCCGAAGTGCCCGATGTTGTCCGGGCTGTAGACGGCCTGCGCGAGCGAGCGCAGGAGCACCGTTTGAATGAGGTGCGCCTCGGGACGACCCGCGATCCGCTCGAGCAACGCCGCGTAGTGCCGGGGCTCCGGGCGCTTGCCCCCGCCCAGGCGCAGGCCGAGCTCGCCCAGGAACGTGCGCAGGTCCTCGAGCTTGTCCGCGCTCGGCCCCTCGTGCACGCGGTACAGGGCGGGGATCTTGTGCTTTTGCAGGAAGCGCGCCGCCGCCACGTTCGCGGCCACCATGCACTCCTCGATGATGCGGTGGGCGTCGTTGCGCTGCACCGGCTCGATGCGATCGATCTTGGCGGCCTCGCCGAAAATGATGCGCGTTTCGGTGGTCTCGAAATCGATGCTGCCGCGCTGGCGGCGCGCCTTCTTGAGCGCGCGGTAGAGCGCGTGCAGCTCGTCGAGATGCGGCACGAGCTCCCCGCGCGCGCGCCGCGCCTTGGCGCGGCGCTCGACCACCATGGCCGCCACCTCGTCGTAGGTGAGCCGCGCGTGGGAACGCATCACGGCCTCGAAGAACCGCGAGCGCGTCACCTTGCCTTCGCGCGTGATGCGCATCTCGCACACCAAACACAAGCGATCCACTTCCGGGTTGAGCGAGCAAAGCCCGTTGGAGAGCTCCTCGGGCAACATGGGGATCACCCGCCCCGGGAAGTAGACCGAGTTGCCCCGGCGCAGCGCCTCCTCGTCGAGCGCCGCGCCGGGCGCGACGTACGAGGATACGTCGGCGATGGCCACGAGGAGCTTCCAGCCGCTGCGCGTGCGCTCGCAGTACACCGCGTCGTCGAAGTCGCGGGCATCGGCGCCGTCGATGGTCGCCAGGGGCAGCTCCCGCAGATCCTCGCGCCCGCGCGTCTGCGAGGCGCGCACGGTCGGGGCGAAGCGGGCCGCCTCGGCGCGCGCGGCCTGCGGCCACTTCCCCGGCAGCTCGTAGGCGCGAATGGCCACGTCGATCTCCATCCCGGGCGCCATGCGATCGCCCAGGATCTCCACGATGCGCCCGATGGGCTGCGCGCGCTTGCTCGGCTGCTCGGTGATCTCGGCCACCACCACCTGGCCGTCACCGGCCCCCCCGGACCCCTCGGAGGGGATGACGACGTCCTGGTGGATGCGCCGGTTGTGCGGCTCGACGAACCCCACCCCGCGCTCGCGGAAGAACCGCCCCACCACCTGGGAGGTGTTGCGCTCGAGCACCTCCACGAGCGCCGCCTCCTTGCGCCCGCGCGCATCGACCCCGGTGATCCGCACCACCGCGCGGTCTCCGTGCAGCAGCATGCGCATCTGTCGCGGCGGCAGGTACAGATCGGGGCCGCCGCTGTCCGGCACCAGGAATCCGAAGCCCTCCCGGTGGCCCACGACCCGCCCCCGCACCAGATCCATCTTCTGGAGCGGCCCGTAGCTCCCGCGCCGATTGCGGATGACCTGGCCGTCACGCTCCATGGCGCCGAGACGCCGGCGCAAGGCCTCGAGCTGCTCGGCCTCGTGGATGTCGAGAGCCTGCGCGATGTCCTCGAAGGCCATGGGCGCCCCCTGCTCGGAGAGCAGCATGAGCAGGTACTCGCGGCTGGCGATGGGACGCTCGTACTTGCGCGCCTCGCGCGCCCCGAAGGGGTCGCGGCGGGGCAGGTCAGGTGACTTCATTGACAAGGGTTTCTCCCCCGAATACATTCCATTGCCTTGCTGTTCCCTCCTGAGGGGCGACGCTGGTGTGTGTCTCGTGCGGCGGCGTCAACAGGCCGAGGTGGCGGAATTGGTAGACGCGCTAGCTTCAGGTGCTAGTGGGGGTCACCCCGTGGAGGTTCAAGTCCTCTCCTCGGCACCATTGTCGGCCGCGTCCACGCGCTGATTGCCCTCCCCGGTCGCCGCGACACCCGGTTCCCCGGGACTCCCGCGAGAACACCCTCACGCACGGCCAGGCACCGGGCAGGTGGCATATTCTAAACCTGCGTGGGCCCCGAAAGCCTGATCCGGTGTCGCCCATCTCCACGATGGCCCGCTCGAGATAGCTGTTCTCCCGTGGATGGCACGCCGACCGGGGAGCCCATCGGCTGCTACCGGTAGCAGCCGCCGACCGAGAGGCATGCCGCGGGAACTCGCCGGGCGGCGCGTATCTCCAACTCGATACCCTGTGCCGCACGAGCGGACCTGGCGCCGAACGCCAAGAGCGGCCGGCCGGCCATCGCTAGG